>JANXZN010000102.1 GCA_025355545.1 Rhizobacter sp.
TCGGAGAAGCGCCGGTTCTTGTGGATCTTCTTGTCCTCGATGTCCTGGATCACGCGCTCGATGATGTCGCCGATCTGCTCCATGTTGATCGTGAACGAGACGATGTCGGTCCAGCGCCGGCCCTCGCTTTCCGACAGCGCCTCGCGCGAGATCTGGGTCAGGTAGAACTTGATCGCCGAATAGAGTTCGTCGACCGTGTCGTCCATGTTGCGCAGCTGTTCGGCGAGCACGAGGTCGTTGTCGCGCAGCACCGGCAGGATGCCGCCCAGCATGGTCTCGACCACGTCGGCCTGGTGCAGGGCCTCGCGCGCCGCGCAGCTGATCGCCAGCGACGGCGTGGCCAGTGCCGAGGGGTCGAGGTGGCGCGGTCGCGCCGGGCCGAACTGCGCGGGCGGCGCTGGCAGCAGCTTCTCGACCAGCCGCGCCATCGGCGCGGTCAGCCCGATGAAGAGCAGCGCGCGAATCGCGTTGAAGCCGAGGTGGAAGGCGATCACCTGCGCGTGCATCGTCGGGATGTATTCCTGCAGCAGCACGTGGATCTGCGGCAGCAGCGGGATCGCGATCGCGCAGCCGGCCAGCTTGAACAGCAGGCTGCCCAGTGGCAGGCGCAGGCGCACGACGGGCGGCCCGGAACTCGTCAGCATTGCCAGGATGCCGCCGCCGATGTTGGCGCCCAGCACGAGGCCGAGCGCAACCGTGACCGGCAGGATGCCCGAGGCGGCCAGGGTCGCGGTCAGCAGCACGAACGCGAGGCTCGAGTAGGTCGCCATCGTCAGCAGCGCGCCGACGATGATGTCGAGGAACACGTCGTTCGGCAGCGCGACCAGCAGCCCGCGGAATGCCGGCGACGCGATCAGCGGCTGGGTCGCCGCGACGATCAGCTGCAGCCCGAGCGTGATCAACCCGAAGCCGATCGCGACCTGGCCGAAGCGGCCCGCGGTGCTCTTCTCGTTCGAGATGAACAGCACCACGCCGATGAAGATCAGCAACGGCGACAACCACGACAGGTCGAACGAGAACACCACCGTCATCAGGCTGGTGCCGACCTCGGCGCCCAGCATGACCGCCAGGCCCGAGGTCATGCCGACCAGCCCGCTGCCGACGAACGACGAGATGATAACCGCGGTCGCGGTGCTCGATTGCACCAGGCCCGTCACCGCGATGCCTGCGAGCACGGCTTTGAAGCGGTTGCTCAGGCTGCTGGCGAGAAAGCTGCGCAGCTTCTCGCCGAAGATCCGGATCACGCCGGTGCGCACGATGTTCGTGCCCCACACGAGCAGCGCGATCGCGGCCAGCAGGTTCAGCAGATGGATCATGACGACCTCTCGCCCGAGGAGTACCGCAGTCGATCCCCCGAGGGGACGGGCCCGGCAAGGTCCACGTCCGTGGGCCCCGCGGTGGCTCTTGGCGGCCCGGCGCTCGGGCCCGATGCGCTCGACAAGTTCTTCAATTCCAGGGCAGCGAGTAGGTCTTGACGTTGGTGAAGCTCTTCATCGCCTCCTGCACGCCTTCCTCGTAGCCCAGGCCCGAGTCCTTGATGCCACCGAAGGGCGTGAGCTCGAGCCGGTAGCCGGGCACCCCGCGCACGTTGACCGTGCCGACCTGCAGTTCGGCGACGAAACGGCTGATGTAGTCGAGCCGGTTCGTGCACACCGCCGACGACAGCCCGTAGGCCGTGCCGTTGCTGATGCGGATCGCCGTGTCGATGTTCGGGAACGTGATGATCGGCGACACCGGGCCGAAGGTCTCCTGCAGCGCGACCGTCATCCCCGGGCGCACGCGGTCGAGCACGGTCGGGGCGTACAGCGCGCCATCGCGCCGGTTGCCGGCGAGCAGGCGCGCGCCCTGCGCCACGGCCTCGTCGACGCGCGATTCGAACAGACGCGCCGCCGCCTCGTCGATCACGGTGCCCATCTCGACCTCGGCGTCGCTCGGGTCGCCGAAGCTCCGGGCGCGCGTCTTCTCGACGACCAGTTCGGTGAACCTCGCCGCGACGGCCTCGTGCACCAGCAGGCGCTTGACCGCGGTGCAGCGCTGGCCGGAGTTCTTGTGCGAGCCCTGCACCGCCAGGGTCGAGGCCTCGTCGCGGTCGGCGTCTTCCATCACGATGATCGGATCGTTGCCGCCGAGCTCCAGCACCATGCGCTTGTAGCCGGCTTTCGACGCAATGTATTTGCCGATCGCGACACCTCCGGTGAACGTGACAAGGTCGACGTCGGCGTGCGTGATCAGTTCGTCGGCGATCGCGCGCGGGTCACCGGTGACGACCGCCAGCATCTCGGGCGGCCGCCCGGCTTCGTAGAGCAGGTCGGCGAAGGGCAGGGCCGACAGCGGCACCTTCTCGGAGGGCTTGAGCACCATCCGGTTGTTGGTCGCGATGCTCGGCACGACCTTGTGCGCGACCTGGTTCATCGGGTGGTTGAACGGCGTGATCGCGGTGATCACGCCGAGCAGCGGGTCGCGCTGGGTGTAGACGCGGCGCTTCTTGCCGTGCGGCGTCAGGTCGCACGAAAAGTTCTGGCCGTCGTCCTTCAGGCACTCGTTGGCGCCGAACACCGGCACGTCGGCGACGCGGCCGGCCTCGTGGCTCGCGTCCTTCATGCACAGGCCGGACTCGGCGCTGATCAGCTGCGCGACCTGCGTGCTGCGTTCGCGCACCAGCGCCGCGGTGCGGTTCAGGAAGTTGGCGCGCTCGAAGCGCGTCAGCGTCGGCTTGTAGGCCCTGGCGATCGCGAACGCCCGGCGCACCTCGGCCAGCGTGGCCTTCGGGACGCTGGCGATCGGCTGCCCGCTGAACGGGTTGCGCACGACCATGCAGCGCTCACCGATGCGCTCGGCGCCGACGGTCTCGCCGCCAATGCTCATGCCATGGTTGGGAACGGTCTTCATGCGGTCATTGCGCGTGATCGAGGGCGAGCTCGAAGGCGTCGAAATTGCGCCAGCGGCGTTGCGGGTCCAGCCCGGCGACGGCGCGGTTCAGGATCAGCGGCACGCGCTGCTCGGCGCCGCCGCCGGGCGAGCGCAGCGGCGCGTCGAGCGCACTCAGGTCGTGGCGCGCCGTGGCCGTGCCGATCACCGTGGAGCGCTCGGCGACGACGACGATGTCGCCGATGCGGCCGGCCGGCAGCTCGAAGCGCTCGGCGGCCTGCGCGCGCGTCCACGCCGATTCGATGCCGCGCTGCGCGGTCAGCCGCGTCAGCAGGGCGCCCACATCGACTGCACCCGGCAGGTAGACCGTCGCGAACGAGCCGAGCGTGCCGTGGTGCATCACGTACGGGTCGGTGATCGGCAGGATCACGCGCGCGGTCGACTTGCCCAGCCAGTCGTCCAGCAGGTCCTGCAGGTAGATCACGTGGGGGCGCTTGTGTGTCGTTGCATCGCGCCGCATCAGTGTGACGCCGGCGGCGAACACGAACTCCGAGAGCTCCGCGCTGTAGACCGAGGGCACCGGCATGCCGACCAGCGCGGGCACGCCGGCGATGCCGTTCTCGGCCAGCGTCGCCTCGTCGGCCTTCTCGGCCGAAAAGCAGATGCCGCGCATGCCGTGCACCGAGGGCGGGGCGCCGGTCACGATCGACAGGTTGCTCGGGTTCGTGAAGCTCGGGATCACGCAGTCGGCGATCAGCGTCGTGCCGTCGGCCAGCACGCGCTGCAGCCACGGCATGCGGCCGTGGGCGACGGCCTGCGCAGTGTAGTCGGGCTCGCAGCCGTCGACGCAGACGACCACGGTGGGCTGCTTGGGCAGCGCGTAGCCGCGCTGGTTGACGTGGATCATGGCGGGCTCTTCTGCAGCGCGCGCGGCGCGGTTGCGTGCGCCGGCGGCGGGCGCTGGTTGTTCTTGATCGTGCGTTCCTTGCTTTCGATCGCGTGCTCGAACATCGCTCGGCCGGCGGCCTCGGGGTCGCCCGACGCGATCGCCTTGACGATCGCACGATGCTCGCCGGCCGAGATCGGCATCAGCCAGCCGTCGGCCAGGTTCAGGCGCCGGAACAGGCTCAGCTCCTTGATCAGCTTGCGGTAGATCGCGGTCAGCTTGCGGTTGCCGGCGAGCTCGACCAGACGGTCGTGGAACTTCAGGTTCAGCAGGTGGTAGGCGGGGGCATCCTTCGCCTTCGCGGCCTGCTCCATCTGGTCGACCAGGCCACGCACTTCCTTCAGCTGCGCCGGCAGGATGTGCTCGGCCAGGCGCCGGCCGACGAGCTCGTCCATCGCCGCGCGCAGGTCGAAGATCTCGACCGCCTCGTCGACCGGCAGGTCGCGCACGAACACGCCGCGGTTCTTCTCGATGCGCACCAGCCCGCCTTCCTCGAGCATGCGGAAGGCCTCGCGCAGCGGCCCGCGCGACACGCCCAGGCGCGCCGCCAGCGCCACCTCGGTCAGCTTGGCGCCGGGCGCGAGCTCGCCCGACAGGATCATGCGTTCGAGCTCGCCCTTCACCACGTTCGTCAGCGAGCTGGTCTGCAGCAGGGTGATCGTGGGGTGTGGAAATGGAGCCCCTCGTCCGACGGATACGTCGGACGATCCCCCGGGGGGATGCGGGCCGGCTCGGGAGCGGCCCGGCGCTCGGCCCGCGGCTAATTTGAGGCTCATGAATGACGAGTAGATGACAGGCGGTGTCGATTGTCAACAATGTTCAAGAAACAGTTGACGACGGTTTGCGCGTCCGCCTATGCCATCCTGCTGACCCCCGGCCCGCTGACGACCACCTTGCGCGCATTCGCTCGCGATGAACCTGTTCGACCAGCACGCCTGCATGGAAAGAACCGGTCAGTGGCGCTTCACGCCGCCGACCCACGTGGTTGCGGCGCTCGGCGAGGCGCTGTGCCAGTTCGCCGAGGAGGGCGGCCAGGCGGCGCGCCTGGCGCGCTACAGCGACAACTGCCGCACCTTGATCGAGGGCATGGAGGGCCTCGGTTTCAAGCCGTTTCTGCACCCGTCGCTGCAGGCCCCGATCATCGTGACCTTCCATGCGCCGGCGGTGCCGAGTTACGATTTCAAGGCCTTCTACAACGAGGCGAAGCGGCGCGGCTTTATCCTCTACCCCGGCAAGCTGACGCAGCTCGCGACCTTCCGCGTCGGCTGCATCGGCGCGATCGGGCGACTCGAGATGCAACAGGCCGTCAACGCGATCGGCGCGGCGATGCACGAGCTCGGCCGGGCGCGCTGAGCCTCATCGCGCAGGAAGTCAACTCGGGAGCGACCGTGGCAAGGAAGCAGTCAGGCAAGGAACACCCCGCACTGAAGGCGGTGCGCGCCAGCGGCACCGGCAAGGTCAAGGTCGCCGTCAGCGACATCGACGGCATCTTGCGCGGCAAGTACCTGCACATAGCCAAGTTCCTCGGCGCGGCGCAGCCGCCACCGAACGGCGGCTTCGGTTTCTGCAGCGTCGTGTTCGGCTGGGACGCCGGCGACAACTGCTACGACAACACCGCGCTGACCGGCTGGCAGCACGGCTACCCCGATGCGCTGGCGCGGATCGACCTCGACACCTACCGCACCGTGCCCTGGGACGACGGCGTGCCGTTCTTCCTGGGCGAGTTCGTCACCGCCGACGGCAGCCCGTCGCCGATCTGCCCGCGTCAGACCCTGAAGCGCGTGCTCGAGCGCGCCGAGAAGCTGGGCGTGCAGGCGCTGACCGGCATGGAGTTCGAGTGGTTCAACTTCGCCGAGACGCCGCAGAGCTGGGCCGCCAAGAACGGCGTCGGCCCCGAGCCGATCGCGCCCGGCATGTTCGGCTACTCGCTGCTGCGGATGAACCACAAGCGCGAGTATTTCAAGGCGCTGATGGACGAGATGCCCGCGTTCGGCGTGCCGATCGAAGGGCTGCACACCGAGACCGGCCCGGGCGTCTACGAGGTCGCGATCGCGTTCGGCGAGGCACTCGAGCAGGCCGATCGCGCGATCCTGTTCAAGACCGGCGCGAAGGAGATCGGTGCGCGCTTCGGCGTGATGCCCAGCTTCATGGCGAAATGGAGCCAGCAGTACCCGGGCTGTTCGGGCCACATCCATCAAAGTCTTTCGGACGGCAGGAACAACCTGTTCTTCGACGCCAAGTCGCCGCGCAAGATGAGCAAGCTGTTCGAGAGCTACCTCGCCGGCCAGGTCGGCTTCCTGATGGAAATGGCGCCGATGTTCTGGCCCACGATCAACAGCTACAAGCGGCTCGTCGACGGCTTCTGGGCGCCGGTCAAGCCGACCTGGGGCATGGACAACCGCACCGCGAGCTTTCGCGTCATCGCCGGCAGCCCGAAGGCCACGCGCCTGGAGACGCGCTGCCCCGGCGCCGACGTGAACCCCTATCTCGCGATGGCCGCGGTGATCGCCGCCGGGCTGCACGGCGTCGAGCAGGGCCTGAAGCAGACCGCGCCGCCGATCACCGGCACCAACGAGGGCGCCGAGCACATTGCGCGCGCGCCGCGCACGCTGATCGAGACGACGCGCGTCTTCAAGCAGTCGGAGGTCGCGCGCGACTGGTTTGGCGACGACTTCGTCGATCATTTCGCCGCGACACGCGAGTGGGAGTGGCGCCAGTGGCTGGACGGCGTGACCGACTGGGAACTGAAGCGCTACTTTGAGATCATCTGACCGGCGCCCGCCGGTCTTTCACGACCACCGCTGTCATGGCCATCACCCGATTCTCCTTTCCGACCACGATCCACTTCGGTCCCGGCGCACGCGCGCTCGCCGGACCGCACCTGCAGGAGCGCGGCCTGCGGCGGCCGTTGATCGTCACCGACAGGGGCCTGGCCGCGCTGCCGCTGATCGGCGAGCTGAAGGCGGGGCTCGAATCGGCCGGTCTCGCGGTCGCGGTCTATGCCGGCGTGGCCGGCAACCCGACCGGCGCGCAGGTGATGAACGGTGCGGCGGCCTACAAGGCCTTCGATGCGGACTGCGTGGTCGGCGTCGGCGGCGGCGCCGCGCTCGATGTCGCGAAGGTCGTCGGACTGCTCGCCACCCACCCCGGCGACGTGATGGAGTACGTCTGGGATCACCCGCAGGTGCGTACCATCGATGCGGCTGCATTGCCGTACTTCATCGCGCTGCCGACCACCTCGGGCACCGGCAGCGAGGTCGGCCGAAGCAGCGTGATCAGCGAAGAATCGACGCATGTCAAGCGCGTGATCTTCGCGCCCGCGATTCTCGCGAAGCTCGTGTTCGCCGACCCCGAACTGACGCTCGGCCTGCCGCCGGCGGTGACCGCCGCGACCGGCATGGACGCGCTGACGCACAACATCGAGAGCTATCTGTCGCCGGCCTACCACCCGCTGTGCGACGGCATCGCGCTCGAAGGCGTGCGCATCGCCGCGCGCGCGCTGCTGACCGCGGTGCGCGAGCCCGGCAACCTGGGCGCGCGCGCCGAGATGATGATGAGCTCGATGATGGGCGCGATCGCGTTCCAGAAGGATCTCGGCGCGGTCCACTCCTGCGCGCACGCGCTGGGCACCGTCTGCGACCTGCACCATGGTCTCGCGAACGCGCTGATGATCGAGCCGGTGATGGCCTTCAACCTCGAAGCGGTGCCGGCGAAGTTCGCCGAACTCGCGCACGCGGTGGGCGTCGCGTCGGCGAGCGGTTTCGTGCCGTGGCTGGCGCACCTGAAGCACCAGATCGGCATCGCGCCGTCGCTCGCCGCGGTCGGGGTGAGGCGCGAGCACCTCGGGCGGCTGGTCGAGATCGCGTCGAAGGATATCTGCCACCAGACCAATCCGCGCGCCTGCGCAGCGGCCGACTTCGAGCGCTTCTTCACGGAGGCATTCTGATGCCCAGGCCCCTGATCATCGGCATCTCTGCGCGCATCCATCACCCGGTCGGGCCGGTGCTCGACCTCGGCGGCGTCTACACCAAGACCCTGCACTACCTCGAGCAGTCGGTCGCGCACTGGGTGCTCGCGAAGGACGTGCTCGCGGTGATGATCCCGGCGATCGAGAGCGAGGGCCTGATCCGGCGCAGCGAGATGAGTCTGTCGTCGTACGCCGAGCACCTGGACGGCCTGGTGCTGCAGGGCGGCGCCGATGTCGCGCCCGAAAGCTACGGCGAAACGCCGCTGACTCCCGAGTGGTCGGGCGACCGGGTGCGTGACCGCTACGAGATCGACCTGTTCAACGCGTTCGTCGCGGCCGGCAAGCCGGTGATCGGCATCTGCCGCGGCTGCCAGCTGATCAACGTGGCGCTGGGCGGCACCTTGTTCCAGGACATCCCGACCCAGGTCAGCCAGGCGATCTCGCACCGCGACGCCGACCTGTACGAACGCGCGCTGCACGACGTGAACCTGGTGCAGGGCACGCGGCTGGCGCAGCTGTACCCGGCCGTGCGCCAGGCCAAGATCAACTCGATCCACCATCAGGCCGTGAAGGACCTGGGGCGCGACCTCGTCGTCGAGGCGCTGGGCGTGCCCGACGGCATCGTCGAGGCGATCCGCTGGCGCGGCCCGAGCTATGTGTTCGGCATGCAGCGCGCGTTCGTACAGGTCGGCGTCGCGGTGCGAGATCGCCTGGCTGACCTGGGTCGGGATGTCCTGG
>JANXZN010000104.1 GCA_025355545.1 Rhizobacter sp.
CGGCAAATCAACCGGCTCGAAACCGAGATCATCTCGACCGAGAAGGCCATCGTCGAGGCGCAACCGCAGGACGAACAGACCAGTGATTCCTTTCCGGTGTTTCTGGACAGCGCTCAAGAAGGGGCAGCGGAGTTCCGCACCCCCTTCGGCGCTCGCCTTATCCCCTAGAGCTGCTCGACGCCGAGGCGTCCAGCAGTGACGAATACGCCGCAGCGTCCACCCTTGCGATTGCCCGCATTGCGGCCTCATCGGCGCGCAGGCTCCAGCGACCGCCGTGAGGACCATCGAGCTCGTAGACCGCACAGTTCGGCATCGGCAGTCCCGCCTGAAACCTCCTGAACGCTCGCATTCCCGCCGAGTCGTCGGCCGTGAAGCCCATCAGCTTCCAGAACAGCAGTCCGAACCAGATCCCGTGGCCGACCAGGACCGAGCGGTCGGGCAGCCTGGCCAGCTCGACCCCGAAGGCATCGACCCGGGCGCTGAACTCGGCGAACGTCTCTGCCTTCGGTCCGGAGTGCAACTGCGGATCGGCCGCCGCCCAATAGGCATCGGCCAGCGGCCGGCGCTGCATGCCCAACATCCCCTGCAGCCGATCGGCGTCGAGGGCAGAGTGTCCCGCGTCAATCAAGGTGAGAAAAGCGCGTCAATCAAGGTGAGAAGGATGGCGGGGGCGGGGGGCTGGCGGGCGTAGCCCGGCAGGCTCCCGTTCCCGCCCGCGAAGAGCTGCCCCGCGGGGGGCGCTTCGTCGGTGATCGCGGTGGATCAGGTACGAAGGGGTTTCTCGATCTTGCGAGGCCCGGCCGTGCCTGGAAGTCACATCCACGATCATCAGATGAGGTTGTATATGAAGCTCAAGCTCTCCAAGGCGCTGCCGGTTGCGGCGGCCCAGGCTGGAATCAGCGTCGCCAGCGCGTACCGTATCGAACACGACCCGCGGCTACCGTCCGACAAGAAGGGCCGCCGGGAGCGCCGGCGGCCCGATCCGCTCGTTGACATCTTCGAGGCCGAAGTGGTCCCGTTGCTCCAGGCGGCGCCCGGCATCAGGGCGGTGGCGATATTCGACGAGTTGAGGCGGCGCCATCCCGAGTTCGCGCGGGGCGTGCGCCGAACGCTTGAACGCCGCGTCCGCGCGTGGCGCGCCTTGAATGGTCAGGACCGAGAGGTGATATTCCGCCAGGTGCACGAAGCCGGCCGCATGGGGCTGTCGGACTTCACCGAGATGGGCGACCTGGGCGTCACGGTGGCGGGCATGCTGCTGGATCATCGCCTGTACCACTTCAGGCTGGTGTGCTCGGGGTTCGAGCACGCCCACGTCATCCTGGGCGGCGAGAGCTACGTGGCGCTCGCCGAGGGCCTGCAAAACGCGCTGTGGGCGCTGGGAGGCGCGCCGCGCGAGCACCGCAGCGACAGTCTGTCGGCAGCGTTCCGCAACCTGGACGCCGACGCTCGTGCGGATCTGACCTCCCGCTACAACGCGCTGTGCACGCACTATCTGATGGAGCCGACCCGCAACAACCGGGGTGTGGCCCACGAGAACGGCTCCATCGAGAGCTCGCACGGACACCTGAAGAGCGCGGTTCACGATGCACTGCTGCTGCGCGGCGGCGTCGAGTTCGCCGACATCGTTGCCTACCGCCGCTTCATCGACGAGATCGTCAGCCGAAAGAACGCGCGCAACGGCAAGCGGATCGACGCCGAACGGGCGCTACTGCAGCCCTTGCCGCGGGAGCGGACCTGCGATTACGAGGAGACGTTCGTCCACGTCACCTCGTCGGGCGGCTTCACCTTGCGCAAGGTGTTCTACACCGTCCCCTCGCGTCTGATCGGGCACCGGTTGCGAGTTCGGCTGTATGACGACCGGCTGGAGCTGCTTCTGGGGGCGACCTTGCTGATAACGCTCGAGCGGGGCCGCGGCGGGGCCAACGGCAAGCACGGCCACGTCGTCGATTACCACCACGTCATCCATGCCCTTCGAAGAAAGCCCATGGCACTCCTCAGCTTGGTCTACCGTGATCAGCTCTTCCCTCGAGAGGCCTACCGGCGCACGTTCGAGTTCCTGCGCACAGAGCTGGCCGATCGCGCCGCCTGCAAGATGATGGTGGCTCTCCTGAGCCTGGCGCACGACCGTGCCTGCGAGGCGCAGCTGGCGCTCGTGCTCGCCGACGACCTCGACAACGGGCGACTTCCCGACATCAACGCGTTGCTGCTGCGCTTCGCGCCGGATCCGGCACGACTGCCCGACGTGTTGGTGCATCTGGCGCCGCTGAGCTCCTACGACGTGCTGGTGGACTCGGGCGTGGAGGTGGCGGCATGAACGAGAACTTCGATGCTTCACGCCTGAGCCTGCTTCTCTCCGAGCTACGGCTGCCGGCGACCAAGCAGATCTGGGCCGCCTTCGCCGAGCAGTCGGACAAGGAGGGCTGGCCGGCTGCGCGCCTCCTCACCGTTATTGCCGAAAACGAACTCGCAGAGCGCGATCGGCGGCGCATCGAGCGGCACTTGGCCGAGGCCAAGCTGCTGCCCGGCAAGACGCTCGACAACTTCGACTTCAACTCGGTGCCGATGATCTCCAAGGCCCAGGTGTCGGCGCTGTGCGCGGGCGACGAGTGGTTGCGAAATGGCGCCAATCTACTTCTGATTGGACCCCCGGGCGGAGGCAAGTCGCACTTGTCGTCGGCGATCGGCCTGGCGTTGCTCGAGAAGGGATGGCGTGTGCTGTTCGCGCGCACGTCCGATCTCGTGCAGCGGCTGCAAGTCGCGCGTCGCGAACTTGCGCTCGAGGCAGCCATCAACCGGCTCGATCACTTCGACGTCCTCATCCTCGACGATCTGGCCTACGTCACCAAGGATCAGGCGGAGACCTCGGCTCTGTTCGAGTTGATCAGCACGCGCTACGAGCGTCGCTCGATGATCATCACGGCCAACCAGCCCTTCGGAGAATGGGGCAAGGTCTTCCAGGATCCCGCCATGACTCTGGCAGCCGTCGATCGTCTGGTGCACCACTCGACGATCTTCGAGATGAATGTCGAGAGCTACCGCCGGCGCGCCGCCATCGAGCGCAAGCAAGTCGGCCCTGGGCGCCCGGCCAGCTTCGCGACTCCGAAGAACGTCGGCGGTCCCAAGCCCGGCGGCGCGGATGAACAACCGGGAGGACGCGTGTGAACTTGATGCCCTACAGGCCCAAAGTCCGCACCACGGCCCGCGTCACTTCAGAACTAGCGTCCTGTAGAGCGCCGAATGTGCCCCCTATTGGCGCACGCCCCTCGATAAAAGGCTGACCTCAAGCTCAGATGACGCCCGCGACAATCAAAGCTCGGGCATCATCAAGTCGCCGCGACACGTTCTCATCCAGATTGTCGCGCGCCTCTCATCCAGATTGACGCGCCACAGGCTGGCGCAAAGCCGGTTGATCATCTGCGCCAGTCCAGGCTACTGGGGGTGATGTCCCAGGCGTAGTTGGAACTTAAGGCGGCGGTTTCCGGCGAATTCGACAGAATCGGATTTGCCTACTTCAACTGAAGAACCGAGGAAACCGCCATGAAGGATCGTAAGACAAAGACAGCCTTGAAGGTCGTGCA
>JANXZN010000114.1 GCA_025355545.1 Rhizobacter sp.
CGTGCTGCACGCCTTGGACAATGGCGAGCGCATCGTTCTGAATCTGAACCGCCTGAAAGGTCTGATTGAATCAGCCTGCGCCGGCTTGGGCGCCGACGTCAAGCCGGAGCCGATCATGGCGGAGACCATGCGCAACCTGTACGACGGTGTGCCTATGGACGAGGTCTACAAGGCATCCATCCTGGCCGCCCGTACGCTGATCGAAAAAGACCCGGATTACACCTACGCCACGGCGCGCCTGCTGTTCCACACCATCTCGCGCGAAGTGCTGGGACGCGATGTGGCGCCTGCTGACATGGCTGAGGCCTATACCGACTACTTCCCCGGCTTCATCAAACGCGGCGTCAATGCCGAGTTGCTGGATGAGCGCCTGATGCAGTTCGACTTGGCACGCCTCGGCGCCGCGCTGAAGGCCGAGCGCGACTTGCAATTTGACTACCTGGGTCTGCAGACCCTGTATGACCGCTATTTCCTGCATGAAGGCAAGACGCGCATCGAATTGCCGCAAGCCTTCTTCATGCGCGTCGCGATGGGCCTGGCGCTCGGCGAGATCGACCGCGAAGCGCGCGCCGTCGAGTTCTACGAAGTGCTCTCGAGCTTCGACTTCATGAGCTCGACGCCGACGCTGTTCAACGCCGGCACGCGCCGCTCGCAGCTGTCGAGCTGCTACCTGACGACGGTCGCCGACGACCTCGACGGCATCTACGAGGCGCTGAAGGAAAACGCGCTGCTGAGCAAGTTCGCCGGCGGCCTGGGCAACGACTGGACCAACGTGCGTGCGCTGGGCAGCCACATCAAGGGCACGAACGGCAAGAGCCAGGGCGTGGTGCCGTTCCTGAAGGTCGTCAACGACACCGCCGTCGCGGTGAACCAGGGCGGCAAGCGCAAGGGTGCGGTCTGTGCCTACCTGGAAAGCTGGCACCTCGATCTGGAGGAGTTCCTCGAGCTGCGCAAGAACACCGGCGACGACCGCCGCCGCACCCACGACATGAACACCGCGAACTGGATTCCCGACCTGTTCATGAAGCGCGTGATGGACGGTTGCGACTGGACGCTGTTCTCGCCCAGCAGCTGCCCCGACCTGCACGACAAGTTCGGCAAGGCCTTCGAAGCGGCCTACATCGGATACGAAGAGAAGGCCGCGCGCGGCGAGATCAAGCTGTTCAAGAAGACGCCGGCGCGCGACCTGTGGCGCAAGATGCTCTCGATGCTGTTCGAGACCGGTCACCCCTGGATCACGTTCAAGGACGCCTGCAACCTGCGCTCGCCGCAGCAGCACGTGGGCGTGGTGCACTCGAGCAATCTGTGCACCGAGATCACGCTGAACACCAGCGAGACCGAGATCGCGGTTTGCAACCTGGGCTCGGTGAACCTGGTGCACCACCTGACCAGCGTCGACGGGGTGAAGCAGATCGACCACGTCAAGCTGAAGAAGACGGTGGCGACCGCGATGCGCATGCTCGACAACGTCATCGACATCAACTACTACGCGGTCAAGAAAGCGCGCGACTCCAACCTGAAGCACCGCCCGGTGGGCTTGGGGCTGATGGGATTCCAGGATGCGCTGTACGAGATCGGTGTGCCGTATGCGTCCGACGCAGCGGTCGAGTTCGCCGATCGCTCGATGGAGGCAGTCTGCTACCAGGCCTATTGGGCCTCCACCGAGCTCGCTGCCGAACGCGGTCGCTATTCGAGTTACCGCGGCTCGTTGTGGGATCGAGGCATCCTGCCGATCGACTCGCTCGACCTGCTGGCCGAGCAGCGCGGCGGCTACGTCGAAGTGGATCGCAGCGTGTCGCTCGACTGGGACGCGCTGCGGGCGCGCATCCGCGAGCACGGCATGCGCAATTCGAACTGTGTCGCGATCGCACCGACCGCGACGATCTCCAACATCGTCGGGGTCAGCGCCTCGATCGAGCCCTCGTTCGGCAACCTGTCGGTGAAGTCGAACCTGTCAGGCGAGTTCACCATCGTCAACGAGTATCTGGTGCGTGACCTGAAGAAGCTCGGACTGTGGGACGATGTGATGGTGATGGACCTAAAGCACTTCGACGGCTCGCTGCGCCGCATCGACCGTGTGCCCGAGGATCTGAAGGCCTTGTACGCGACCGCGTTCGAGATCGAAACGCAGTGGCTGGTCGAGGCAGCCGCGCGCCGCCAGAAGTGGATCGACCAGGCGCAGTCGCTCAACATCTACATGGCAGGAGTCTCGGGCAAGAAGCTCGACGAGACCTACAAGCTGGCGTGGTTGCGTGGCCTGAAGACGACCTACTACCTGCGCACCGTCGGCGCGACGCATGCGGAGAAGTCGACCGTGAAGGCGGGGCACATGAACGCGGTCGCCAGCGATGGCGGCGTGTCGGTGCTGTCGACGAAAAGCGTCGCGGCCGGTGGTGTCGCAGCCGTCGACGCGGCGATGAGTCTGAGCCATGTCGATCCCGCGACCGACATGAAATTCTGCGCGATCGACGATCCGGATTGCGAAGCCTGCCAGTGATGAGGCGAGTGATGGTTCGGCGCGCAATGGGCGAGATCGATCACGAAGAGTCGATGCGATACCGCAACAAGCAACGCGCGCGAATGTCAGGAAATGCTTGGGGTTATCGCGCAACACTCTCATAATTGGAACGCACAGGAAAATCTCACCATGCTGGTTTGGGAAGAAGAAGTTAAGCCCTCGACAGTTCACACCGCGAGCCTCGCGCAGAGCCAACCGTTTCTTGCGCAGACGGCTCATCTGTCACCAGCGACTGCGGGTTCGACCACCGACGCGAACGCTGCGAAGGCTGAGTCCGTCGCGACGGCACGTCGCGTGAAGGCGGCCGACAAGCGCATCATCAACGGCCGCACTGACGTCAACCAGCTGGTCCCGTTCAAGTACAAATGGGCGTGGGAAAAGTACCTCGCGACTTGCGCGAACCACTGGATGCCGCAAGAGGTCAACATGTCACGCGACATCGCGACCTGGAAGGATCCCAACGGTCTGACCGACGACGAGCGCCGCATCATCAAGCGCAACCTCGGGTTCTTCGTCACCGCCGACTCCCTGGCCGCGAACAACATCGTGCTCGGAACCTACCGGCATATCACCGCTCCCGAGTGCCGCCAGTTCCTGTTGCGCCAGGCGTTCGAAGAGGCGATCCACACGCACGCGTATCAGTACATCGTCGAGTCGCTCGGACTCGACGAAAGCGAGATCTTCAACGCCTACAACGAGATCAAGTCGATCCGCGACAAGGACGAGTTCCTGCTCCCGTTCATCGGCGAGATCATGGACCCGAACTTCCACACTGGAACGCCAGAGAACGACCAGACACTCCTGAAGTCGTTGATCGTGTTCGCGTGCCTGATGGAAGGTCTGTTTTTCTATGTCGGGTTCGCACAGATCTTGGCGTTGGGCCGCCAAAACAAGATGACCGGCGCGGCCGAGCAATACCAGTACATCCTGCGTGACGAGTCGATGCACTGCAACTTCGGTATCGATCTGATCAATCAGATCAAGCTCGAGAACCCGCACCTGTGGACAACCGCTTTCAAGGCCGAGATCACCGTGCTGTTCCGCAAGGCGGTCGAACTCGAGTACCGCTACGCGGAAGACACGATGCCACGCGGCGTGCTCGGTATGAATGCGTCGATGTTCAAGGGCTACCTGCGCTACATCGCCAACCGGCGCGCGACGCAAATCGGCCTGGAAGAGTTGTTCCCGAACGAGGAGAACCCGTTCCCCTGGATGAGTGAAATGATCGACCTGAAGAAGGAGCGCAATTTCTTTGAGACTCGCGTGATCGAGTATCAGAGTGGGGGCGCGCTTTCCTGGGATTGATTTGATCCGCGCGCGGCAGTCCGTGCGCGCATCATCGAGCCTTTCGTGCCTGCGCGGACGAAAGCGAGAGAGTGATCAAGATTTGCGATGCGTGACGTGCCGACAAAGAAGCGGTGCGCTCGGATCGCTACCGGATTCATCGTACTGGGGCGCCCCTCCTGGGCAGACTTCGGGCGGTGAATAGCTGTTGCACAAAGGCTCAGGCCAATGTGGAGCAGTTCTTTTTTCAACTTGATCAAGGAGAAACGAAATGGCAACTGCAAAGAAAGCTCCGGCAAAGAAGGCCGCTGCAAAGAAAGCTCCGGCAAAGAAGGCCGCTGCGAAGAAGGCGCCGGCCAAGAAGGCGGCAGCCAAGAAGGCACCGGCCAAGAAGGCGGCAGCCAAGAAGGCACCGGCCAAGAAGGCGGCAGCGAAGAAGAAGAAGGCGCCGGCCAAAAAGGCGGCCAAGAAGGCGGCGGCTAAGAAGGCGCCGGCCAAGAAGGCGCCGGCCAAGAAGGCGGCGGCAAAGAAGAAGGCGCCTGCGAAGAAGGCGGCAGCCAAGAAGGCACCGGCCAAAAAGGCGGCAGCCAAGAAGGCAAAGAAGCCCCCAGCGAAAAGGAGCGCCGCCGCGGTTGCGCCGGTCCAGCCAGCGAAAACTTCGTTGAGCCCGCAGGCCGCTTGGCCGTTCCCGACCGGAAGCAAGCCCTGATCGCTTTGGCGTAAGTCACACAGCCCGGTTTGCGCCGGGCTGTGTGCTTTTGATCAAACTCCGCGCTCACGCATCCAGCGACCTCGTGTCTATCACGTGGTTCTGACCTCCCCGGCAGCCCACCTTGAGCGCGCCGATCCGGTTGCCCAACATGGCGCTTCGCTCGAGCGGCCAACCCTGCTCGATGCCATACAGCAGGGCTGCGCGAAACGCGTCACCACACCCAGTCGGATCGACGATTGAATCGACGCGAATCCCAGGCACACGCGTGCGCTCGCCCCGTTGCCACAGGTCGCAGCCGTCGGCGCCGAGCGTCACCACGATCCCGCGCAAATGCGAGTTCGACATCGACTCCAAGGTCTGCCCCGTCCGCTCGCACAGCATCCGGGCTTCGTAGTCATTGACGGCGACCCACGCCGCGCGATCGACGAAACCCCGCAACTCGGCTCCGTCGAACATCGGCAGTCCCTGGCCGGGGTCGAAGATGAACGGAATGTTCGCCTGCGCCAGTTGCGCGGCATGCTGCAGCATCGCTTCTCGGCCGTCCGGCGCGATGATTGCCACGCGAATCTCGGCATTCGTCGGCACCATGCTGAGGTGAGCCGACTGCATCGCGCCCGGGTGAAAGGCGGTGATCTGGTTGTTGTCGGTGTCCGTGATGATGATGGCCTGCGCCGTATGCGTGTCCGGGATGGTGCGAATCAATGCCGTGCTGGCACCCCACGATTCGATGCGGCGCAGGTAGTCGGCGCCGTCCGCGCCGACCGTCGCCATGATCATCGGCTGCGCACCGAGGCGGCTCAGCGAGTAGGCGATGTTGCCGGCGCAACCACCGAACTCTCGCCGCAGCGTCGGCACGAGGAACGAGACGTTCAGGATGTGCAACTGTTCCGGCAGGATCTGCTGCGCGAATCGTCCAGGGAAGGTCGCGATCGTGTCGAAGGCAAGCGAACCGCAAATCAATGCAGACATGAAAACTCCAGGTTGAACTCGAAGGCCGACTCGCAGTGACGTGAAGTCGCTCGGTCAGGGGTAAAAAATCTCGACGGTGTAGCCGCTGACACGCGCAGCGCCGGCGCTCAGCACCAATTGAAGGGCCGTTTCCGCGCCCGCGTTAATCGACGTGGACGCGACGCGGAAGTCGCGTGCCGCAAGCATTCGTCGTGCGATGACGTGCCCACTCGCATCGGTCAGGCTCAGGTCGATGGACGGCTGCGCGACTTGTGTCGTGCCGCGATTGCGCAGCACCACCGACAGCTTGAACGCGTCTTGTCCGGGCACCACGCGCGCCAGCGCTGTGCTCTCGACCGCCACATCTTCGATGCGCCGCGGCGCCTCGATCGCACACGCCATCGCGCCGCACCAGGCTGTCAGTGCCGCAGCGATGACGGGCCAACGCGCCGAGACGATGTCACGATGATGATGAACAGCCTGCAAGCCGAGCAGCGCCATCAGTACGGCCACCGACGCTGCCTGCGACATGCGCATCCGCGGACTTTGCCGGCGCGCCTGACGTTGTGCCCGCCGAAGAAACTCCGGCGCCGCGCCCGACGCGGCGGGATCGGCGTCGATGTCTTCGCCGCTGGCCGCGGCCATCGACGGCGGCCTCGCCGTCTCGTCCTCGCCCATGTCCGGGCCGAACTGCGCGTCGGGGAACTCGAGCCGGTCGCGCGCGCTGATCGCAGGTGCTGCAACGTGCTCGCCGTCACGCGAGCCCATCAGTTGCGCATCGATCTTGTCCACCAGCGACGGTGCTGGCGGCGGCGCTGTGGCAGTCGACGTGACACCGCCGGCAATACCCGCGCCTGTCGCCCCCGTAGCCGGCGGGCGGGTCTCGGGCCCCTCCGGCGGCGCGTCCCGCTCCAGATCGAACAGGCCCTCGAGCGCGTTGAACACATCGCTGCAACGCCCGCAGCGAACCCAGCCTTCCGACACCTTGAGCTGGTCCTGCACCACCCTGAAGACGGTGCCGCAGGCGGTGCATCGGGTGGCCAGGCTCATGATCGGATCGCTTCGCCGGTTCACGCGGGCCGACGCGCAGTCATCAGGATCCAGCCGTCCTCGGCATCGGCGACCTGCAATGCCAGCCAGGGCGCATACGCCGCTGTCAGCTGCCCGGCCTGGCGATCCAGGATGCCGGCCAGCACCAGATCGCCATCGACCGTCACGTACGCGCACAGCAGCGGCGCCAGCAGGGTCAGCGGGGTGGCGAGGATGTTCGCGCAGACCAGTTCGTAGTGGCCTGCGGCCCGGTTCGGGAGCCCGGCATTCAGCGTCACGCGATTCGCCTGCGCGTTCGCGCGGGTCGATTCAATCGCCGCCGGGTCGATGTCGACTGCGTCTACCTGGCGCGCACCGTGCAGGGCCGCGCCGATCGCGAGAATGCCCGAGCCGCAGCCGTAGTCGAGCACGCGCGCCCAGCGCGCACGCCGGCTGGCCGGTTGCTGTGCGAGCCAGCGCAGGCACATGCGCGTCGTCGGGTGCGTGCCGGAGCCGAACGCCAGGCCCGGATCGAGGCGGATGACATGCTTCGCGCCGGCGGGCGGTTCGTGCCAGCTGGGCACGATCCAGAAGTCGGCGGTGATCGGCACCGGTGCGAACTGCGACTGCGTCAAGCGCACCCAGTCCTGCTCCGCGACCGCCTGGATCGCCTGCACGTGCACGGCGCGCGCCCAGTCCTGTGCGAGCAGCAGCGTGGCCGCGTCGGTGGCCGTGGCATCGTCGGCAAACAGCGCGCGGATCACCGAGCGCTGCCAGCCCGCGCGCGGCGCCGGCAGACCGGGCTCGCCGAACAGCGCGTGCTCGGCCGCGGTGTCGGCGTCGGCGTCCTCGACCGAGACCGACAGTGCGTCGAGCTCGTCGATCAGGGCGTCGCCGACGTTCTCGACGCAGTCCTGCGGCGCCAGCAGCAGCAGTTCAACCATCGGCGGTCCGTTTCAACGCTTGTGCTGGCCCAACCAGCCTTCGAGGTAGTGGATGCTGGTGCCGCCCTCGATGAACTTGGCGTCGACCATCAGTTCGCGGTGCAGCGGGACGTTGGTCTGAATGCCTTCGATCACCGTCTCCGACAGCGCGATGCGCATGCGTGCCAGCGCCTGGTCACGGGTATCGCCGTGCACGATGATCTTGCCGATCATCGAATCGTAGTTCGGCGGCACGTAGTAGTTCGTGTACGCGTGCGAGTCCACCCGCACGCCGGGGCCGCCCGGCGGGTGCCACATCGTGATGCGGCCGGGCGAGGGCGTGAACTTGTACGGATCCTCCGCGTTGATCCGGCATTCCAGCGCATGCCCGCGCATCTGGATGTTGCGCTGCGTGAATGGCAGCTTCTCGCCCGCGGCAATGCGGATTTGCATCTGCACGATGTCGATGCCGGTCACGAGTTCCGTGACCGGGTGTTCGACCTGAATGCGCGTGTTCATCTCGATGAAGAAGAACTCGCCGTCTTCGTACAGGAACTCGAACGTGCCTGCACCGCGGTAGCCGAGCTTCCTGCAGGCCGCGGCACAGCGCTCGCCGATGCGCTCGATCACGCGGCGCGGGATGCCCGGCGCCGGCGCCTCCTCGAGGATCTTCTGGTGGCGGCGCTGCATCGAGCAATCGCGCTCGCCCAGCCAGACCGCGTTCTTGTGTTCATCGGCGAGCACCTGGATCTCGATGTGGCGCGGGTTCTCGAGGAACTTCTCCATGTACACGGCCGAATTGCCGAACGCGGCGCCGGCTTCGGCGCGCGTCGTCTGCACCGCGTGAATCAACGCCGCTTCGGTGTGGACCACCCGCATGCCGCGCCCGCCGCCGCCGCCCGAGGCCTTGATGATGACCGGGTAGCCGACCGCGCGCGCCGCCTTGATGATCTCCTTCGGGTCCTCCGGCAGCGCACCTTCCGATCCCGGCACGCAGGGCACGCCCGACTTGATCATCGCCTGCTTGGCCGACACCTTGTCGCCCATCACGCGGATCGAGGCCGGCGTCGGCCCGATGAAGGTGAAGCCGCTGCGCTCCACGCGTTCGGCGAAGTCGGCGTTCTCCGACAGGAAGCCGTAGCCCGGATGGATCGCCTCGGCGTCGGTGACCTCGGCGGTCGAGATGATCGCCGGCATGTTGAGGTAGCTCTGGGTCGAATTTGCCGGGCCGATGCACACCGCCTCGTCGGCCAGTTTCACGTACTTCGCGTCCCGATCCGCCTCGGAGTAGACGACGACCGATTTGACGCCCAGCTCGCGGCAGGCGCGCTGCACGCGCAAGGCAATCTCCCCGCGGTTCGCTATCAGGATCTTCTTGAACATGGGCCGCCTTATCCGATGACGAACAGCGGCTGCCCGAACTCCACGGCCTGACCGTTCTCACACAGGATGCGCGTGACCGTGCCGGCCTTGTCGGCTTCGATCTCGTTCATGATCTTCATCGCCTCGATGATGCAGATCGGGTCGCCCTCCTTGATGGGGTCGCCGACTTCGGCGAATGGCTTGGAGTCGGGATTGGCGGCGCGGTAGAAGGTGCCCACCATCGGTGACTTGACGACGTGCCCCGTCTCGACAGGTTCCACGGCGGGCTCCGGCACGGCCGGCGCTGCGGCGATAACAGCGCCGGGCACCGCCGCCATCGCCGCACCGGGCACATAGTGGGCCGGCATCTGCGGGGCCGGGTCGGCCTTGACGATGCGCACCTTGCCGTCGGCTTCGGTGATCTCCAGTTCCGAGATGTTCGATTCGGAAACCAGATCGATGAGCGTCTTCAGTTTTCGAAGGTCCATGGCGTATGCGAGTCCTGTCGGTGCGTGTCGGCGCGCGTGAGATCTGTCAACGCGGCCGCCGGCGCGGATTCTGCGTCCATCCCGCCGCGTTGCGCCGTGATCTTGTTCAAGACATTGACCCGCTGATCGGGCCGCCAGCGATGGCGCGTGCCGATCGCTTGGCCGTTCGTCCACACGTCTGCAACAATAAAGACGGGTACTTTACGCGACTTGCACGAAATTGCGTGCTGTTGACAAGGATCAAATCCGCATTGCCGAAACTCTTGGATATCTGCGTGGCGCGCATGTCAGCCTGTCGCGGCGACCCACTTCTGCAAGTCTGCAGCCTCGATCACGCCCAGCTTACGCTGTACAAGCGTGCCGCTGCGGTCGAACACAGCGGTGTAAGGCAGCGCGCCGCCGCTATTGCCAAGCTTCCGAGCCAGCTCGACCCCCCCCGCACCCGCCAGCCCGATCGGGAACGTGACCGGGTGCTTGGCCAGGAAGGCCAGCACCGGGGCCAGGTTGTCCACCGCAAGGCCCGCGACCTGCCAGCCGCCGCGGCGCTGTTCGCTGAAGAACCGATCCAGCAGCGGCAGCTCGGAAACGCAGGGCGGGCACCAGGTGGCCCAGAAGTTCAAGAGCAGCGGCCGGCCGCGGAATGCCTCCATTGCGAGCCGCCCGCCGCCGGGCTGGTCGAAGCGCAGGGCCCAGAGCTCGGCAGCAGGCGCCGCGGTCGTGCGCGCGCGCCGCCAGGCCAGGCCCGCGCCGGCCACAGCGGCGAGCGCGGCGACCCCACCGAACACCAGGCGTCGCCGGCTCATGCGCTCGCGACCAGTTTGCGCAGCGCGACCAGATCACCGCTCTGCGAGCGCCCGCCCGCGTCGGGCTTGAGCGCGCCACGCAGGTCGTCGTGGTCGAGCACGCTCAGGTGCACGGTGATGCGCTCGCCGAGTTCGGCGCTCGTGTGGGCCACGCTGAGCACGTCGATCGGCTCGCCGCGCGGGCCCGGCCGGCTGCCCACGTCGTAGTCGACACTGCGGTCGACGAGCGCGAGCTCGGCCGCCTTTGAATCGTCGCAGAACAGCTCCAGGTGCACGTTGTTCAGCCGGGTGGCGGTGCCACGCCAGACCGCGCCGGTGAGATGGGGTCGAAACGCCGCGAGCCGCTCCATCCAGGCCATCGCCACGGCACGCAATGCCGCCAGTTCGACAGGCTGGGTATCGGCACAGAAGATGGCGAGGTAGTTGCGCACTTCGTCCTCGATCACGTCGTTGCCGGGCAACTCTGAGGCACGCGCGCTCTGGCGGCCGAGCGCGCGTGCGGCGCGCCGCTTCGCCGGGCCGTACTCCATGCCTTCCTCGACGACGAGGCGGGCGGCGGTCACGGCGATCTCTTCGGTGAGCGATGTCGTCATGGTCCGATTCTAGGAAGCGGCCGGCTCACGGCAGCTCGACCGCCGCCATGCGCGCGCTGACCGTCCCGGCGCGGCCGACCACGTAGGCGGAGCCTGGCCGCTTCTCGAAACGCTTCGGCGCCGGCAGCATGACCGCGAGCTGTGCCGCCTGCATGCCGCCCAGGCGGGCTGCGCCGACATGGAAGTAGTGCCGTGCCGCCGCCTCGGCGCCGAACACACCTTCACCCCATTCGACGCTGTTCAGGTAGATGTCGAGGATGCGCTGCTTGCCCAGCAGCCGCTCCAGCATGAAGGTGATCGCGAACTCCTGCGCCTTGCGCAGCAGGCTGCGCTCGCCGTCGAGGAAGAGGTTCTTCGCCAGTTGCTGCGTGATCGTCGAGCCGCCGACCACCTTGGCCTGCGTGCGCGCGGCGACCTTGGCCGGTGCGGCCCTGCTGGCTGCCGGCCTGCGCCCGCGCCGCTCCAGCTGCTCGTTGATCTTCTCGACGCGCGCCTCGGCCTTCTGGTTGCGCTCCCAGGCCTTCTCCAGCGCGTCCCATTCGACCCCGCTGTGTTCGGTGAAACCGGTGTCCTCGGAGGCGATCACCGCGCGCTTCAGGTTCGGCGAGATGCGCTCGTAGGGCACCCATTGCTGGCTCCACGCGAGCGCATGCTTCTCGGTCAGCAGGCGCCAGGCCTCCGAGCGCTGAAAGCTCGTCGATTGCGGGTCGACCACGGCCATCAGCGCGACGCGCGCCGCAAAGTAGAGCTGCAGCGCCAGCAGCGAAAGCAGCAGCAGGCCGATGATCCGCGCGAGCGCGCGCCAGGGCGCGTTCATGAGCCGGCCCGTGCCGCGTCCATGCGCACGCGCAGCGCGGCCAGCACCGGCGCGGTCGCGGGCCGCACGCCACGCCACAACTCGAACGCCGCCGCCGCCTGCTCGACCAGCATGCCCAGCCCGTCGCGGCCGCGGCCGCCGTGGCGTTCGGCCCAATCGAGAAAGCCTCGAGCGGCGGGCCCGTACATCATGTCCAGCGCCAGCGCGCCGGGTGCCAGCACCGCCGGCGTCACCGGCACGGCCGCGTCCAGCAGGCTGGTGGCCGCGGCGTTGATGACCACGTCGAAACCGGCGCCGCAGGCGTCCAGCGTCGCGGCGCGGAGCGCCACCGCGCCGGCCGCCGCCCGGTGCCGCTCGACCAGCGCGAACGCCTTGCCCGGCGTGCGGTTCGTCACCGTGACGGCCTTGGGTCGAGCGGCGAGCAGCGGCCCGAGCGCACCCGAGGCCGCGCCGCCGGCGCCGATCAGCAGCACACGCCGACCGGTCAGCGCGACGCCGGCGTTGCGCTCGATGTCGTTGACCAGACCGGCGCCGTCGGTGTTGTCGGCAAGCCAGCCGTCGGCGTCGAAACGCAGCACGTTGGCCGCCTGCGCCAGCGTCGCGCGTTCGGTGCGCCGTGGCGCCAGTCGGAACGCGTCGAACTTGAACGGCACCGTGACATTGCAGCCCGCGGCGCGCGCGCCGGCCAGCGCGCGGATCGCGTCGGCGAAGCCGGCCAGCGGGACGAGCAAGCGCTCGTAGACCATCGCCTGCCCGGTCTGGCGCGCGAACTCGGCGTGGATGAACGGCGACTGGCTGTGTTCGACCGGGTTGCCGGCGACGACGTAGTGGTCCATCGTCGTCACTTCGAGGGGGTGGCGCTGAGCGTCGTTTCCAGCCCGTCCTCGCGCGTGAACTTGAAGCGCGAGGTGATCACGAGCTGGTCGGCGCGCTTGCGCATCGCCGCGCTGAACGGCCCGAACGGCGCCGCCGCGCGCACGATCGCGACCGCGCGCCGGTCGAGCACGCGCGACTTCGACGGGAGCACGATCTCGGTGTCGAGCACGCGCCCTTCGGCGTCGACCGTGACATTCATCGTCAGCTCGCCGTAGAGCTTGCGGCCCTGGTTCTCGGGGAAGTTGCGGGTGCCGCGGTCCTCGATCTTGCGGCGCAGGCGGTCGTAGTACATCGCATAGACCTCCTCGCGCGTGGCCGGGCTGATGTAGCGCTTCTTCGGGCGCGCGTTCTCTTCGTTGACGCGCTTCTCGATCTCGGCGAGCAGCTGCACCAGCTGGCGGCGGCGCTCTTCCTGTGCCTGCTCTTCCGGGTTGCCCTGGTCGCGCTGCGGGTCGGGCGTCGGCAGCAGCGCGAGCTCGCGCCTGATCTGCGCGAGCAACTGCTGCTGCGTTTCCTGCAACTGCTCGATGCGCTTGTGCGCCTCGTCGTTGGATTCGCCGACCTCGACCAGTGCCGACGGCGGCAGCGGCGAAGTGGCCCGGCCCGCGGCCGCGTCGCCGCCGCCGGCCAGCGCCGCCTGCGCGATCGCCTGCGCCTTCTCGGGCGGCTCGCCGGAGCGCGAGTTGACGAGGATCACCTCGAGCGGTGTGTCCTGGAAGATCCGGTTGAAGCCCTCGGGGTCGACGACGCGCACCGTCAGCAGCGCGGCGTGGACCGCGAACGAGACGATCAGCGCGATCTGCAGAGTCGAGAGCTTGCGCAGCATCGGCGTCAGGCGGTGGGCGTGTCGACGGTCGTCGGCGCCGCATCGGTGGCGGCGCTGTCGCCCGCGACATCGATCGCCAGCGTCAGCGGGCCGGCGCTGTCGACCAGTTCGTCGGCCTCGGCATCGGCCGGCGCGGTGTCGGCCGCGGCGTCATCGAGGCGCGCGACGACGTTCGCATGCACGTCGAGCGTCAGCAGGTCGGTGCCGGTGATGCGCACGCGCACATGCGCGCCGCGAGGCAGGCTGTCGGCGCCGATGGCACGGAACACCAGCGGCAGATGATTGGCGCGCACCAGGCCGTCTTTCATCGCCACGGCGTCGAGCTCGGCGATGCCGTCCTGCGCCAGCGCGCGCAGCGCCCAGTAGCGCTCGATGCCCTGCTGGAAGCCGTTGTACTCGGCATAGGCCGAGTCGAAGGCCGAGATGATCGCGAACAGCTGCACGTCCTTCGGTTTGAACGGCGCGGCCAGCGCCGCGGTGCGGCCGTGGCGTGCGCAGGCAATGATCTGCCACTGGTTCACGAGGTCGACGTAGCGGCGCAGCGGCGAGGTCGCCCAGGTGTACTGCGCCACGCCCATGCCCGCGTGCGGCGCCGGCTTCGTGCCCATGCGCACTTTCACGCCCGGCGCCATGCTGGCCTGGCTGCGGTAAATGCCGGGCACGCCGCACTCGGCGAGCCAGCCGCCCCAGGTGCTGTTGGCCAGGATCATCGCCTCGGCAACGATCAGGTCCAGCGGCGAGCCGCGCTGGCGCGTCGTGATCAGCACGCGCTCGGTGCCTTGCGGTTCGCCGCCCTGGGTCCCGTCCAAACGGAAGTTGTAGTCGGGCCGGTTGAAGTTCTCCGGCTTGCCGCGCACCGCTTCGCGCTGCGCCTTCAGGTGGCGCGCGAGGCGGAACGCGAACGCCAGCTCGGGGGCGAACTCGTAAGGCGCCGGCGCGTCGCCGCTCAGGCTTGCTTCGGTGATCACGCCGTCGAGCTGGTCGTGGCGCAGATTGGCGCCGATCGGCACGCGCTCCAGCCTGGTCTCGCTCCGGGTGATCGCGAGCGTCGTCTCGTCCAGCGTCAGGTACAGCGACACCGTCGGGCACTCGCGCCCTGCGATCAAGGTGTAGGCCTGCACCACCTCGTCGGGCAGCATCGTCAGCTTGTGGCCCGGCATGTAGACCGTCGAGAGGCGTTCGCGCGCGAGCTTGTCGAGCGGCGCATCGGGGGCGAACGCGAGCCCGGGCGCGGCGATGTGGATGCCGAAGGTGACGCTGCCGCTGCCCAGCCCCTGCACCGACAGCGCATCGTCGATCTCGGTCGTCGCCGAATCGTCGATCGAGAACGCGCGCACGGCGGCGACCGGCAGCGCTTCCTTGATCGCCGGCGCCGGCAGCGCCGGGAAGCCGGTGCCCTTCGGGAAATTCTCGAACAGGAAGCGCCGCCAGTGGAACTGGTAGGGCGAGTCGATCGCACCGGCGGCCTTCAGCAGATCGAGCGGCGCCTTCTGCGAGCGCCGCGCGGCCTCGACCACGGCCTTGTACTCGGAAGCGTTCTTGTCGGGCTTGAACAGCAGCTTGTAGAGCTGCTCGCGCACCGGTGGCGGGCATTGCCCCTGCATCAGTTCGCCAGCCCAGGCGTCGATCTGCGCGGCGAGCTGCTTCTTGCGCTCGATGCCCAGCAGTGCGGCCTTGACGATTTCTTCGGGCGCCTTCCTGAAGTTGCCCCTGCCGAGCCGCCGGAAGTAGTGCGGCGCCTCGAACAGCCGGAACAGCGCGCCGGCCTGCTTGTCGATGCCCGCGCCGGGTTCGAAGTACTCGCGCGCCAGGTCGCCGAAGCTGAACTCGGCGTCGGGCGCGAACTCCCAGGCCAGATCGAGGTCGATGTCGCGCGCGATCGCCTGCGCCGAGGCGATCAGCTCGGCGGGTTGCGGCTGGTCGAACTTGAGCAGCACGTTGGCTGCCTTGACCTTGACGCGCTTGCCGGAGTCGAGCTCGATCTGCATCGAGGTGTCGGCTTCCGTCATCACGCGGCCGGCGAGAAACTTCCCGGCATCTTCGAAGAGGGCGTACATAGGAGGCGGATTGTCGCTGGAGATGACGACCCCCGACCGCCGGGTACGGCGATCGACCGGCGCGGGGTCCGGGCCGGCCGAGGTCCACGAAGTGGGCCACGATGTGGCCCATGGCGGCCCGGCGCTCGGCCCGACCCGCGCTGCCACATATCAGTAGGTCCGGCCGCGCCGGTACTGTGCATGGCTGCGCGGCGCGAGCGTGGTGCTGCGCGCCAGCGCGGCGAGCGACGCGCCGGCGTGCGCGTGGCAGATCGCCAGGCCGAGCGCGTCGGCCGCATCCTTGCCCGGCAGCCCGGGCAGCGCGAGCAGGCGCATCACCATCTCCTGCACCTGTTCCTTGCGCGCCTGGCCGTGGCCGACGATCGCCTTCTTCATCTGCAGTGCGGTGTACTCGGCCACCGCCAGCTCGGCGGTGACGAGCGCGGTCAGCGCCGCGCCGCGGGCCTGGCCGAGCAGCAAGGTCGACTGCGGGTTGACGTTGACGAACACGATCTCGACCGACGCGCAATGCGGCTCGTAGCGCGCCGCGATCTCGCGCACGCCGTCGAAGATCACCTTCAGGCGCGCCGGCAGCGACGCCATCGGCATCGTCTCGGTCTTGATCGTGCCGCTCGCCACATAGCGCAGCCTCGAGCCTTCGGACTCGATCACGCCGAAGCCGGTGGTCCGCAGGCCGGGGTCGATGCCGAGGATGCGCATGGCGGGCCGCGCTAGATGCCGAAATACCAGCGCACGGAGTGGAAGAACACCGGCGCCGCAAAACACAGCGGCGCGACCCGGTCGAGCAGGCCCACCGCGCCCGTCACCGAGGCCTTGCCGCCCCACGAGCGCACGCCGGCGTCGCGCTTCAGCGCATGCATGACGAACTCGCCGAGCGTGCCGCTGCCGCCGGCGATCAGCCCCATGATGACCGCGCCCCAGGGCTTGAACGGCGTGGCCCAGTACAGCAGCCCGCCCGCCAGCGCCGCCGAGCCGGCGCCGATGGTCCAGGCCCGCCACGAGAACGAGCGGCTGATCGCGCGCGCCACCGGCCGGCGGCGCAGGCGCCGGCTCGCCGCCTCCTGCACGATCTGCGCGACCGCGACGACGACGACGAGGTACAGCACCAGGAAGGCGCCGCGATCGCGGTAGTCCGGCAGATCCAGCAGCAGCAGCGCCGGCGCGTGGCTCATGCCGTAGACGCAGACCATGATGCCCCACTGGATCTTCGCGGTGCGCTCCAGAAAACGCTGCGGGTCGTTGCCGAGCGCGCTGACGACCGGGATCGCCAGGAACACGTAGACCGGGATGAACACCGTGAACAGGTTGAACTGCTCGCGCGCGACGATCACGTACTGCAGCGGCAGCACCACGAAGAACGCGAGCAGCAGGCTGCGGTGGTCACCGCGCCGCGTGTGCGTCAGCGTGACGAATTCGCGCAGCGCCAGGAACGAGACGAGCCCGAACAGCAGGGTCGAGACGATGCCGCC
This sequence comes from Rhizobacter sp., assembly GCA_025355545.1. Classification (GTDB taxonomy): domain Bacteria; phylum Pseudomonadota; class Gammaproteobacteria; order Burkholderiales; family Burkholderiaceae_C; genus LMDS01. Next base: position 16,706 of record JANXZN010000114.1, read on the forward strand.
GGCGATCCATGAGATCCAGAACAGCACCGCACCGACCCAGACCGCGCGCAGGTCGCGCTTGAAGCGCTCGTGGGCCTCGAGATGCGCCTCTCTGTCGTCATCATTGCGGTCGCGCAGGGTGCGGCTGAACGCGATCACCGTGACGACGACAAGCAGCCCGAACAGCACCACGAACAGCAGGCCGATCTGCTGCGATACCGAGAGGTGGCGAAGCGAGCCCATCTCAGTGCACCGAGCGCAGTGCCATCACTGCATTGCGGGCGCGTTCGAGAAAGCCCTGCTTGCTCTCGCCGGGAAACAGCACGAGCGGCTTACCGAAGGTCACCGAGCACAGGATCGGCACCGGCACGACCTCGCCCTTGGGCATCACGCGCTGCACGTTGTCGATCCAGGCCGGGATCAGCGGCAGCTCGGGAAAGGCCTCGGCGAGGTGGAACAGGCCCGCCTTGAACGGCGCCGGGTCGACCTTGTTGCCGCGCGTGCCTTCGGGGAAGATCACCAGCGAGTCGCCGTGGCGCAGCGCCTCCATCAGGGGTTCGAGCGGATCTTCGTCGTCGCTGCCGACGCCGGAGGCGTCCTTGGTCCGCGTGCGGCTGACGTACACCGCGTTGAAGACCTCGCGCGTGATCCAGTGCTTGAGTTTCGAGCGGGTCCAGTAGTCGCGCGCCGCGATCGGCCGCGTCACGCTGCGCAGGTCGCGCGGCAGCGCCGCCCAGATCAGCACCCAGTCGAAATGGCTCTGGTGATTCGCGAAATAGATGCGCTGCTCGGCCTTCGGCGGCGCGCCGTACCAGTGGCCCTGCGCGCCGGTGATCAGGCGCGCCACGGCGGCGAGGGCGAGGCCGGCGAGCTCGGGGAGCTTCATGCGCGGATGGTAGCCGCGGCGCCCGGCGGCGCGACCCCGCGAAGCTCCTCAGTGACGGAAATGCCGCACTCCGGTCAGCACCATCGCGATGCCGCGTTCGTTCGCGGCCTTGATCACTTCGTCGTCGCGCATCGAGCCGCCGGGCTGGATCACGCAGCTCGCACCGGCATCGATGACCACGTCCAGGCCGTCGCGGAACGGGAAGAACGCGTCGCTCGCGACCGCCGAGCCCTGCAGGCTCAGGTGCGCGTTCTCGGCCTTGATGGCGGCGATGCGCGCCGAGTCGACGCGGCTCATCTGGCCGGCGCCGACGCCCAGGGTCATGCCGCCGCCGCAGAACACGATCGCGTTGCTCTTCACGTACTTCGCGATCGTCCAGGCGAACAGCAGATCGTCGAGCTGCTGCGCGGTCGGCTGTTTGGTCGTCACGCACTTCAGCTCGGCGCGCGTGATCACGCGATTGTCGGCGGTCTGGATCAGCAGGCCCGAGCCGACGCGCCTGGTGTCGTGGCTGTTTCGTCCCGCGCCAGCCACCGCCGGCAGATCGATCTGCAGCAGGCGCGCATTGGGCTTGGCGGCAAACACGGCGAGCGCCTCGGCGCTGAAGGCCGGCGCGATCAAGACCTCTACGAACTGCTTCGCGACCGCCTCGGCGCACGCCTGGTCGACCGGCGTGTTGAAGGCGATGATGCCGCCGAAGGCCGAGGTCGGATCGGTCTTGAAGGCCTTGGCGTAGGCCTCCGCGCTCGACGCGCCGAGTGCCACGCCGCACGGGTTGGCGTGCTTGACGATGACGCAGGCGCTCGCTGCATCGTCGGCGCCGAACGACTTGACGCATTCCCATGCCGCGTCGGCATCGGCGATGTTGTTGTAGGAGAGCTCCTTGCCCTGCAGCTGCTGCGCGGTGACGAGCGAGCCGGGCGCCGGTGCGAGGTCGCGGTAGAACGCGGCGCGCTGGTGCGGGTTCTCGCCGTAGC
>JANXZN010000123.1 GCA_025355545.1 Rhizobacter sp.
GTCTCTGTGCCCACGCCCGGCGGGCCGATGCCGGCGCTCAAGCCGCCCGGCGTGCCGGCCGAGTTCGATGCGCGCATGGACGCGGTGCCGGCGCTCGGCGCCCAGACCGACGCGATCCTCGCGGAACTGGGCTACCGCGACGACGACATCGCAGGCCTGCGCGCCGACGCCGCGATCTGAACGAGACGGGTTCTCGATGAACGACGCCGCCCACCGCTCGTATCTGTTCGTGCCCGGCAACCGCCCCGAGCGCTTCGCCAAGGCGCTCGCCAGCGGCGCCGATGCGGTGATCGTCGACGTCGAGGACGCGGTGCCTGCGCAGCACAAGGACGCGGCGCGCGCGATCGTCGCCGACTGGCTCGATGCGTCGCGCGCGATCGTGCTGCGCATCAACGCCGCCGACACGCCGTGGTTCGCGGACGACCTCGTGCTGTGCCGGCGCGCCGGTGTCGCCGCGGTGATGCTCGCGAAGGCCGAGCGCGCCGACGATCTCGCCGCGATCGGGGCACTCGCCCCGACCGTCCCGCTGATCGAGTCGGCCGTCGGCTTCGACAACTTGCGTGCGATCGCGTCGGCGCCGAATGTGCAGCGTCTGGCCTTCGGCGCAATCGACTTGCAGCTCGATCTGGACATGCGCGCCGGCTTCGACGAGCTGAACTTCTTCCGCTCGCAGCTCGTGCTCGCGTCGCGGCTGGCGCACATCGGCGCGCCGATCGACAGCCCGAGCACGGCGATCGACGATGCCGGCGAGGTCGAGTCGGAAGCGCAGCGCGCGCGGCGCCTGGGCTTCGGCGCGAAGCTGTGCATCCACCCGAGGCAGGTCGCGCCGGTGAACCGCAGCTTCAGCGCCGGCGAGGCCGAGATCGCCTGGGCCACGCGCGTGATCGCGACCGCCGACGCGAGCGGCGGCGCGGCCGTCGCGCTCGACGGCAGGATGATCGACCAGCCGGTGATCCTGCGCGCGCAGGCGATCCTGCGCCAGCGGCGTTCCTGAGCCGGAGGCGACCCCCGCCGGCCCGGCCCCGGGGAGCGTTATGTATTGCGGTATATTGCGGTCGTCACCCACCCGACCTCCTGCCGCCATGCGCATCAATCACCTGGGCCGCCTGGTTGCGGGCGCCGTCGTCGTCGCCGCGTTCTGCGGCGGTGCGCGCGCTGCCGACCTGATCGTCTCGGCGGCCGCCAGCCTGACCAACGCCTTCAGGGAACTCGGCCCGGCGTTCGAGGCGGGCCATGCCGGAACCACGGTGGTCTTCAACTTCGGGGCGTCGGACGCGCTGCTGGCGCAGATCGCGAAGGGCGCACCGGTCGACGTGTTCGCGTCGGCCGACCAGGAGGTGATGGACCGCGCCGACCGGCAGAAGCTGCTGGCTGCGGACACGCGCCGCGACTTCGTCGGCAACTCGCTGGTGATGGTCGTGCCGAGCGACAGCACGCTCGGCATCAAGGCGGTCGCGGACCTGCAGCGGGCCGAGGTCCGGCGCGTCGCGATCGGCAACCCGGCGAGCGTGCCGGTCGGCCGCTACACCAAGGGCGCGCTCCAGGCCGCCGGGCAGTGGGCGGTGGTCGAGCCGAAGGCGGTGATGGCGCAGAACGTGCGCCAGGCGCTCGACTACGTCGCGCGCGGCGAGGTCGAGGCCGGCTTCGTCTACGCCACCGACGCCGCGATCATGAAGGACAAGGTCAGGGTCGTCGCGACCGTGCCGACCGACACGCCGATCAGCTACCCGGTGGCTGCGATCGCCGGTGGCCCGAACCTGGCGGCGGCGCGCCGGTTCGTCGAGTTCCTCGCCACACCCGCCGCCGCCGCCGTGCTCGCGCGCCACGGCTTCGGCAGGCCCTGACGGTGCAGCAATGAGCGCTTCAACATGGATCACGCTGGCGCTCACCCTGAAGGTGGCCGCCTGGGCCACGGCGATCAACCTCGTGCTGGGCGTGGCGGTCGGATGGCTGCTGGCGCGGCATCGCTTCGTCGCGCGTGATGCGATCAGCGCGGCGCTCACACTTCCCCTCGTGCTCCCGCCCACCGTGGTCGGCTACTACCTGCTGGTCGTGATCGGCAGGCGGGGCTGGCTCGGCCAGTGGCTGCATGAGAATCTCGGCATCGATCTGATCTTCACGTGGCAAGGGGCGGTGATCGCCGCCACGGTCGTCGCCTTTCCGCTGGTGCTGACCTCGGCACGATCGGCGTTCGAGACCGTCGATCCGCAGCTCGAAAAGGCGGCGCGCGTGCTCGGGCTGAACGAATGGGCGCTGTTCTTTCGCGTCACGCTCCCGATGGCGTGGCCGGGCATCCTCGCTGGCACCCTGCTGGTGTTCGCGCGCTCGCTCGGAGAGTTCGGCGCGACGCTGATGGTCGCCGGCAGCATCCCCGGTCGCACACAGACGCTGTCGGTCGCAGTGCACGACGCGGTTCAGGCGGGCGACGACGCAAGCGCCAACATGCTGGTCGCGATCATCACGGTCACCTGCATGGTGTTTCTGCTGGCTGCGGGGCGCCTGGGCCCGCGGCCGCAGCGCTGAGATGAACTTCGACGTCGACATCCGCAAGACCGTGCGCAGCGAGCGCCGCAGCTTCGAGTTGCGCGTGCGCTTCAGCACGCACGCGCGCCGCTCGGTGATCTACGGCCCCTCGGGAGCCGGCAAGAGCCTGACGCTGCAGGCGATCGCCGGGCTGATCACGCCCGACCACGGCCGCATCGCCTTCGGCGGCGAGACCCTGTTCGATCACGCGGCGGGCATCGACGTCCCGGCGCGGCGCCGCGGCTTCGGCTACCTGTTCCAGGACTACGCGCTGTTCCCGAAGCTGAACGTGCGCCAGAACGTCGCGTTCGGGATGCAGCCCGGTCTGCGCAACCCGTCGGCGCAGGTCGGCGGCGAAGCGGTCGAGCGCTGGCTGCGGGCCTTCGAGCTCGTCGACGTGGCCCGGCAGCGCCCGCACGAACTCTCCGGCGGGCAGCGCCAGCGCACCGCGCTGGCGCGCGCGCTGGTCCATTCGCCGCGCGCGCTGCTGCTCGACGAGCCGTTCTCGGCGCTCGACCCCGAGCTGCGCGAGCGCATGCGCGCCGAGCTCGACGAGCTGCTGCAGCGCATCGACATTCCGGTGCTGATGATCACGCACGACCCCGACGAC
>JANXZN010000127.1 GCA_025355545.1 Rhizobacter sp.
CTGCGCTACCGCATCCGCGGCGGCCGCGTCTGGCTCGGCACGAATGCGTTCTTCTTCGAGGAAGGCAGCGACCAGCGCTTCGGCGGTGCTCGCTACGGCGAGTTCCGCGTCGACCGCGACAGCGGCGAGGCGGTGCTGGTCGGGTTGCGCGACGCGCAGTTGCGCGCGCTCTGAGCGTCGCCTCAGGCCGGAACGAAGCGCCTGCGAGGTTGCGCGGAGCAGGCTTGAGTTTGAGTCGCCTGCGCTGCGCAGTTGCACAGGCGCGTCGCTTCGGCGAATCAGCCGGCCAGGCGCGCGCGCATCGCGGCGATCACCGCGCCGTAGTCGGGCTGCCCGAAGATCGCGCTGCCGGCAACGAAGGTGTCGGCGCCGGCATCGGCGGCGGCACGAATGTTGTCGACCTTGATGCCGCCGTCGACCTCGAGCTGGATGTCGTGCCCCGTCTCTTGTCGATGGGCGTCGATCAGCGTGCGCATGCGCTCGATCTTCTTCAGCGCGCCGGGGATGAAGCTCTGGCCGCCGAAGCCGGGGTTCACGCTCATCACCAGCACCAGGTCGATCTGGTCGAGGGTCCACTCGAGCTCGTCGAGCGACGCCGCCGGGTTGAACACCAGCCCGGCGCTGCAGCCCTCGGCGCGGATCAGCTGGATCGTGCGGTCCACGTGCGCGCTGGCCGCCGGGTGGAAGCTGATGCGGTCCGCGCCGGCCCGCGCGAACGCGACCGCGAGCGCGTCGACCGGCTGCACCATCAGGTGCACGTCGATCGGCACCTTCGTGCCGTCGGCCTTCACCGCGTGCTTGCGCAGCGCCTCGCAGACCATCGGGCCGAAGCTCAGGTTCGGCACGTAGTGGTTGTCCATCACGTCGAAATGGATCCAGTCGGCGCCGGCCGCGATCACGTCGCGCAACTCGTCGCCGAGGCGCGCGAAATCGGCCGAGAGAATGCTCGGGGCAATGCGGTAGGCGCGGGCGGTCGGCATGGGGCGGCTGGTCGCGCCCAGCGGGCGCTTTGGGGAATGCCCGGGATTCTAGGTCTCAACCCTGCGTTGCTGCCAGAATCGGCCGCATGCCGAACGCCGACCGCAAAGCCCAACTGACCAGCACCGTCACCGTGCGCCACCTGCCCGAGCAATCGGACGCGGCGAGCGGCCTGCACGCGTTCGCGTACACGGTGTCGATCCGCAACAGCGGCAACGTCACCGCGCAGCTGATCGCACGCCAATGGATCATCACCGATGCGAACGGCCACACCGACGAGGTGCGCGGCCTCGCGGTGGTCGGACACCAGCCGCTGCTCAAGCCGGGCGAGACCTTCGAGTACACGAGCGGGACGCGCCTGGCGACGCCGCACGGCACGATGCGCGGCACCTTCTTCTGCATGACCGAGGACGCATACCCGTTCGACGCGCCGATCGCCGAGTTCGGGCTGACCCTGGCGTCGGCGCTGCATTGATGGTGAAACGGGCCTCGCCCTGGGACCTGACCGCGCTGCTGAACGCGGCCGACCCGAAGGCGAGCCTGCCCGAGCGGCACCTCTGGCTGATCCGGCTGCTTGAATGGCTGCGTCATGCACCGGTCGACGCCGCGCGCGACGCCGACGCGAACACCACGCCTCGCCCGGTGCTGCGCCTGCGCCACCTGCTGGGCGTGCTCGAGCGGCACCCGGAGCACCACGGGCGCGTCGCCGACCTGCTGCACCGTATCTGGGCCGAGGTCGACAACGCCGCGCTGCTCGCCGACTTCGGCTTCGCGCCGCGCATGGACCTGTGGGGCGAACTCGGCCGGCGCATCCGCGCGCGCGTGCTGCCGCTGACGCCGGCCACCACCGACCTGGGCGAGCTGTTCGCGCTGCTGTTCCCACATGCCGACGACGCTGCCTGGCTGCTCGCGATCGACGACGCGACGCTGGCCCGGCTGCGCAGCTTCGTCGCGCCGCAGCGCGCCAGCCACGCCTGGCGCGCGCCGTTCCTCGACGCGATCGTGTTCCTGGCCAGCGCGGTGCGGGCCTCGGGCTTTGCGCCGGCGCTGCGCCAGCGCATGAGCCCCGAGCTGCTGGTCGATCAGCCGTTCCGCCAGCTCGCGCGCGTCGCCGAACAGGTCAGCGACCACGGCCAGGCGCTCAGCGCCGATCCGCAGACCGAAGCGAACGCGCCGAGCGAAGGCCAGGCCACGCCCGCCACCGAGGCCGCGCTGCTGCAGGAGGCTCAGTACCTGCGCGCGCTGCTGGCGCAGTGCCGGCGTTGCGCCGAGAGCGTGCACGAGCACCTCGAGGCGCACGGTGTCTCGGTCGACGTGGTGTTCGAGGTCGACCAGCTGCGCGAGCGCACGCACCGCATCGACGCGCTGCTGACCTGCGTCGTCAGCCCGGAGCCGGCGCGCGAGATCGCGCGGCTGATCGCCGAGCTGGTGCACACCGCCGACGAACGGCGCAGCGTCCGCGGGCTGATGTCCAGCCACTACTCGCTGCTGGCGCGCAAGGTCGCCGAGCGCAGCGCCGAAACCGGCCAGCACTACATCACGCGCACGCTGGCCGAATACCGCCGGATGCTGCGGGCCGCGGCCGGCGGCGGCGCGGTGCTGGCGGCAACCACCTTCATCAAGTTCGCGGTGCTGGCGCTGGCACTGTCGCCGTTCTGGGGCGGCTTCTGGGCCGGCGTGAACTACGCGGCGAGCTTCGTGCTGATCCAGCTGCTGCACTTCACGGTCGCGACCAAGCAGCCCGCGATGACGGCCCCGGCGATGGCCGAGAGGCTCGCCGACCTGTCCAGCGACGAGCGCGTGGAAGAGTTCGTCGATCAGGTCGCGCAGCTGATCCGCTCGCAGGCGGCGGGCATCTTCGGCAACCTCGCGCTGGTCGCGCCGATCGTGCTCGCGGTGCAGTTCGGCTGGCAAGCCGCGTTCGGCCAACCGCTGGTCGGGCACGCGGACGCGCAGCACGTGCTGGAGTCGCTGACGCTGCTCGGCGCCACCCCGCTGTTCGCGGCATTCACCGGCGTGCTGCTGTTCGCGAGCTCGCTGATCGCCGGCTGGGTCGAGAACTGGTTCGTTTGGCACCGCCTGGACAGCGCGATCGCCTGGAACCCGCGCATCGTCGCGCGCCTCGGCGCGGCCCGGGCGCGGCTCTGGGGCGCGTACTGGCGCGCCAACATCTCGGGCTTCGCGTCGAACACCTCGCTCGGGCTGATGCTGGGCATCCTGCCGGTCGTGGCGCTGTTCTTCGGGCTGCCGCTGGAGGTGCGACACGTGACCCTCTCGACCGGCCAGCTCGCCGCAGCGGTCGGCGCCGAGGGTTTTGCGCTGCTTCGCCACGCACCGTTCTGGTGGTGCGCGGCCGCCGTGGCGGTGACCGGGGTGCTGAACCTGACGGTGAGCTTTCTGATGGCCTTCCGCGTCGCGTTGCGTTCGCGTGGCATCCGGTTGGTCGACCGCAGCCGTATCTACCGGGCGATCCGGGCGCGGCTATGGCGCAAGCCGCTGTCCTTCATCTGGCCTGCCGATTGATCAGCGGTCGCGGTCGCGGTCGCGGTCGCGGTCGCGGTCGCGGTCGCGCTCGCGCTCGCGCTCGCCCTTGTGACGGCCGTGAAACATCGTCCACCAGACAATCAACACCAGCAGCAACACGGCGCCGAACGCTTCCAAAAAGAGTACCCACATGTCGAATGTCCTCAGGGCCCTGCTGCCGGCGGCGATTCTAGGGTTGCTCGTGGCCTGCTCCAGCCCGCCGCCGCTGGAGCCCGGCCCGGTGGTCCCGAATGCCGTGCCGGCGGTGTCGATGGTCAACCCGACGATCGTGCGTGCCCGGGCGCGCTGGGTGCCGGTCGACTGGAGCGCGCTGCCGGGCTGGGAGACCGACCACGTCAGCGAGCTGTGGCCGGCCCTGCTGCGCGGCTGCGAACGCCCGGCGTTCGGCTGGGAGGCGCTGTGCAGCCAGGCGCGCAACGCGGCCACGCCGGCCTTCAGCGACGACGCGGCACGCGCCTGGCTGCGCCAGCGCCTGCAGCCGTACCGGGTCGAATCGCTCGAGGGCAACGCCGACGGCCTGATGACCGGCTACTTCGAGCCGCTGGTCGAGGCCACGCGCACGCCGCGCGGCGCGTACCGGGTGCCGCTGTACGGCCCGCCCGGCGACCTGGCCACGCGCAAGCCGTACTGGACGCGCCAGCAGCTCGACACCCTGCCCGCCGCGAAGGCGAGCCTGCGCGGCCGCGCGCTGGCCTATGTGGCCGATCCGCTCGATGCGCTGATCGTGCAGATCCAGGGCTCGGGGCGGCTCGACATCGTCGAGGCAAACGGCCGGCGCAAGCTGGTGCGCGTCGCATTCGCCGGTCACAACGACCAGCCGTACCAGTCGGTCGGTCGCTGGCTGATCGACCAGGGCGAGCTGACGCCGGCGCAGGCCTCGTGGCCCGGCATCAAGGCCTGGGCGCGGCAGAATCCGAAGCGCCTGAACGAGATGCTGTGGGCGAACCGGCGCGTGGTGTTCTTCCGCGAGGAGCCGCTGCCCGACCCGCAGCTCGGCCCGAAGGGCGCGCAGGGCGTGGCGCTGACGCCGGGCCGCTCGATCGCGGTCGATGCGCTCGCCGTCCCCTATGGCACGCCGGTCTGGCTCGACAGCACCGAACCACTGTCGAGCGCGCCGCTGCGCCGGCTCGTGATGGCGCAGGACACCGGCAGCGCGATCACCGGCGCGGTGCGCGCCGACTACTTCTGGGGCTGGGGCGACTCGGCCGAGAATCAGGCCGGCCGGATGAAGCAGCCACTGCGGCTGTGGGCACTTTGGCCGCGCAGTTGAATCGCAGCGGAAAGATCCGGCGCCGCCGCACGACCTAACGTTTCACGACCCACGGAGAATGTTCAATGACCCGCCGCCCCCTGTTCGCCCTGCTCTGCACCCTGGGCCTGGCCGCGAAGACCGGCCGCGCCCAGACCCCGGCCACACCGAAGATCGAGGCGCTGCGCCTGGCCGACGCCGAATGGAAGAAGCGCCTGGAGCCCGCTGCCTACGAGGTGCTGCGCCACGAGGGCACCGAGCGCCCCGGCAGCAGCCCGCTGAACGACGAGCACCGCAAGGGCGTGTTCCATTGCGCCGGCTGCGACCAGCCCCTGTTCGGCAGCGACACGAAATTCGACAGCGGCACCGGCTGGCCGAGCTTCTTCACGTCCTTGCCGGGCGCGGTCGTCACGAAGACCGACTTCAAACTGATCGTGCCGCGCGCCGAATACCACTGCGTGCGCTGCGAAGGACACCAGGGCCACGTGTTCGACGACGGCCCGCGGCCGACCGGCAAGCGCTACTGCAACAACGGCGTCGCGCTGAAGTTCGTGCCGGACTGACCCACCCCGCCGACGCGCATGGCGGGGTTTTTGCTCTGCCCGGAGCGTGACCCCGTCGACCCACTCCGCCGCCCCCGCCAGCGCCGACCCGCCCTGGCGCGCCCAGGAACTGCTGCTGATGAGCGAGGTGATGCGCCTGGTCGGCCAGAGCCTGGCGCCCGAGGTGGTGCTGCGCGAGATGCTGCATCTGCTGTCGGAACTGCTCGGCCTGAACCGCGGCCGCATCGCGCTGGCCGACGGTGTCGACGTGACCGGCGGCGCCAGGCCCGGCACACCGCAGCGCGCGAACGCGCCGGGGCCGTCGTCGATCCGCTACGCCTACGGCCTGACGCGGGCCGAGATGGCGCGCGGCCGGTATGCCGCCGGCGAGGGCATCACCGGCGCCGTGCTCGCCACCGGCCAGCCGATGATCGTGCAGGACATCGACGCCGAGCCGCGCTTCCTGGCCCGCGCCGTCACGCGCGACCGGCTGCCGCAGGAGACGGTCGCGTTCATCGCATTGCCGATCGAGGTCAACCGCCGCACCGTCGGCGTGCTGGGCGTGCACCGCATTCGGCGCCGCAATCGGCTGCTCGACGACGACGTGGCGCTGCTGAAGATCCTCGCCACGCTGGCCGGCCAGCTGCTGCAGCTGCGCTCGCTGGTCGAGGAGAAGACCCAGGCGCTGGAAGCGCGCAACGCGCTGCTGACGCGCGCGCTCGAATCGGCCGCGGCGCGCTACGGGATCATCGGCACCTCGCCGGCGCTGCTGCAGGCGCTCAACGAACTCGAGCGCGTCTCGCAGGCCACCGCCAGCGTGCTGCTGCTCGGCGACTCGGGCACCGGCAAGGAGCTGTTCGCGCGCGCCGTGCACCTGGCGAGCCTGCGCCGCGACGCGCCGTTCATCAAGGTCAACTGCGCGGCGATCCCCGACACGCTGTTCGAGTCCGAGCTCTTCGGCCACGAGCGCGGCGCGTTCACCGGCGCGAACACCGCACGCGCCGGCTGGTTCGAGCAGGCCGATCGCGGCACGATCTTCCTCGACGAGATCGGCGAGCTGCCGCTGCTGATGCAGACCAAGCTGCTGCGCACCTTGCAGGAAGGCACGATCGTGCGCCTGGGCGGCAAGCGCGAGCTGCCGGTCAACGTGCGGCTGGTGGCGGCGACGAACCGCGACCTCGCCACCGAAGTCGAGCGCGGCACGTTCCGGCGCGACCTGTTCTACCGCCTCAACGTGATCCCGATCCGCCTGCCCTCGCTGGCGCAGCGGCGCGAGGACATCCGCCCGCTGGCGCTGCACTTCCTGAACCGCACCAACCAGGCGAACCAGCGCAACATCTACCTCTCGGCCGCCGCGCTCGAGGCGCTGGAGGCACAGCCCTGGCCCGGCAACATCCGCGAGCTCGCGAACGTGATCGAGCGGCTGGTGCTGCTGACCGATGGCACGCTGGTCTCGAAGGCCGACGTCGCGCGCTTCCTGCCGCCCGCGGCGGCGCTGCAGGCGCCCACGGCGCGCAGCGCGGAGCCGCCGGCCGAGCCGATCGACGCGCCGCTGGTGCGCGACTATCGCGACCGCCATTCGCACAGTGCGCAGGCGCTGCGCGACGCGCTGGCCCGGCACGGCGGCAACCAGTCGCGCGCCGCGCAATCGCTCGGCCTGACACCGCGGCAGTTCGGCTACCGCTGGCGCAAGCTCCAGCCCGGCGCCTGAATCGGGACGACGCAATGTCGACAGATTGTCGACATTGCGTCGCG
>JANXZN010000145.1 GCA_025355545.1 Rhizobacter sp.
AAACGCATGGACGCGCGTCCCTCCTGATCTCGCGTGCAGGTCAAGACCCTTCTCAAGCTCTCGATCGCGGCCGCGGTCGTGACGATCGCGATGAAATCCGCCGCCTGGTGGATCACTGATTCGGTCGGCCTGCTGTCGGACGCGATGGAGTCGTTCGTCAACCTCGCGTCGGCGCTGTTCGCGATTGCGATGGTGACGATCGCGCAGCGCCCGGCCGACGCCGACCACCCGTTCGGCCACACCAAGGCCGAATACTTCTCCAGCGGCTTCGAGGGGCTGCTGATCGCGGGCGCGGCCGCTGGCATCATCTGGGCCGCCGCGCACCGCTTCACCGACCCGCAGCCGCTGCAGTCGCTCGGCTGGGGCCTGACGCTCGCGGTCGTGAGCTCGGCGCTGAACTGGCTGCTGGCCTCGCGCATGATGAGCGCGTCGCGCGAGCACCGCTCGATCGTGCTCGAGGCCGACGCGCGTCACCTGTACACCGACGTCTGGACCTCCGCCGGCGTCGTCGTCGGCCTGGTGCTGGTGCATCTCACCGGCTGGTTGTGGCTCGACCCGGTGCTTGCGATCGGGGTGGCGCTGAACATCCTGCGCGAGGGCGCGCATCTCGCGTGGCGCTCCGTCGACGGCCTGATGGACAGCGCCGTCGAGCCCGAGGTGCGCGCCCAGATCGACTGCGCGCTGGCGCAGTTCGAGCACCCGACGATCCGCTTCGATCACCTGGTGACGCGCCGCGCCGGCCAGCGCCGCTTCGTCGACCTGCACATGCACATGCCGGCGAGCTGGACGCTGGGCCGGGCGGCCGCGCTGCGCACGAGCGTCGAGCAGGCACTGATGAGCGAGGTGCCGGGTCTGCGCGCCTCGATCCAGCTACTGCCCTCCGACGTGGAGGCGCACTTCAACGACGTGGCGGACACGCCGTGATCGCGATCGCGCAACGCGTAAGCCGCGCCGAGGTCAGCGTCGCCGGCACGCGCATCGGCGCGATCGAGCGCGGCCTGCTGGTCTTCGCCTGCGCCGAGCCGGGCGACACCGAGGCCATCGCCGACAAACTCGTCGCCAAGCTGCTGAAGCTGCGCGTCTTCGCCGACGATCAAGGCAAGATGAACCGCAGCATCGTCGACGTCCAGGGCGGGTTGCTGATCATCAGCCAGTTCACGCTGGCCGCCGACGTGTCGGCGGGCAACCGGCCGAGCTTCACCGGCGCGGCGAATCCCGAACTCGGCCGCGCGCTCTACGAGCGGCTGCTCGCGACCGCGCGCGCACTGCACCCGGTGGTTGCGAGCGGCGCATTCGGCGCCGACATGCAGGTCGGGCTCGTCAACGACGGGCCGGTGACGATCCCGCTGCGGATGACCTGATCAGTCGGCGTACTCGCCCGCGGCCTTGATGATCGAGGCCCACTTCGCGATTTCGGCGGCGACGAACTTCTTGTGCTCCGCGCCGTCCAGTCGCGCGTCGGTGATGACCACGGCGCCCAGCGCCTCTTCGCGCTTCACGAACTCGGGGTCTTTCAGCGCGGCGCGCAACGCCGCGTTGATCTTGTCGACGACCGGCTTCGGCGTGCCCTTGGGCGCGTACATGCCGTGCCAGATGGTCACGTTGAAGCCCTTCAGGCCCGACTCGTCGAGCGTCGGCAGGTTCTTCAGCGCGGGTGTGCTCAGCCGGTGGTCGGTCGTCACCGCATAGGCCTTGACGGCACCGGCGGCGATCTGGTTGGTAGTGTTGGTAGTCTGGTCGCACATCAGGTCGACCTGGCCGCCGAGCAGGTCGGTCATCGCCGGGCCCGTGCCCTTGTAGGGCACGGTCTGCATTGCGATCTTCACCGAGCTCTGGAACAGCAGGCCGCACAGGTGCGAGGCCGCGCCCAGGCCGGCGTTGGCGAGGTTGATCTTGCCCTTGTTCGCGTTCATCCATTTCACCAACTCGGCGTAGTTGGCGGCCGGCAGCGAGGGCTTGCCGATCAAGGTCATCGGCACCTCGTTGACCATGCCGATGTATTCGAAGTCGCCCAGCGTGTCGTAGGCCATCTTGCGGTACAGCGCCGGTGCGGTGCTGATGCCGATGTGGTGCAGAAGCAGCGTGTAGCCGTCGTTGCTCGCCTTCGCGACGCGCGCGGCGCCGAGCGTGCCGCCGGCGCCGCCGACGTTCTCGATAATGATCGACTGCCCGCCCAGCGGTTTGCGCAGCGCCTCGGCCAGATCGCGCGCGACCTTGTCGGTCGGGCCGCCGGCGGCGAACGGCACGACGATCGTGACCGGCTTGTCAGGGTAGTCGGCCCAGGCCGAGGTGGCGCTGACGGCGACGAGCCCGGCGAGCAGAAGGTGCTTCATGGTTGGCGTTCCCCGCGTTGGGTGATTGACGCCGCGATTGTCGAGATCGTGGCGCCGGCCGCCATCGCGGAAAGTACGTAATACCCGCGCCGAGCAGGGGCTTGTGGCGGACGCGCTCGCGCGCTCAGCGGTAGCTGCGCGCGTCCTCGATCAACTTGCCGTCGTTCGGCAACGCGCCGACCGCGCACAGCAGCACCTCGCCGCGCAGCTTGGTCACGTCGCGCAGCGCCTGCGCGAGGCGCTCGGCCAGGTCGTCGGGCGCGCTCTGCGCCTCGACGCGCAGTTCCATCGAATCGTTCGCCATCTCGCCGCGCACCACCAGGCGGGCCTTGCGCACTTCGGGGAAACGGCGCGCGATTTCGGCCACCTGCGCCGGGTGCACGAACATGCCGCGCACCTTGGCGGTCTGGTCGGCGCGGCCCATCCAGCCTTTGATGCGGGTGTTGGTGCGGCCGGTCGCGCAGTGGCCCGCCAGTACCGCCGACAGGTCGCCGGTGCCGAAGCGGATCAGCGGGTAGCCGCGGTTCAGCGTCGTGACGACGACCTCGCCGACCTCGCCGTCGGCGAGCACGTCGCCGGTGCCAGGGCGCACGATCTCGACGATCACGCCCTCGTCGACGACCAGCCCTTCGCGCGCCGCGGTTTCGTACGCGATCAGGCCGAGGTCGGCGGTGCCGTAGCTCTGGTAGGCATCGATGCCGCGTGCCAGCATCCAGTCGCGCAGGCTGGGTGGAAACGCCTCGCCGCCGACCGAGGCCTTGACGAGCGAGGGCAGCGCGACGCCGAGTTCGTCGGCCTTTTCGAGGATGATCTTCAGGAAGCTCGGCGTACCGATATAGGCCGCCGGCCTGAGTGCCGCCATCGCCTGAACCTGCTGCTCGGTCTGGCCGGTGCCGCCGGGGAACACGGTGCAGCCGAGCGCGAACGCGCCGCTTTCCATCATCGCGCCGGCCGGCGTGAAGTGGTAGCTGAAGGTGTTGTGCACCAGGTCGCCGGCGCGCAGCCCCGCGGCGAACAGCGCGCGCGCCATGCGCCAGTAGTCGGGGGCGGCGCCCTCCGGTTCGTAGATCGGCCCGGGCGACGCGAACACGCGCAGCGCGCGGCGCTCTGCTGCCGCTGCGCCCCAGCCGAGCGCCGAGTAGCCGCCGAACACGTCGGGTGCATCGGCATGCCGCTGGCGCTCGAGCAGCTCGTGCTTGCGGATCACCGGCAGCTGGGCGAGCGCGGTGCGGCTGTTCACGCCGCCCGCGTCGACGCCGGCCAGGCTCGCCGCGAACGCGGGCGCGTGCGCCTTCGCGTGCGCGACCTGGGTCGGCAGCGCGGCCATCAGCTCGGCCTCGCGCTGCGCCGGCGAGCGTGCTTCGAGCGCGTCGAAATGCGGGGGATTGGTCGGATTCATGGGTTCACTCTTCGTCGCTGCGCGCGACGCGGCGCTTGGCGTCGTCGACGAGCTTGCGCTGGCCGGCGGGTGCGTCGACCGGATAGCGGTCGAAACCGCCACCGCCGGCCTTCTCGAGGTCGGCAATCAGCGCGCCGCCCTCGTCGTGAAAGTGGATGAACGCGCTGCCCTTCAGGTAGAAGATTCCGGGCCTCATTTCGCGCAGCCCGGCGATTGAGCGCAGCTGGCGCAGCAGGGGCAGCAGGCGTTGCAGTGCGGCATCGTCGGCGTGGGCCATCGTCGATCTCCCCTCATGCGAGCCAACGCTTGCGGCGCTTGTAGCTCTTCGCGTCCTTGAAGCTCTTGCGGTCGCCGCCGCCCCTCTCGGATCCTCCGGTCCCGAGGTAGAACTCCTTCACGTCCTCGTTCTCGCGCAGCGAGGCGGCCGCGCCGTCCATCACGATGCGGCCGTTCTCGAGGATGTAGCCATAGTCGGAGTAGCGCAGCGCCATGTTGGTGTTCTGCTCGGCGAGCAGGAAGGTCACGCCCTCGCGCGTGTTCAGGTCTTTCACGATCTCGAACACCTCTTCGACGATCTGCGGCGCCAGGCCCATCGAAGGCTCGTCGAGCAGCACCATCTTCGGGTTCGCCATCAGCGCGCGGCCGATCGCGCACATCTGCTGCTCGCCGCCCGAGGTGTAGGCGGCCTGCGACGTGCGGCGCGTCTTCAGGCGCGGGAAGTAGGTGTAGACCTTGTCGAGCGTGGCCGCGACCGCGGCCTTGCCGTCGCGGCGGGTGTAGGCGCCGGTCATCAGGTTCTCCTCGATCGTCAGGTGCGCGAAGCAGTGCCGGCCCTCCATCACCTGGATCACGCCGCGGTTCACCATCTCGGACGTGCCCAGCGCTTCGATGCGCTCGCCGCGCAACTCGATCGACCCCTTGGTCACGGCGCCGCGTTCGCTTTCCAGCAGGTTGCTGACGGCACGCAAGGTCGTCGTCTTGCCGGCGCCGTTGCCGCCCATCAGCGCCACGATGCGGCCCTCGGGCACCTGCAGCGAAACACCCTTCAGGACCAGGATGACGTGGTTGTAGATCACCTCGATCCCGTTCACGTCCAGCAAGATGTTCGCGGCACTCATGACATCGATCCTGCCGACTTCAGCTCTGGCAATCGGCGGGCGTGCGCCGGGTCAGCTTCTTCTCGGTCGCGTACTTGTCGGCGGCCGCCTTGACCATCGGCTTGATGATCTGCTCGTCGGCCTGCAGCCAGTCGGACGAGAAGTTCCATTTCGCGCCGTCCCAGGTGTGCACACGCGCCCAGGTCGAGCCCATGTGGTCCTGGCACGAGGTCGACAGCGGCCGCATCACGCCGGCAAAGCCCAGCGAGTCGAGCCGTTTCTGGTCGAGCGCGAGGTTCTCGAGGCCCCAGCGCACCTGCTCGCCCGTCATCACCATGCCCTTGCCGAAACGCTCCTGCGCGCGCCGCACGGCCTCGATGCCGAGCATCTGGATGATCACGCCGCGGGTGTACAGCACGCTGCCGACCTCGTCCTTCGGGCCGGTGCCCTGGCCCTTGCCGTGCACGTACTTCAGGATGTCCTGGATCACCTTCGGCGACTGGCCCGAGGTGTTCAGGGCCAACGCGTTGTAGCCCTTGGCGCCGTCGCCCACGTCTTTCACGTCGGGCTCGGCACCCGACCACCACACGCCGTACATCTTCTCGCGCGGATAACCCGTGGCTTGCGCTTCTTTCAGCGCGGTCGAGTTCATCACGCCCCAGCCCCACAGCAGCACGTAGTCGGGCTTCTGCTGGCGCACCTGCAGCCAGGCCGACTTCTGCTCGACACCCGGCGCCGTGACCGGAATTTTCACCAGCTCGAAGCCGTGCATCTTGGCGCGCTCCTCGAGCAATGGGATCGGCTCCTTGCCGAACGGCGAGTCGTGGTACACGAGCACGATCTTCTTGCCTTTCAGCTTGTCGAGCCCGCCTTCTTTTTTGCCGATGAGCTGGATCAGCATGTCGGCCGCCGTCCAGTAGCTGCCCATCAGCGGGAAGTTCCACTTGAACACATTGCCGTCCTGTGACGCGGCGAGGCCGTAGCCGAGCGTGATCATGGGGATCTTGTCGGCCGCGACCTTGTCGGTCAGCGCAAAGGTGATGCCGGTGGCCTGCGGGTCGATCAGCGCCACGCCGGGCCGGCCCTTCAGACGCTCGTAGCACTCCACGCCCTTGTCGGTGGCGTAGCCGGTCTCGCATTCCTCGAAGGTGATCTTCACGCCGTTCACGCCGCCGTCGCGGGCATTGATCATCTTGATGTAGTCCTGCTTGCCGTTGGCCCAGGGCGTGCCGTTCGGCGCGTACGGGCCGGTGCGGTAGGCGAGCAGCGGGAAGAACTGTTCCTTGGCCTGCGCGAAGGCACTGGGTGCCGTGACGAGAGCGCCCAGACCCGCAGCCATCACGGTTGCAGCGAGCGCGAGGGACTTGCATTTCATGTCTGTCTCCTTGTCGAGGATTGAACGGGATCGGGCGGTCGCTCTGCGGCGATTGCGAACTAGTGAGGGAATGGCCACAGGCGCAGCTTTTCCTTGGCCGTCGACCACAGCCGCGCGATGCCGTGCGGTTCGACGATCAGGAAGAACACGATCAGCGCGCCGAAGATCATGAAGGTCAGGTGCGAGGCGGTCGCGGTGTCGACGGGCAAGCCGAACCAGTACGGCAGGCTGTCCAGGAAGATCGGCAGCACGACGATGAAGGCAGCGCCGAAGAAGCTGCCCATGATCGAGCCCAGGCCGCCGATGATCACCATGAACAGCAGCTGGAACGAGCGGTCGATGTTGAAGGCCGCCGGCTCCCACGAGCCGAGGTGGATGAAGCCCCACAACGCACCGGCCACGCCGACGATGAAGCTGCTGACCGCGAACGCCGTGAGCTTCGCGTAAACCGGGCGGATGCCGATGACCGCGGCGGCCACGTCCATGTCGCGGATCGCCATCCATTCGCGCCCGATCGCGCCGCGCACCAGGTTCTTCGCGAGCAGCGCGAACACGACCAGGAATGCCAGGCAAAACAGATACTTGTGCACCGGTGACTCGATCGGAATGCCGAACACATTCAGTCCGGCGACGCTGACCGAGCCCGACGACGAGTTGTTCGTGAACCACTGGATGCGCAGGAAGGCCCAGTCGGTGAAGAACTGCGCCGCCAGCGTCGCAACCGCCAGATACAGCCCCTTGATGCGCAGCGACGGGATGCCGAACAGCACGCCGACCGCGGTGCTGCAAACGCCACCGAGCAACAGCGACACGATCAACGGCATGCCCGGGATGCGCGCCTGGAAGTTGTAGGCCGCGTAGGCGCCGATCGCCATGAACGCGCCGGTGCCCAGTGAGATCTGGCCGCAGTAGCCGACCAGGATGTTCAGGCCGAGTGCCGCGAGCGACAAGATCAGGAACGGCACGAAGATCGCCCGCAGCAGGTACTCGCTCGAGACCAGCGGCACCGCGACGAACGCGACCGCGAGCAACACGCCGATCGCGATCCGGTCCTGCAGGATCGGGAAGATCTGCTGGTCGGCGCGGTAGCTGGACTTGAACTGACCGTTTTCCCTGTACAGCATGATCAGACGCAATCAATGATTGTTTGGTTACGGCGCGCTTCGCTCAACTTGCTTCGCAAGTTAGCCTGCACCGAAAGGTCATCGCCCGCGGATTTCATACCCGGTCAATGATCTTTTCGCCGAACAGCCCTTGCGGCCGAACCAGCAGGAAGCCGAGCGCCAACACGTAGGCGAACCAGATCTCGATGCCGCCACCGAGCATCGGCCCGATGTAGATCTCCGAGAGCTTCTCGCCCACGCCGATGATCAGCCCGCCGATGATCGCGCCCGGCACCGAGGTCAACCCGCCCAGGATCACCACCGGCAGCGCCTTCAGCGCCACCAGCGACAGCGAGAACTGCACGCCGAGCTTGCTGCCCCAGATCACGCCGGCGACGAGCGCGACGACACCCGCGACCGACCACACGATGATCCAGATGCGCCCGAGCGGGATGCCGATCGACTGCGCGGCCTGGTGATCGTCGGCGACCGCGCGCAGCGCGCGGCCGGTCGCGGTCTTCTGGAAGAACAGTGCGAGCAGCGCGACCAGCACCGCGGCGATCGCGGCCGCATACAGGTCTTCCTTGTTGATGAGCACGCCGCCCTGCAACGCGCTCTCGAGCACGATGATCGGGTCCTTGGGCATGCCCACGTCGATCTTGTAGATGTTGGAGCCGAACAGCATCTGGCCGAAGCCTTCGAGGAAGTAGCTGATGCCCAAGGTCGCCATCAGCAGCGTGATGTGTTCCTGGTTGACGAGCTTGCGCAGCACCAGGCGCTCGATCACCCACGCGACCGCGATCATCACGACAACCGCCGCCGCGAACGCGAGCAGGTTGGCGAGCAACTGGTTGTCGAAGCCCAGCCACTTCGGGATCCACTCGTAGAAGCGAGCCATCGCCAGCGCCGCGAACAGCACCATCGCGCCCTGTGCGAAGTTGAACACGCCGCTGGCCTTGTAGATCAGCACGAAGCCGAGCGCGATCAGCGAATACAGCATGCCCACCATCAGGCCGCCGAACAGGGTTTCGAGGAAAAAGCCCATGTCAGTGCGTCGTCCCGAGATAGGCGCTGATCACGTCCGGATTGCTGCGCACCGCATCGGGCGTGCCGTCGCCGATCTTCTTGCCGTAGTCGAGCACGACGACGCGGTCGCTCAGGTCCATCACGACGCTCATGTCGTGCTCGATCAGCACGATGGTGGTGCCGAACTCGTCGTTCACGTCGAGGATGAAGCGGCTCATGTCCTGCTTCTCTTCGACGTTCATGCCGGCCATCGGCTCGTCGAGCAGCAGCACCTGCGGGTCCATCGCAAGCGCACGACCGAGGTCGACGCGCTTTTGCAGCCCGTACGGCATCTTGCCCACCGGTGTCTTGCGGTACGGCTGGATCTCGAGGAAGTCGATGATGCGTTCGACGTGCCCGCGCTGCGCGGTCTCCTCGCGCTCGGCCGCGCCCCAGCGGATCGCCTGCTGCAACAGGTTGGTCTTCATCTTCAGGTTGCGGCCCGTCATGATGTTGTCCAGCACGCTCATGCCCTTGAAGAGCGCCAGGTTCTGAAAGGTGCGCGCCAGCCCCATCTCGGCGACCTGGCGCGAGTTCATGTGCGTGAAGGTCTGGCCGCGGAACGTGATCGAGCCGCGCTGCGGCTGGTACACGCCGTTGATGCAGTTCAGCATCGAACTCTTGCCGGCGCCGTTCGGGCCGATGATCGCGCGTATCTCGTGTTCCTTCACATCGAAGCTGATGTCGGTCAGCGCCTTCACGCCGCCGAATGCGAGGCTGATGTCCTTGACCTCGAGGATCACGTCGCCGATCTTGCGGCCGCTCATTTCAGGCGGCCCTCTTCACGGCGGGGAAGAGCTTGGCGTCGACGATCTTCAGGTCGGCCGCGACCATGCCGCTGCGCCCGTCCTCGAACTTGACCGCGGTCTCGACGTACTGGTTGGCTTTGCCGTCGTACAGCGCATCGACCAGTACCTGGTAGCGCTCGGCGATGAAGCCGCGCCGCACCTTGCGCGTGCGCGTCAGTTCGCCGTCGTCGGCGTCGAGTTGCTTCTGCAGGATCAGGAAGCGGCTGATCTGCGAGCCGGCGAGTTTCTCGTCGACCGCGAGGTCGGCGTTGACCTTTTCGACGCACTCGCGGATCAGCTCGCTGACCTCGGGCTTCTGCGCCAGATCGGCGTAGCCGGCGTAGGGCAGGTTGCGCCGCTCGGCCCAGTTGCCCACGGCCTCGAAATCGATGTTGATGAAGGCGCAGACGGTGGCGCGCCTGTCCCCGATCGCGACCGCCTCCTTGATGAACGGGAAGAACTTGAGCTTGTTCTCGACATACTTCGGCGCGAACATCGCGGCATCGAACGCGCCGCCCATGAGGCGGCCGACGTCCTTGGCGCGGTCGATGATCTTCAGGTGGCCGCCGGCGTCCAGAAAGCCGGCATCGCCGGTGTGGTACCAGCCGTCGGCGGTCAGCACCTCGGCGGTCGCCGCCGGATTGCGGTAGTACTCCTTCAGCAAGCCGGGCGACTTGACCAGAATCTCGCCCGTGTCGCTGACCCGGATCTGCACGCCCTCGATCGGCACGCCGACGGTGTCGGCCTTGGCCTCGTGGTCGGGCTGCAGGCAGACGAACACGGCGGTCTCGGTCGAGCCGTAGAGCTGCTTAAGGTTGATGCCGATGGATCGGTAGAAGCTGAACAGGTCCGGGCCGATCGCCTCGCCAGCGGTGTAGGCCACGCGCACGCGGGTCAGGCCCAGGGTGTTGCGCAGCGGGCCGTAGACCACGAGCCGGCCGATCGCGTAGTGCAGGCGGTCGAGCGCCCCCACCGGCTGTCCGTCCATCAGCCTCGGCCCGACGTGCCGCGCCACCGCCATGAAGTGATGGAACAGCCATTTCTTGACCGCGCCGGCATCCTCCATGCGGATCATCACGGTCGTCAGCAGGCCCTCGAAGACGCGCGGCGGCGCGAAGTAGTAGGTCGGCCCGATGTCGTTCAGGTCGATGCTGACGGTGCTCGCCGATTCCGGGCAGTTGACGACGTAGCCGCACACCAGCCACTGCGCGTACGAGAAGATGTTCTGGCCGATCCAGGCGGGCGGCAGGTAGGCGAGCACTTCTTCGGCGCTCGTCAGCTTGTCGAACGCGGCCCCGGCCTGCGCGCGGTCGATCAGCGTGTGGTGGGTGTGGACCACACCCTTCGGGTTGCCGGTCGTCCCCGAGGTGAAGAACATCGCCGCCACGTCGTCGGGCTGCGTCTTCTGGACCTCGGCGTCGAAGAAGCCGGGGTGCGCGGCGTCGAACGCGCGGCCCGCGGCAATCAGCGCATCGAGCGGCGCCAGGCCGGGCTCGGCGTAGTGGCGCAGCCCGCGCGGTTCGTCGAACCAGACGCTTCTCAGTTGCGTGCACTGCTCGCGCACCTCGAGCAGCTTGTCGACCTGCTCCTGGTCTTCGACGATCGCGAACGCGATCTCGGCATTGGTGATGGGGAATACGTACTCGGCCGAAGCAGCGTCCTGGTACAGCGGCACCGGCACCGCGCCCAGCGACTGCGCGGCCAGCATCGCGGCGTACAGGCGTGGCCGGTTCTCGCCGATCACCACGAGGTGCTGGCCACGCTGCAGCCCAGCGTCGGCGAGGCCGCACGCCAGCTCGCGCACCAGCGTCGCGAGTGCGCGCCAGGTGAGCGTCTGCCAGATGCCGTAGTCCTTCTCACGCAACGCGGCGGCGTCGGGCCGCTGCGCTGCGTGTTCGAGCATCAGGCGTGTGAACGTGGTCGGCACGGCGGTTCTCCGTTCTTGGGCGGCGGGTCACCTGGGCGACACCGCTTCTTTCAGATGGCGAATGTAGAAACAAGTTTGACGCCGTGTTGTCGTTCTGACGACAATCCTAGGGACACTCCCCTCCGGGGTTTCCCTTGATGAGTCGAGCAACTGCCGAGACAACCACTGCGGCGCGGTCGCTGTATAGCCGCGCGCGGGCGCCGAGCGCGGCCGAGCTCGCCGACATCCCCTGGCTGCCGACGCTGGATCACGACGAGCGCGCCGCCGCGGTCGACGATCTGAAGGTCGTGCGGGTCGCGACCGGCGAATTGCTGTGCCGGGTCGGGCGGCCGGCGACGTACTGGTTCGGCGTGATCGACGGTTTGCTCAAGATGAGCAACGACAGCGAATTCGGCGTTCCGATCACCTTCACCGGCGTGCCGCCCGGCGGCTGGTTCGGCGAGGGCACCGTGATAAAGCGCGAGGTCTATCGCTACAACATCCAGGCCCTGCGCAAGAGCGTGGTCGCGGGACTGAGCGTGCGGACATTCCACTGGCTGCTCGACCGCAGCATCCCGTTCAATCGCTTCATCACGAACCAGCTCAACGAGCGGCTCGGGCAATTCATCGCGGCGCGCGAGATCGACCGCATGAGCGACGCCGACGCGCGCGTCGCGCGCAGCCTGGCGGCGCTGTTCCACCCGGTGCTTTACCCGGGCGTGGGGACGCTGTTGCGCATCACCCAACAGGAGCTGGGCTATCTGGTCGGCTTGTCGCGTCAGCGCGTCAACGAGGCGCTGAAGGCCTTGCAATGCCAGGGCTGCATCCGCATCGAGTACGGCGGGGTGCGCGTCACCGATATCGACGCCCTGCGCCGGATCGTGTAGGCATCGCAGCGCGGTGCGCCATCCCCAGCTTAAAGGACGGCCGATGGCGCACACTCGCGAACTTCCTGTGATGATGCGAGGTCGCAGTGTGCACCGCCTAGAATACAAGGCGATCCCGCCAACCGCCTGTCCGAAGCGACGCCAACCTCAGGCCGAACGATGAGCGAAATCAGGACCTTGCTCCTGACCGACGTGGTGGACAGCACCAAACTGTCCGAGCGACTGGGCGACGCCGCGATGGCCGAGGTCTGGGCTGCGCACGACCGCGTGGCGCGCGCGCTGCTGGGGCCCCGGCGCGGCCGCGAGATCGACAAGACCGACGGCATGCTGCTGTTGTTCGAGTCGACGGTCGATGCGGTTGCCTACGCGATGGACTACCACCGCGCGCTGGCCGGGCTCGCGGTGCCGCTGGCGGCACGCGCCGGGCTGCATGTGGGGCCGGTGATCCTGCGCGAGAACGACCAGGCCGACATCGCGCGGGGCGCGAAGCCGCTCGAGGTCGAAGGCCTGGCCAAGCCGATCGCCGCCCGGGTGATGATGCTGGCAGGCGGCGGGCAGACGCTGCTCTCCGCCGAGGCGCGCGACGACCTCGGCAAGACCGCGCTGAAGCTGGTCTCGCATGGCCACTGGATGGTCAAGGGTGTGTCCGAGCCGCTGGAGCTGTTCGAGGTAGGCGACCCCGCCGCGAGCTTCGTGCTGCCGGCCGACGGCGACAAGGCCTACCGCGTCGTGCGCATGGGCGACTGGTGGCTGCCGGTCAAGGAGATCCCGAACAACCTGCCGCACCAGGCGACCTCGTTCATCGGCCGCGAGCGCGAGCTGAGCGACGTCAAGGACCTGCTGGGCACGTCGCGGCTGCTGACACTGCTCGGCATGGGCGGGCTGGGCAAGACGCGCCTGTCGCTGCAGGCTGCGGCCGAGCTGATCCACCAGTTCCCCGACGGCGTGTGGTTCCTGGACCTGGCGCCGATCAGCGACCCGGCGTTGGTCATCAGCGAGACCGCCCAGGTGCTCGGCGTGCGCGAGGAGCCCGACCGGCCGTTGCTGCAGACCCTGTGCGCGCACCTGAAGAACCATCGCGCGCTGCTGATCTTCGACAACTGCGAGCACCTGATCAAGATGTCGGCGCAGATGGCGAGTGCCATGCTCAAGGTGGCGCCGCACTTGCGCATCCTGGCGTCGAGCCGCGAGCCCTTGCGCTCGCCCGGCGAGCAATGCTACCCGGTGCTGCCGCTGCCGGTGCCCGCGCGCGGCGACGGCATCGAAGCCCTGTCGCGGTCGACCGCGGTGCGGCTGTTCGTGGATCGCGCCCAGCTGCACAAGCCGAGCTTCGCGCTCAACGAGCGCGAGGCGCCGGTGGTCGCGGAACTGGTCGCGCGGCTGGAAGGCATCCCGCTCGCGCTCGAACTGGCCGCGGCGCGGATCCGGTCACTGACGGTGGCCGACATCAACGCGCGCCTGAAGGACCGCTACAAGCTGCTGACCGGCGGTTCGCGTGTACTGCAGGAACGCCAGCAGACCCTGCGCGCGCTCGTCGACTGGTCGTACGAGCTGCTCGAGCCGGCGGAGCAGATCGTCCTCGACCGGCTCGCCGTGTTCGTCGGCGGCTTCGACCTCGCGGCCGCGGAGGACGTGTGCGGCGGCGACCCGGTGACCAGCGACGACGTGCTGGATCTGCTCGGGTCGCTGGTCGAGAAGTCGCTGGTGATGCTGGAGGAACGCGACGAGGGCGCGCGCTACCGCATGCTCGAGACCATCCGCGATTACGCGCGCGAGAAGCTGGAGCAGCGCGACGACGCGGCCGGCGTGGCGGCGCGGCATTGCGAGCATTACTTCGCGATGGCCAAGGCGGCCAACCATGGGCTCAGCGGGCCTGCGCAGGCCGACTGGATCTGGAAGGTCGAGGTCGAGCTCGACAACGTGCGCAGCGCCATCGCGGTGGCGCTCGCGGGCGCGGTCGATCCCTTCATCGCGGTCAAGTTCGCGGTCGCGATGCAGGGGTTCTGGATCCTTCGCGGGTATTCGACCGAAGGCCGCAAGGTGGTGCAGGCGGCGTTGGCGCTGCCGACGATCCGGGCGTCGTCGCTGGCTCAGGCCTGGGCTTTGTATGTCGGCGCGGCGCTCGCCGAGAGTCAGAGCGACCACGCCGAGGCGCGCAAGATGCTCGAGACCTGCCTTGAACTGAGGCGTCAAATGGGCAATGAAGTCGACATCGCTGCGACCTTGTCCACCTTGTCGCTGGCTCGCTTGCAGGCCGGTGACGCCGACGAGGCCGCCGCGGGCGAGGGCGAGGCGCTCGAGATCTTCAGAAGGCTCGGTGATCGCGTCGGCGAAGCGATCGGCCTGCTGCACCTGGGGCAGATCAACCTGCATCTGGGCGACGATGCCAAAGCGCGGGCGCATCTGGAGCAATGCCTGTCGATCGCGCGCGACGTCAAACACCAGGAGGTCGAAGGCGAGTGCGAGCTGGTGTTCGGCGAGATCGCCTTCGAGGGCGACGATCGGGTGCAGGCCTGTCTGCGCTTCAAAAGGACCTTAACCGTCTGCCGTGAGGCGGGTGACAAACGGGGCGAAGCGAATGCACTCTGGTGGCTCGGGCGCCTGGATCTTCTGAGTGGCGATGTGGCCGCGGCGCGTGCGCGTCTGGGCGACGCGTTGCGCGCGTTCCGGGCCTTTGAAATGTGGGAGGAACTGCTGGGTTGCCTTGAGGATCAGGCGGCACTCGCGCACGCCGAAGGCAGGGCCGACCTGGCCGTCAGCCTCGCCGCTGCGGCGGCCAAGTCACGTGAACGGCTCGGGCTGGTGGTGCGATCGCCGCGGGGCGAAGCGCGCTGGCAGGCACAGATCGATGCGCTGAGGCGAGCCCTGCCCGATGTTCAGTTCGGCATCGCCTGGCAGGAGGCGCAAGAATGGCAGATCGACAACGCCATTCGCAACGCGTTGTCTGTGCAGGACGAGACTGCTGCCGCCTGAGATATCGATCGGTCCGCGTCACCTGCAATGGCGGGGCCGCGCGGAAGTATCGGGCGCCCGCGCTACTGCCGTTTCCTCTTACTGGCGACGGCGGCGCCGCACCGAGACGGCGAGGGCACCCAGGCCCGCCAGCACCAGGGCGTACGTGCCCGGTTCCGGTACGGGTGCGAACACGCCTGTGGCGGCCGTCGCCGACACGCCACAAATGGCGTCTGTGACCGGGGTGAACGGATTCGAGCAGGTCGCCGACGTCGTCGTGGGGTGGGCGTAGATCAACTGCGCCTTGTTCCCGTCGAACAGCACCAGGCTGAAAGAGTAGAGACCGTTGCCCGCAATAGACGACGACCCGCCCGTGGGCACGAAGGAGCCGAAGAAGCCCGTATCGAGACCGCTCAATTTTCCCCCGGTGATGTCAATCCCGTTGATGGGGACACTCGTATTCAGGAAGAACGACTCCAGCACGGGCGATGTGTCGGGATTCGAATTCGCGGTGCTGTTGTAGAAGTCTACCTCGGCGCTCAGCACGCTGAAGCCGGCGCAGAGGCCGGTGCGCCCATACGAGCCGTCGGCCTGGCCGAGGCAGGCCGCGGGCACGTCAAAGGTCGCGGTTGCCTTCCAGCCCAGGTCTGCGAAGGGCGAGCCATAGGTTGGATCCCAGCTTCCCCGGTAAACAGCGGCCTGTGCCGAGCCGGCCCCGAGCGTCGCGGCGACAGCCAACAGCGCGCCGACAACAACCGACCTAGAGCGAGTCATCCACATAGTTGCCACCTTGATTTTGTTGACCTGCGAGGCACATCGAAGCGCACCGCCACTGCGTGCCCGGTCGCGAATGGATCACGATCTGCAACTCATTGTAAGGAGCCCGCAGGCCGTTGTGGGCCGCTCGACCACCCTCAGTTGAGGGGGCCGGCAACGGGCGGCAGGGTCGTCAGCCGTTGCGCACGCCCGACGCCACATGACCGGCAGGCACGTGCGCCGCGGCCGAATCGACGTGCCCGGTCTGGTCGTCGAAGAAGAAATCGGGCTCGAATTCGCGCAGGAATTCGCCCTTCGGCAGCCCGCCCAGGAACATCGCCTCGTCGACCTCGATATTCCAGTCCATCAGCGTGCGGATCGCGCGTTCGTGCGCCGGTGCGCTGCGTGCGGTCACGAGAGCGGTCCGAATGCGCATCGTGTGGGCCGGTACCTGCTGCAACTGCCGCAGCGCCAGTAGCAGCGGCTTGAACGGGCCGGCCGCCAGCGGCGTGGTCGAGTGTTCGCGTTCGTGGGCCTGGAAGGCGTCGAGGCCGCTGCGCTGGAACACGCGCTCGGCCTCGTCGGAGAACAGCACCGCGTCACCGTCGAACGCGATGCGCACTTCGTTCGGGTGCTGGCTCGACGCGCGCGCCGAGTGCGGGTAAACCCGCGCTGCCGGTACCGCCGCGGCGAGCGCAGAACGCACGTCGGCCTCGTTGGTCGACAGGAACAGGTGCGCGTTCAGCGGGCGCAGATAGCGCCAGGGCGATTCGCCCCGCGTGAACACGCCGCGCTGGATCGGCAGCCCGTAATGCTGCGCGGAGCGGAACACGCGCATCCCCGAGACCGGGTCGTTGCGCGACAGGATCACCACTTCGACGCGCTGCTGCGGCAGCGCGCCGGTGGCCGCAGCCGCCGGAGTATTGAAGGCGAGCAGCTTGTTGACGAGCGAGAACGCGACACCGGGCTTGGCCGCGCGGTCGAGCCGCTGCAGCTGGAGCTGCATGTAGGCGCGGTCGTCGTGCGCCTCGAAATGCTGGTTCTCCTCCTCGAAGTCGAAGAGCGCTCGCGACGAGATCGCGACGACGAGCTGGCCGTCGAGTGAGATGGGCATGCTTGCGATGATACGAGCGCGGCCCCTGTGCCGGCTCGGCGCGCAACCGCCGCGGGTGCGCGGAAGCGTCCTCTCCCGGTGGGATGCGCGCGGCGTGCCCGTCGTCACAAGATCGCCCTGCGTTCAGTCGCGACCAACAAACGGGAGTAGTCATCATGAAGATCAACGGGCTCGGGGTGATGTTTCTGGCCGTGGCGCTCACGGCCTGCGGAGGCGGAGGCGGTGGTGATGCGTCTGCACCGGCAGCTGCGCCGCTGGTCCTGAGCGGCACGGCGGTCAAGGGCGCGCCGATCGCCGGCGCGCCCGTCGACGTCAAGTGCGCCACCGGCAGCGCCAGCGCCACCACCGGCGCCGACGGCAGGTTCGCGCTCAGCGTGCCCGATGGCGCGCTGCCGTGCGCGTTGCGGGTACCGGCCGGTGATGGTTCGTCTCTGTATTCGGCGGTCGCCGGCAGCGGGGCCGGGCCGTTCACCGTCAACATCAGCCCGCTCACGCAGCTGGTCGTCGCCCAGGCGATCGGCGTGGCCCCGGCCACCTTCTTCGACGAGTTCGCGACACGCGTCGCGTCGGTCACGCCGGCGGCGCTGAGCGACGCCGTCGCCGCTGTGAAGACCACGCTGGCGGCCGCGGGCATCGACCTGGGCAACATCGACCCGCTCAGCGACGCGCTCGTGCTCGGCGACGCGCAGGATCAGACCATCGACGCACTGGTTGCCGCGCTGGCGAACAACAACTCAAGCCTGGAGCAACTGACGCAGACCGTCGCCGCCGACGCGCCGGTCAACACCGTCGCGTCGGCACCGGTCGCCAGCGGCACGGCGTCGCTGCCTGCCGCGCTGCACCTGCGGGCGGCGGCAGCCAACTGCGCCGCACTGCGCAGCGGCGACTACCGGGTGGTTTTCTTCGAGGCATCGGCCGCGGGCCAGTATGCGACCACGAGCGTGACCGTCAACGCCACCACGCTGTCGATTGACAACCACGACGGCGGCCCCAACGGCACGCTGATCCCGGTCGGCACCTGCCGCTTCAGCAACGCGGGCGGCGCCGAGTTCGTGGTCTCGCAGGCCGGCGTGATCGCGATTCGCGCCAAGAACGACGCCGGCGTCTTCCGCAACGGCATCGCATTTCCCGAGCAGGCCCACACGGTGGCCGAGATGGTCGGCGACTGGAACACGCTCGGCTTCGAGCGCGATTCCGACACCTCGAGCACCTTCCACGCCGATGCGGCGTCGTTCACGATCGGCGCCGACGGCAAGGTCATGGCGCTGAGCTACTGCGCCGACGTGAAGACCTGCACGACGGCAACGGCCGCCACACTGCCGGCACTCACGCTGAGCAGCCATGCCGGCCCCGGCGGCGGCTTCGACTTCACCAACGCCACGACGCCTTATGTCGACCGCATCTTCGCCTACCGCGCCGGCGGCGGCGAACTGATGGCGGTGAACATCTCGGGCGGCGGCAGCTTCAGTGTGCTGACGCGCCCGCGCACCAATGATCTGCCGACGATCGGCACCGCGTCGCGCAGCTTCGACCTGACGGTGGGCAGCACGCTGTTGTCGAGCGGGCCGGTCAGCGAGAGCGGCAACACGATCAAGACGATCGACAGCGCGACCGGCGCATTCACGCGCACGACCTTCGGCTACTTCAGCAACGGCACCGTCTATGCCACCTGGGACCAGTCGCTGCAGGCGAACCAGCCGCGGCCGGGCTACACCTTCCGCCTCGCCGAAACCGGCGTGCCGACCAGCGCGGCCGGCGTGACCGCGACCAACCGCGAATTCGTGGCGCTGGGGCTGCGTGGCATGGGGGTGTCGGCGGTGTCGATCCCGTTCAGCAACAGCTACATCCTGTCGGTCGGCCAGCCCGGTGGCCCGTGGCTCGCGCCGGAACTGATCGCCAAGCCGTATGCGGCGAACTGCTCGTACCTGCGCAGCGCCAACTACCGCGCGATGGGTCTGCAGGCCGCCGCCGCGGGCCAGTTCTCCATCGGCCGGTGGTTCATCAACGCCGCCAACCTGACGCTGGATTTCCTGGACGGCAGCACCCCGAGCACGTTGACGCCGAACGGCAACTGCCGCTTCACGACCAGCGGCGGCGATGAACTGGTCGTGTCGGCCGCCGGCGTGATCGCGGTGCGCTTCGGCGACGGCGTCGCCGGCATGGCCGTGCCCGAGCAGGCGCACACGGTCGCCGAACTCGCCGGCACCTGGAGCAAGCTCGGCTTCACCGGCAACGGCGCCAGCCCCGCCACCTTCACGCCGGATGCCGCCACCGCGACGGTGGACGGCAACGGTGCCGTCACCGCGATCTCGTACTGCGCCGACGTGGCGGGCTGCGCGAGTGTCGACCCGGCGACCAAGAACCTGATCTTCGCGGTCAACGCGCAGGGCGGCTTCGACCGCACCGGTGTCGATGGCACCGACCGCTTCTTCGCCTACCGGGCCGGCAACGGTGACCTGATGCTGCTGCAGATCTCCGGTGACGGCAGCCTCGGCTTCTGGACGGGGCAACGCGTCAATGCCTTGCCGACGGTCGGCACGCGCACGCGCAACTGGAACCTGAACACCGACGCCAACCTGGTGGCCGGCAGCATCACCGAGAGCGCGAACACGATCGCGTCGGTGGACAGCGCCGCCGGCAGTTTCGTGCGCACCATCCGGACGGGCGCGGGAGCCAGCTACAGCGAGACCCTGCGGTTCAACAGCCCGCGCGACGGCTACGCCTTCCGCGCCGCGGCCAGCGTGAGCGCGAGCGACGGCAGCGCGGTCGAGGTGCGCGAGTTCACGTCGCTGTCGATGCGCGGCATGGGGTTCAGCCCGCTGAAGTACATCGCCGGCAGCGGCGGCCCGGCGTCGTTGCTGATCTCGGTCAGCCAGCCCTGAGGCCGAACTCAGGCACGTCGATATCGCAAGCAGGGCCCGCCGAGTGCGGGCCCTGCTTGCGTCTCGCGGTGCGCGTCGAGAGGGTCAGTGCGGCCCGAAGCCGATCGCGCCGCGCCGGCTTCGCGCCTCGGGCAGGTCGGCGGGCTCGATCCGATCGCGGCCACCCAGCTTGGCATTGCCGAACGCGGTCATCCAGGCGCGCCGCATCTCGCGCGGCGCCATCTCGGCCATCGCGTCGAGCACGTCGCTCGCCGGCTCGGTGTCGAAGCGCTCGCCCCAGCCATGCTCGGCTCGGATGCGGCAGTACAGCTTCGCGGCGATGTGGCGCGCGGCGTCGCGGTCGGGCGCCTGCACTTCGTAGACGTTCATGCGGTTCAGGATCGGGTCGGGGATCGCGCGGCCGTCGTTCGCGGTCGCGACCCAGATGACCTGGCTCGCATCGATCGCGACTTCGGCGAACTCGTCGGTGAAGCAGCCCGCGGTGTCGTGCTCGAGCAGACTGTACAGCGCGCCGAGCGGGTCGTAGGCATGCTCGCCGCCGGCCTTGTCGATCTCGTCGACGACCATCACCGGGTTCGCGTACTGGCCGTCGACCAGGGTCTCGAACACCTTGCCGGGGCGCGCGCCCTTCCACTGGCTCGACGCGCCCGAGAGCACCCAGCCGGCCGTCATCGAACTCATCGACAGAAAGCCCATGCCGGTGCCAAGCAGCACCGAGAGCTCGCGCGCGAAGTGGGTCTTGCCGACGCCGGGCGGGCCGAGCAGCAGCAGCGGCGTGATCTCGAGCGAATCGCGCGAGTCTTCGCACAGCGCGAGCTGGCGCTTGATGTCGTCGAGCACCTCGGCGAAGTTGGGCAGGTCGTCGTAGAGGTGGTCCATCACCGGCAGGCCGGAGGGCTTGACCTGGAAGCGCTCCGGGCCCTTCTCGAGCATGCGCTCGTAGGTGGAGCGCAGGCCTTCGTGTTCTTTTTGCGGCAGCTTGTCGAGCTTTCGGCCAACTTCGTCGATGCGGTAGAGGCTGCGCATGCGTGCGATCGGGATGCCGTTGCGGCAGGCCGAGGCGGGAACCAGATCATGGGCAGTGGTCATGAAAAGAACCTCCACATCAAACGCGGTGCTGCGCTCATTCAATCACAGCGCTCACGCCACGAGCACTCAAACAAGCGGGTGAAAGCGCGGCAAACGCCCACGGCGTGTAGACGAGCAGCTTGCGTGCCAGGCGCAAGGGCCGAGCGCCGGGC
>JANXZN010000180.1 GCA_025355545.1 Rhizobacter sp.
CATGGCCGTCGAAGTCGTGTTCTACGACGGCAAGGCGATCTCGGTCGAACTGCCCACCAGCCTGGTGCGCGAGATCACCGACACCGAGCCGGCCGTCAAGGGCGACACCTCGGGCAAGGTGCTGAAGAACGCGAAGATCGCGACCGGCTTCGAGATCTCGGTGCCACTGTTCGTGCAGACCGGCGACAAGGTCGAGATCGACACCCGCACGCACGAGTACCGCAAGCGCGTGTAGCGTTTCGCGACGCAGGGCCGGGCCCGTATTGCGGGCCCTGCCGCTTTGGTTTCGGCATCACGTGGCTCCGCCCTATGAGCCTGCACAAAGAACGCGCATGGCGCGTTCTTTGTGCGCCATGATGCGCCCATGTCGTTCGACTTCGCCGCCGTCCGCGCCCCGTTCCGCATGCAGCCCGGGCTGCGCCGGCTTGCCGCGGGCACCGCCCCGCTGACGCCGAGCGCGCTCGGCGCGCGGGCGCTGGCCGAGAAGATCACCGTGCTTCGAGACCGTGTCGGCGAGGCGCTGGTCGCCGCGCCCGGATTCGACGCCGGCCCGGCGCTGCATGCGCTTATGCAGCAGGCGGTGCTCGATCACCCGCGCTGCTTCGACTGGGACGGCGCGCACCGCTTCGAGTCGCACCTTCTCGGCTGGTCGGTGCACGGCGCCGAAGTTGCGGGAGACGGCCCGCGCGAACTCGGCGAGCTGCTGCGCGGGCTGCCCGTCGCGTGGCGGCTGCCCGGCCTGCTGAGCCTGGCGCTGGCCGAAGACTTCGCGGTGATCGATGGTGCGAGCGCGCGCATCCCGTGGCTCGCCGTGTGCTTGCCGTCGCGCTGGGCGCCCGCAGACAAGGTCGGCCGGCACTTCGTCGAGGTACACGCACCGGTGGCCGACAACGAGATGCTGATCAGCGCCGCCGACCACCTCGCGCGGCTCGTGACCGGCGCCGATCGCTGGGAGCGTTTCGTCTGGAGCGTCAGCAGCGACGCACGGCTCGCGCAGCATCCGCGGCATGGGTCGCTGCCGGGCTGGCCGGCCGCACTCGACGCCGATGCGATCGCCAACGCCGCGCACTTCCGCACCGAGCACCAGACCTTTATCCCGGTGGCCTCCAGGCGCCAGGCGCTGTTCACGATCCTGGTCGAGAGCCGGCCGCTGATCGACGCCATCGATTCGGCTGAGCGCGCGCGCCAACTCCACGATGCGCTCGCGAGCATGAGCGAGGCGGTGCTGGCCTACCGCGGGCTGGTCGACGCGCGCGCGCGCCTGCTGGCCTGGCTCGCGACTCGCAGCGCATGAACAGCGCGCCGGTCGTGCCGGGCACGCTGGCGTTCGACGCACACGGCGTGCCGCTCTCGCCCGCCTACGGCGACATCTACCACCCGCGCGCGGGTGCGCTGGCGCAGGCGCGCCATGTATTCCTGGGCGGCAACGAGCTGCCGCAGCGCTGGCAGGACCGCGGCCGCTTCGTCGTGCTCGAAACAGGCTTCGGGCTGGGCCACAATTTTCTCGCCACCTGGCAGGCCTGGCGCGACGACCCACAGCGCTGCGAGCGCCTGGTCTTCATCTCGATCGAGCAGCACCCGCTGCGTCTCGAGGACATGCGCGCCGCGCGGCGCGACCCCGCGCTGCCCGAGCTCGCCGAGGCGCTGCAGCGCGCCTGGCCGCCGCTGACCCACAACTTGCACCGGCTCGCGTTCGACGGCGGCGCTGTCGAGCTGTTGCTGGCCTTCGGCGATGTGCAAGCCTGGTTGCCCGAGCTGGTCGCCGAGGTCGACGCGTTCTATCTGGACGGCTTCGCGCCGGCGCTGAACCCGCGCATGTGGGACGAGCGGGTCTGCAAGGCCCTCGGTCGCCTTGCCGCGCCGGGTGCGACGCTCGCGACCTGGAGCGCCGCGCAATCGCTGCGTCGGCACCTGACCAGCGCGGGCTTCGAGGTCCGGCTCGGCTCGGGCCAGGGCGGCAAGCGCGATATCACGCTCGCCCGCTTCGCGCCGACCTTCACGCCGCGGCGCGCGCCGGCACGCCGTGGCCGGGGCGCCGACGCGACCGAGCCGCATGCGCTGATCGTCGGTGCCGGTCTCGCCGGCTGCGCCGCCGCCTGGGCGCTTGCACAGCAAGGCTGGCGCAGCGTCGTGCTGGAGCGCCGCGGCGCGCCGGCATCGGAAGCCTCGGGCAACCCGGCCGGTCTGTTCCATGGCATCGTCAACGCGCAGGACGGCGTCCATGCGCGCTTCAACCGGGCCGCGGCGCTGGCGGCGCACGCTGCCGTGAGCGCCGCGCTCGCGCACGGGGTGGCCGGGGACGCGACGGGTCTGCTGCGACTGGAAACCAAGCTTGATCCGATCGAGATGCACGCGCTGCTGCAACGCCTCGGGCTGCCACCCGACTATGTGCAAGCACTCGATTCGAGCAAGGCCAGCGCGCGTGCCGGCGTCGCTCTCGCGCACCCGGCGTGGTTCTACCCGGCCGGCGGCTGGGTGCAGTCGGCGGGCCTGGCGCGCTGCTATCTCGCGCGGGCCGCGAGTCATGTCGAGTTGCGCGTCGATGTCGAGGTGCAGTCGCTGCGGCGAGCCGGCAGCGGCTGGGCGCTGCTCGACGCGGCGGGCCGAACGATCGCGCAGGCAGCCACCGTCGTGCTCGCGAACGCCGGCGACGCGCTGCGCCTGCTCGGCGCGCCCGATTGGCCGATCGAGAACGTGCGCGGCCAAATCAGCCTCGCCAGCGCGGCACGGCTCGCCACGCCGCGCCTGCCGGTCGCCGGTGCCGGCTACCTGCTGCCGGCGCTCGGCGGCCGGGCGTTGTTCGGTGCCAGCGCGCAGCGCGGCGATGCGGACACTCGCGTGCGCGCCTCCGACCACGCCCTCAACCTCGCACAACTCGCGCGCCTGACCGGCCACCCGATCGAGCTGCGCCTGGACGAACTCACCGGCCGCACCGCCTGGCGCAGCAGCGCCGTGGATCGTCTGCCGCTGGTCGGTGCCGTGCCCGACACCGACCTCAGGCACGCGCGCCTCGACCAGCCGCGCTTCGTGCCGCGCCAGCCGGGCCTGTTCGTGTTCACCGCGCTCGGCTCGCGCGGCATCACTTGGAGCGCGCTCGGCGCGCAGGTGCTTGCGTCGTGGGTGACCGGCGCGCCGGCGCCGGTCGAGGCGAGCCTGCTCGACGCCGTCGACCCGGCGCGCTTCGTCAGCCGGCGGCCACGACCCAGCGCCGGATGACGGCGTAGACGCGCGGGTGGTTCAGCAGGCTCATGTGCCCGAGCCCGGCGAGCTCGACGCGCTGCACGTCGCCGATCGCCGCGTCGTCGGCCGCGCTGCCGGCGCGCACCAGACCGTCGCCGAACAGGCTGCCAACGAGCGGCCCGAGGCCGGTGCCGGCTTCGTCGCCCAGCGTGCCGAAGACCAGCCGCAGCGCCGGCTCGTCCGGCGCGCGCGGCGCATCCTTCAGCCCGCGCCGCAGGTCCTTGATGCCGCGGCTGCGCGCGTCGGCGATGCGCGCGAGCGGCTGCGTCAGGTCCGAAACGCTCAGCGCTGCCGCGGCGACATGGCCGGCCTGCGCCAGTGGCGCACCGAGGTGCGGTGAACCAAGGCAGATGATCATCGGCACCTCGCGCGCCCAGGCCATACCGTGGGCAGCGGCGAGCGCGTGCGCACGGCGCGCCACCAGGCCGCCCATGCTGTGGCCGATCAGCAGCCATTCGCGCACCTGCACCGCGCCCTGCGCGACCTGCACCATCAGCTCGGCCAGTTGTTGCGCGTTGCGCTCGATCGCCAGGCCGCTGTTGTAGCGCAGCCAGACGGCGCTGACACCGAGCTCGCGCTCGAGCAACGCGCCATAGTCGATCGACTCGCCGGCGGGCAGCGTCGCCGCCCACTTCGACGCGGCCCACGCGTCGGTGCCCAGCCGCCAGCTCTGCTCGTCGCAGGCCAGGCCGTGCAGGAACACGCAGACCCTCGGCCGCAGGCTCGCGAGCGCCGCGGGCGTCAGCGGGCCGGCGCGGCCGTGCAGACCCATCTGCACCGCCAGCGCGCTGCCGGAGGCCTCGAGCGTATCGCCGAAGGCACTGTTGAGCACGCCGCGCAGCGCCTGCTCCTTCTTGCCGGGAACGCGGGTCGCGTCGTCGGCTCGGCGTTCGACCCCGGCCGCCAGCGCCAACGCGGCCGCGCCACCATGGCGCACCGCCGCGTAGACGCCCTGCGTGATCGCGTCGTCCACGCTCTGAACGATGCGTGTCGGCATCGACAGGCCGGGCACGTGCAGCAGGCCGTCGAAGGTCTTGCCGGCAATCGCGTGGTGCATTTCCTGCACCCGTGCGGTCGTGGCCTGGAAGCCGGCGCTCAGGGCCGGCGCGTAACCCGGTGCGCGCGCCGGCTCGGCGGCGACCGCTTTCACTGGCAGCGCCGCTGCTTCGTGCGAAGGCGGGCGGCGCTTGCCCATGTCAGGGGCCGGGGGCCGACGCGTCCGCCGGCGGCGCAGCGGCCGCCGTGTCGTCATCCGCGGGGGCTTCGTCGCCACCCGGTTCGCCCGCCTTGCGGCCGGCTTTCTCCTTCAGCTTCTCTTCCTTCTTCTTCTTCTTCGCCAGCTCGCGCTGGCGTTTCTCGAACGAGTAATTTGGTTTGGCCATGGGCCGTCCTTCCGGTCAGTGCTGAGGATTGGCATCGCTGATGCGCCACCCCGAGGTTACGCGCTTTTCGCCGGGCTTCGATCGCGCGCCGGCGAAGCCGCTCAGAAAGTCAGCGTCCGCACGCCTTGTGCGGTGCCGAGCAGGCACACGTCGGCCTTGTTGCGCGCGAAGATGCCGACGCCGACGACGCCGGGCCACTGGTTGATCTCGCGCTCCATCGCCACCGGGTCGGCGATCGAGAGGCCGCACACGTCGATGATCTGGCCGCCGTTGTCGGTCACGACCCCTGCGCGCAACGCCGGCTCGCCGCCGAGCGCGCGCAGGCGCCGCGCGACCTGCGCCGCCGCCATCGGGATCACCTCGACCGGCAGCGCAAAGCGCCCGAGCGTCGTCACGAGCTTCGATTCGTCGGCGATGCAGACGAAGCGCCCCGCGATGTCGGCGACGATCTTCTCGCGCGTCAGCGCCGCCCCACCGCCCTTGATCATGTAACCCCGGTGGTCGATCTCGTCGGCGCCGTCGATGTAGACCGCGAGCGACTCGACCTGATTCGCGTCGAGCACCTCGATGCCGTGTGCCTTCAGGCGCGCGGTGCTCTGCTGCGAACTCGACACCGCGGCCCGGATCGGCTGCACCATTCTCGCGAGCGCGTCGATGAAGCAGTTGACGGTCGAGCCGGTGCCGACGCCGATCACGCTGCCGGGCTCGACATAGCTGGTTGCCGCCTGCCCGACCAGGGCCTTGAGTTCGTCTTGCGTCATGCGGCCGATTATCGGCGACGCTGCCGCGCGCTCAGGGCCTGCCGACCATCGCCTCGGGCAAGACCCAGGCGTCGAACTGATCGGCCGTGACGAACCCGGACGCGAGCGCCGCCTCGCGCAGCGTCAGCCCCTGCACATGCGCGGTCTTCGCGATCTTCGCGGCCTTGTCGTAGCCGATATGCGGGTTGAGCGCCGTGACCAGCATCAGCGAGCGCTGCACCAGCTCGGCGATGCGGCTGCGGTCGGCCTCGATGCCGCGGGCGCAATGCACCTCGAAACTCAGCGCGCCGTCGGCGAGCAGCCGCATGCTCTGCAGCACGTTGTGGATGATCACCGGCTTGAACACGTTGAGCTCGAAGTTGCCCGACGCGCCGGCCATGTTCACGGCCACGTCGTTGCCCATCACCTGGCAGGCGAGCATCGTCAGCGCCTCGCACTGGGTCGGGTTGACTTTGCCCGGCATGATCGAGCTGCCGGGCTCGTTCTCGGGAATCGTGATCTCGCCCAGGCCGGAGCGCGGGCCCGACGCGAGCCAGCGCACGTCGTTCGCGATCTTCGTCAGCGAAGCCGCGACCGTCTTCAGCGCGCCGTGCGCGAACACCAGCGCGTCGTGCGCGGCGAGCGCCTCGAACTTGTTCGGCGCGCTCTCGAACGGGTGGCCGGTGGCGCGCGCCAGCTCGGCCGCAACGCGCGCGCCGAACTCGGGGTGCGCGTTCAGCCCGGTGCCGACCGCGGTGCCGCCGAGCGCAAGCTCGCGCAGGTGCGGGCGGGTCGTGCGCAGGTGGCGAATGCCGTGGTCGAGTTGCGCGACCCAGCCCGAGATCTCCTGGCCCAGCGTCAGCGGCGTCGCATCCTGCAGGTGGGTGCGGCCGATCTTGACGACCGCGTCGAACGCGGCCGACTTCGCGGCGAGCGTCTCGCGCAGCGTCGCCAGCGCCGGCAGCAGGTGCTCTTCGAGCGCGCCCAGTGCGGCCACGCTCATCGCGGTCGGGAACACGTCGTTCGATGACTGGCCGCGGTTCACATCGTCGTTCGGATGCACCAGCCGTCCTTCGCCGACCGCACCGCCGAGCAGCTGCGACGCGCGGTTCGCGAGCACCTCGTTCATGTTCATGTTGGTCTGCGTGCCCGAGCCGGTCTGCCACACGGAGAGCGGGAACTGCGCGTCATGCCGGCCGGCCAACACTTCGTCGGCCGCCGCGACGATCGCGTCCGCCTTCGTCGCATCGAGCACGCCGAGGCCGCGGTTCACGACCGCGGCGCTGCGCTTGACCAGCGCCAGCGCCAGGATCAGCTCGCGCGGCATGCGTTCGGTCGAGATGTCGAAGTGATGCAGCGAGCGCTGCGTCTGTGCGCCCCACAGCGCGTCGTCGGCGACGGCGATCTCGCCGAAGCTGTCGCGTTCGAGTCGATGGGGGCCGGTGCTTGCGTTGCTGTTCATGGCGTGGGACGACGGGCGAGCGTCGTGGGACATGTCTTACGTCAAAGTATGCACGCGCGCCACTGGCAGCGCCGCGCGCCACTGCGACAATGCCCACCATGTCATTGCTGCCCTACGCACTCACCCGCCCCTTCCTGTTCGGCCTCGATCCCGAGCACGCCCACGACCTGACGATGGATTCGCTGGCGCGGCTGCAGAACACGCCGCTGCAATGCCTGTGGTCGCAGCCGCGCGTGGCCGACCCGGTCGAGCTCGCCGGGCTGACCTTTCCGAACCGCATCGGGCTGGCCGCAGGGCTGGACAAGAACGGGCGCTGCATCGATGGGCTGGGCGCAATGGGCTTCGGCTTCATCGAGGTCGGCACCGTGACGCCGAAGGCCCAGCCCGGCAACCCGAAGCCGCGCATGTTCCGCCTGCCCGAGGCGAACGCGCTGATCAACCGGCTCGGCTTCAACAACGGTGGGCTCGACGCGTTCATCGCCAACGTTGAGCGCGCGCGTTTTCGGCGCGGCGGCGGCATCCTCGGCTTGAACATCGGCAAGAACGCGGCGACGCCGATAGCGCGCGCCGTCGACGACTACCTTTTGTGTCTCGATGGCGTGTACCCGCACGCCGACTACGTGACGCTGAACATCTCGAGCCCGAACACCAAGAACCTGCGCGCCTTGCAGGCCGACGACGCGCTCGACGCGCTGCTCGGCGCGGTGCAGGCCCGCCGCACGCAGCTCGCTGCGCAGCATGGTCGGCGTGTGCCGGTGTTCCTGAAGATCGCGCCCGACCTCGACGACGCGCAGATCGGCGTGATCGCGGCAACGCTGCAGCGCCACGCCATCGACGGCGTGATCGCGACCAACACGACGATCGCGCGCGACGCGGTCAAGGCACTGCGCCATGGCGACGAGAGCGGCGGCCTGTCGGGCGCGCCGCTGTTCGAGGCCTCGAACCGCGTCATCAGGCGATTGCGCGCGACGCTCGGCCCGGACTTCCCGATCATCGGTGTCGGCGGCGTGATGCGCGCGGCCGATGCGCGGGTCAAGGTCGCGGCCGGCGCGAATCTGGTGCAGATCTACACCGGTTTCATCTACGGCGGCCCGCCGTTGATCGCTGCGGCGGCGCGCGCGCTGGCCCGAGGGGGGGCGCAGACGTGAGGCGCGTCGCGTTCGCCTGGATCACCGCCGCCGCACTGGCGCTGCTGCTCGGTGCCTGCAGCGTGCTGCCGCGTGTCGTGCCCGACATGGCGCACGACTCGGGCGCACCGCAACTCGAGGGCGCGCGCGGGCCGCTGACCGCTGCGCGCAGCAAGGAGATTCTCGACGGCCTGCGCGCCGGGGGCAAGCAGCCCGACGTGCTCGAGCGCCACCTCGCGCTCGAGGCCGCGATCAGCGACAGCCCGCTGGTCGCCGGCAACCGGATCGCGCTGCTGCAGGACGGGCCCAGCACCTACCAGGCGATGTTCGCGGCGATCAGGGCGGCGCGCGACCACATCAACATGGAAACCTACATCCTCGAGGACGACGAGGTCGGCCAGCGCTTCGCGGCCGCGCTGACCGCCAAGCAGCGCCAGGGCGTGCAGGTCAACCTGATACGCGACAGCGTCGGCACGCTGAACACGCCGAAGGAGTTTTTCAAGAAGCTCGCCGACGACGGCATCAACATGCTCGAGTTCAACCCGGTGAACCCGCTGACCGCAAAAAGCGGCTGGGACGTGAACCAGCGCGACCACCGCAAGCTGTTGATCGTCGACGGCCGCACCGCGTTCCTCGGCGGCATCAACGTCAGCAGCGTCTACTCCGGCGGCTCGTTCAGCCAGGGCTCGAAAGACCGCCCCGGCAGCAAGCTGCCGTGGCGCGACACCGACCTGCAGATCGACGGCCCGGTCGTCGCCGAATTGCAGAAGCTGTTCATCGAGACCTGGGAGAAACAGCAAGGGCCGCCGCTGCCGAAGCGCCAGTACTTTCCCAAGCTAAGCCGCCAGGGCGACGAGGTCGTGCACGCGATCGGCGGCTCGCCCGACGAGCCCTACAGCGTGATCTACGCGACGCTGATCTCGGCGATCGATGCGGCCGGGACCGAGGTGCTGCTGACCAACGCGTACTTCGTGCCCGACCCGCAGCTGATCGCGTCGCTGAAGGGCGCGGTCGCACGCGGCGTGGACGTGAAGATCGTGCTGCCGGCGGCCACCGATTCGCCGCTGGTGTTCCACGCCGGCCGCTCCTACTACGACGAGTTGCTGCGCGCCGGCATCAAGCTCTACGAACGCCAGAATGCCTTGCTGCACGCGAAGACGGCGCTGATCGACGGCGTGTGGTCGACGGTGGGCTCGACCAACCTCGACTGGCGCAGCTTTCTGCACAACCAGGAAGTCAACGCGGTGGTGCTCGGCAAGGGCTTCGGCCAGCGCATGCGCGCCGCCTTCGACGACGATCTGGCGGCATCGAAGCAGGTCACGCTGATGCAGTGGCAGCAGCGCTCGCCGGTCGAGCGCGTGAAGGAGAGCTTCGGGCGCCTGTGGCAATACTGGCTCTGAGCGGTTCTCGAGGAGACAAGGCGATGAAGACACCGTGGACGCGAGCCGCCGCGCTCGCAATGTCGCTGGCGCTGGCCTGCCTCGTGCCGGCTCATGCGCAGGACGCCGCCGCGCTGCGCGCCAGGCACGACAGCCTGCGCGAGAAGCTTGCCGACAACCCGTTCCAGCGCCCGCTGGTGCTGGAGTCGACGCAGTCCTCGGGCGACCTGCAGGGCGAGGTCTACGCCGTCGTCGACCAGCCCTTCGGCGGCGTCGGGCCGGCACTTCAGGGCATGGACCACTGGTGCGAACTGCTGATCCTGCACCTCAATGTGAAGGGCTGCAGCTTCGCCGGCAAGCCGCCGGCCGAGGTGTTGAGCCTGGTCGTCGGGCGCAAGTTCGACCAGCCGCTGGACGACGGCTACAAGGTCGACTTCGCCTACAGCATGCCGGCCGCCAGCGCCGACTACCTGCGCGTGCAGATGAGCGCCGAGACCGGGCCGGTGGGTACGCGCAACTACCGTCTGGTGCTCGAGGCGGTGCCGCTGGACGACAAGCGCAGCTTCATCCACATGTCGTACGCCTACGCTTACGGCACCGCCGCGCGGCTCGCGATGCAGGCCTATCTGGGCACCGCGGGGCGCGACAAGATCGGCTTCAGCATCACCGGCAAGGGCGAGGACGGCAAGCCGGTCTACATCAAGGGCGTGCGCGGCGTCGTCGAGCGCAACACGATGCGCTACTACCTCGCGATCGAGGCGTATCTCGGTTCGCTGTCGGTGCCGCCCGGCGAGCAGCAGGAAGGGCGCCTGCGCGACTGGTTCGCCGCGACCGAGCGCCACGCCGCGCAACTGCACGAGATGGAGCGCGACGAGTACCTGAAGATGAAGCGCAGCGAGGTGCAGCGGCAGCGCACGATGCGCTGACGCCGCTCAGAACACGTCGAGGGTCGGGAACGCCGCGTCGGCGCGAATGCAGCTCGACAGATAGAGCGCCAGCCCGAGGTCGCCGGTCCAAAGCGTGAAACGGCGCTGGCCGTGCGCGTGCGCCTGCGCATCCGACTGCTGCAGTGCGTGCATCGCGAACGACCG
>JANXZN010000195.1 GCA_025355545.1 Rhizobacter sp.
GGAGCCCTGAGCGTCTGCTTCGAGGCACTCGAATTCGAAAGTCGGCCGGCCGCTACAGGGTCGAGACTTGACGGCCAGCCGCTCGAACTCTCGGCCCTGAACCAGTCGTTCGAACTGATGCGACCGAACATCTGATGATCAAGGGCCAGAATCACAGTCGCTTTCGATCATCCAAATGCCAGCGAGTCCAGCGCGCTCAATTGACTCGGTGCTTGCCTGCATCCGGTACGCCAATCCGCCCGCCGATCTCACCGCTTAGCGTCGTGGCCGCTGGATCCCGTCCCAAATACAGCGCCCGCCTTTGCCCGAAC
Organism: Rhizobacter sp.; assembly: GCA_025355545.1. Classification (GTDB taxonomy): domain Bacteria; phylum Pseudomonadota; class Gammaproteobacteria; order Burkholderiales; family Burkholderiaceae_C; genus LMDS01. The sequence goes on from JANXZN010000195.1 coordinate 312, forward strand.
ACCATCGACATTGACATCGATAGACGTCGATGACCGGCGTGATGTCGATGATTCTTGTCACCGAGTCATCGCGCGTTCGCGGCCTGACCTCGTCTAAAGTTCTCGCAAGCCGCACTGTCAGCGCCCGCATGAATTGCCCCATCCCGATCCCGCACCGCCCTACCGAGCCGGTACGCCTGTTCGCGCGATAGCCCACGGTCATGCAGGCCACCGGCCTGGGCCGCTCGACCCTCTATCGGCTCGTCGCCAGCGGTGCCTTCCTTCCCCGCGCCGGTCCATGTGGGGCCGCGCGCGGTGGCCTGGCGTTGGGCCGACCTCGATCACTGGAGCGCGTCGCGCCGGATCGAACCCCAATTGATGGCTTGCTCTGGCGCAGCGCGCCGGGTCCAGGGCGGGCGCAGCCCGGCGCCAGCGAACCCTTGACGCGGTGCGTTGCGCTCCCACGCTCGCGGGCTCGGGCAGGCGACTGCTGAGCGCCCTGCCCCCGAGCTCGTCCGGCGGCGAGGACACGCTCTCGTCCATCTGACCGCGACCTATCGCTCGAGCTCAGGCCCGCTTCGTTGCCGAGCCGGCGTCGTCAAGGGCGGTCGGCCCATCCCCGGCAGCTCGCGCTGCTGTGCGCGCTCGCGAAGGATGGCCTGAACGGCGGGCAGGCGCTGCAGGTACTGGTTGATCGATTGCGCGAGTTTGCGATCCGACGCGTCGGGCGACGTCGCCAACGCCCGCATGATCTCGGCCCAGGCCTGCAGGGCGTCTCGCCTGCCTCCGGTCGGTAGTCGCTCCGCCCTGGCTGGGCGAGGCTCGCGCGGGATGGTGCGCTTGCCGTCCCAGACCCGCTCGTTGAGATGGCGCGCGCCGCGTGCGATTTGCGAGCTCGCCTCGGCTTCGATGCCCAAGTCGCGCAAGCGCTCGGCGAAGGTCTCGCGCCAGCGGCGCAGGTCGGCCTTGCGTGGATTGAGGCGCTGGCCGTCGCGGCCCTCGGCACGAACGCTCAGGTGCACATGGGGGTTCGCCTGGTGGTTGTGCAGCACCATCACGTAGCGGTGATCGGCGAACTCAATCTTCGCAAACTCCCGGGCGGCGCGCTGGACGGTGAGCGGGTCGGTGCCGCGTGGCATCGACAGCATGACGTTGAATGCCTCGCGCCGGGTGCCGGTGTTCTCGATGCGGCTGCCGCCGACGCGCCATTGGCGTTCGAGCTCGTGCAGCGCCTCCTTGCCGCGCTCGACGACACCGCGGTCGTCCTCGAACTCGATGCGCCCGTTCTTGCTGATGTAGCGGAAGTGCGCCGCGATGGCTGCCATGCCGCGGCCGCCACCGGTGACCTTGACCATCACTTGCGGTGCGCGGCGCACGGTCGCCTCGATGCGGCTGCGTATCTCGGCCGCCCGGTTGCTGCCCGACCGCAGTCGCGGCGCGTTCGATTTGACGATGCGATTGGGTGGATCGAACAGCCGCTCACCCCATTGAACGAGGACGCCATCGATGGACGGGTCGTGGGTCATGGTCGACTCCCGCTGTGTCTGGATTGGCCGATTCGGGTGCGGTGCAGCCTCGCCTTCAAAGGCGAGAGCTGGGCGAGCGCCGAAGCCGCGAGGTCGAGGTGTCGGCGAACATCCGCGTCGAGCGTTTCGAGGCGTTCGCGGTATTCGAGTGCCGCCTGGACCTCGCCGATGCGCAGCAATTGGCTGAGGTGGCTGATGTCGCGACTGAACAGCGCGAGTTCGCTCGCGGACGCCCCGAGCGCGGCAAAGCCGGCCTGGCGGTCGGTCGACGCGATCACCGCAGGCGCGGCGTCGATCAGGTGCACGAGGTAGGCGCCGCGCGACAGGCCAGCGGCACGGGCTTGCTGCTCGAGACGCCGGGCGGCCGAGTGCGCAATGCGGACGGACATCTTCACGTGTCCGATCGCGCCGGCGCCATCGGCGTCGCTTGCCGACGGCGCCTGCCGGGCCCCTGCGCGGTCACGCAGCGCAACGGCCAAGGCGCTCCTCAGGAGATCGGATTCGGTCAGGCCCGCTTCCGCGGCGCGAGCGATCAACGCCGCGCGCAAGCCGCGCAGGTCGACGGTGAAGAACTCGCGGGCCATGCTCGCAATCGTCAACGGTGTCGGCTTGCCAAGCCAACACCACAGAACGCGGCAGCTGGCCTATCCTGCCTTATGTCTCTTTGAACTCTCTTCACTCCGATCTCCATGAGTTCAGCGGTCGGTCTGCGTTGGGGTCTGACGGTCAGACCCCTGCAGCGAACGCTTCGAGATGTCTTCGACCCGGATGCGCAAGGCGATTAGTTCGGGCAGCGCGGCGTTGTCGGAAGGACGGATGCGGCCGAGCGCACGCTCAAGTCGGTCGCAGGCGGCGTTGGCTTGCGCGACGAGCTTGTTGGACGGCGACGGTGCGTTGTCGGTTGCTGCGCTGTTCTCGGGCGCGGCACGCAACGCCGACACCGTCGTGCGCGTGATCTCGGCATCGCTGGCCATCAGGGCGCGGACCTCCTCAGGTTGTTCGTCGTGCAGCTTGCTGAGTTCGTGCAATGTGCGTGGCGATGTGCAGCGTCCCGACTTCAGCGCCTCATCGAGCTCCGGCGGCAATGCAAGCAACGCGAGGTGATGCGCCACGGTCGTCAGGTTCATGCCGAGGCGTTTGGCCACGGTGGCGCTCGAGTCGCCTGCGTCGACACGGCCGCGGATGAACCGCGCCAGGTCGAGCGGCGTCAGACCATGGCGCTTCTGGTTCTCGGCGACTTGCGTATAGGGATCGGCCGGTGCATCACGAACAACCACAGGAATTTCTTGCAGTCTTGCGAGCTGCGCTGCTCGCCACCGCTTGGCGCCAAAGTGAATTTGATGCCGACCCAAGGCGTCAATCGGGTGAACGACGATGGGCTGCAGGATGCCGTGCTGCCGAATGTCTTCGGCGAGTTCTTCGAGTTCGGCTTCCGGAAATTCAGTGCGAGGATTGTTGGGGTCCTCGAACAGGCTCGTTGTCGGAGCCGTCAAAGGCTGGCCGATGAAAACGCTCGTTGTGGCGTGCTGGGTTGGCTTACCGTCGACGACCGCCGTGGCGTCACCATCCCTTTCGGCTACAGGTGCGGGGTTCAGCAGATCGAGCTGAAGGGGCTTTGATTTGCTCCACGGGACGCGCATGTGCGCATCGTGCCGACCTCCCGAAAGCGATGCTAGACCCTCGTCCGATTGCTTCGCCGTGTCCCGCAACGTCCAGCGGAATCCCGGAAGCGCTCAGTTCATCTCAAGGGGTCGGTGCGTGGTTCACTGATGGTTTCAACTTTCCGACTTACTGATCGCTTGAACAGAACACGCGATGCGGACGAGACGTTGGACCTTTGAGCGATTGCGGCGAAATCGACACCGCCTTCGAGCGATCTCGGTACACAAGTCGGACCGTCACGCGAGACCCGAGCATTGGCGGTTGCGGGAACGGGTGACCTCAGCTTGATTGCGCAGCGCGTCTAGATAGTCCGCCCACTGCTGCATCATGATCCGCCGCTGACTCATGAACTCGGCTCGATCGTACGCGGCACCGAGAGGGCCGGATTTTCGGTGCGCGAGCTGCGCCTCGATTGCTTCAGGATTGACGTCTGTGAGCGGCAACTCGAATCTGCTTCTTTTCGGGCAGTATGAACGTGCGTCTTCTTCGCCATCCGTTTTCTTCCGACCTGCGTCTTTGACGCGTCTTCTTCGGGGTTGATTTCCGTCTTCTTCAGACTGCGCCGCAGGGC
>JANXZN010000196.1 GCA_025355545.1 Rhizobacter sp.
AAAACCTTCGCCTTGAGTTCCGCGCTGTGCTGACGACGAGAACCAGACTTGGAGTGCATAGGTGTCCACCAACAAATAGGTGGACACCATCCTCACGCTCCTATCGCCTTCATGCAAGGTGGGACGGCAAGACGCTCACGATGATCCAGAGGTCTTGCCGTGCCTCGCTCGGCGGGTTGACGGCCTGGCGGCCCATCTGCACCAGACGGTCTGTGTTGGTGAAGCTGGCGTTCTTCTCGGGGAAGGCGCTGGCCGGCAGCACCACGTCGGCGAGGTAGGCGGTTTCGGTCAGGAAGATGTCCTGCACGACCAGGTGTTCGAGCGCGGCGAGCGACTCACGCGCATGGTTGGCGTCGGGGTCCGACATCGCCGGGTTCTCGCCCATCACGTACATGCCGCGCACGCCGCCGGCCTTGATCGCGTGCATCACTTCCACGACCGTCAGGCCCGGCTCGGCATCCAGCGTGCCGGCGGGCAGCTTCCAGGCCTGCTCGAAGCTCGCCCGCACGGCCGCCTGCGAGACGTGCTGGTAGTCGGGCAGCATCATCGGGATCAAGCCCGCGTCGGATGCGCCCTGCACGTTGTTCTGGCCGCGCAGCGGGTGCAGCCCGGCGCCGGGGCGGCCGATCTGGCCCGTCATCAGCGAGAGCGCGATCAGGTAACGGGCGTTGTCGGTGCCGTGCACGTGCTGCGACACGCCCATGCCCCACAGGATCATCGAGGCTTTCGAGGTGGCGAACAGGCGCGCCACGTCGCGGATCGATGCCGCAGATCGGTGCCATCGTTTCGGGTGAATAACCCTCGACGTTCTTGCGCAGTTCCTCGAATCCGATCGTGCGGCTGGCGATGAACGCTTCGTTCACGAGGCCTTCGGTGACGATCACGTTCATCATCGCGTTGAGCAGCGCCACGTCGGTGTCGGGCTTGAACTGCACGAAGCGGTGCGCCACGCGTTCCAGGTCGGAGCGGCGCGGGTCGCAGACGATCAGCTTGGTGCCGTTCTTGACCGCGTTCTTGATCAAGGTGGCGGCGACCGGGTGGTTCACGGTCGGGTTCGCGCCGATCAGCAGCACGACCTCGGCCTGGGTCACGTCCATCACCGGGTTCGACACCGCGCCCCAGCCGATGCCTTCGAGCAGGGCCACGACCGAAGACGCATGGCACAGGCGTGTGCAGTGGTCGACGTTGTTGCTGCCGAAGCCGGTGCGCACCAGCTTCTGGAACAGGTAGGCCTCTTCGTTGCTGCCCTTGGCCGAGCCGAAGCCGGCGAGCGACTTGCCACCGTGCGTGTCGCGGATCTGCGCCAGCTTGCCGCCGGCGACTTCCAGCGCTTCTTCCCAGGTCGCTTCGCGGAACACGTCCATCACGTGGTCGGGGTCCATCACGAAGTCGCCGTGTTTCGGGACACCTTCGCGGCGAATCAGCGGCACCGTGAGGCGGTGCGGGTGGTGCGCGTAGTCGAAGCCGTAGCGGCCCTTGACACACAGCCGCTCTTGGTTCGCCGGGCCGTCGCGGCCTTCGACGAAGAGGATCTTGTCGTCCTTCACGTTGTAGGTGAGCTGGCAACCGACGCCGCAGTACGGGCACACCGAGGCCACCTGCTTGTCTGGCACGGCCAGCGCCACCTCGCGCGCCGGCATCAAGGCACCGGTCGGGCAGGCCTGCACACATTCGCCGCAGGCCACGCAGGTGGACGCGCCCATCGGGTCGTCCATGTCGAACACGATCTTCGCGTGGTCGCCGCGTAAGGCCAGGCCGATCACGTCGTTGACCTGTTCGTCGCGGCAGGCGCGCAGGCAGCGTGTGCACTGGATGCAGGCGTCGAGGTTGACCGCGATGGCGGGGTGCGGCAGGTCTTGCGCGACCTTCGCCCGCGCTTCGAAACGGGGTTTGCCGACGCCCAGCTTGCGCGCCCAGTCGTCGACTTCGTTGTGGCGGGTGTAGGCCGTCTCGGGCATGTCGGCGAGCAGCAGCTCCAGCACGAGCTTCTGCGATTTGACGGCACGCTCGCTGTCGGTCGTGACCTTCATGCCCGCCGTCGGCGCGCGGCAGCACGACGGGGCGAGCACGCGTTCACCGGCGATCTCGACAATGCACGAGCGGCAGTTGCCCACCGCTTCCAGGCCGGCCTTGTAGCAGAGGTGCGGAATCTCCACGCCTTCGCGTTTGGCGATCTCGATGATCGTTTCGCTGGCGCGTCCCTGGATGTCGCGGCCGTTGAGCTGGAACTCGACGAGCGGCGCTTCGAGGTGAAGGGCTTCGTGTTTGGTGATCGCGTTCATGTCGGTGCCTGATGGATCAAACCAGCTCTTGCGGAAAGTACTTCACGACGCAGTCGACCGGGTTCGGCGCGGCCTGGCCCAGCCCGCAGATCGAGGCGTCGCGCATCACGGCCGACAGGTCGGCGAGCAGGTCCACGTCCCAGCTTTTCTGTTCGATCAAGGCCGAGGCCTTGGCCGTGCCGTTGCGGCAGGGCGTGCACTGGCCGCAGCTCTCGTGCTTGAAGAAGCGCATCATGTTGCGCGCGGCGTCGCTGGCCGTGTCGTGGTCCGAGAGCACGATGACGGCCGCCGAGCCGATGAAGCAGCCGTACGGCTGCAGCGTGTCGAAGTCGAGCGGGATCGTGTTCAGCGTCGCCGGCAGGATGCCGCCCGACGCACCGCCCGGCAAGTAGGCGTAGAACGTGTGGCCGGCCTGCATGCCGCCGCAGTGTTCGTCGATCAGTTCCTGGATCGTGATGCCGGCCGGTGCGAGTTTCACGCCGGGGTTCTTCACGCGGCCCGAGACCGAAAACGAGCGCAAGCCCTTGCGTGTGAGCGGCAACTCGAATCTGCTTCTTTTCGGGCAGTATGAACGTGCGTCTTCTTCGCCATCCGTTTTCTTCCGACCTGCGTCTTTGACGCGTCTTCTTCGGGGTTGATTTCCGTCTTCTTCAGACTGCGCCGCAGGGC
>JANXZN010000201.1 GCA_025355545.1 Rhizobacter sp.
CTGCGCGGCGCCGGCGCCGCCGGGCTGCTCCGAGACCTGCTGGCTGCGGATCGCGACCTTGGCCTCGGTGCCCTGGTTGGGTTTGAATTCCTCCGAGGTCGCCTCGGTCTGCGAGAAGTCGATGTCGGCGGCGACCGTGGCGCGCAGGTTGTCGCGCCCGACGATCGGCTCGAGCAGCTCGACGATGCGCTTGCCGTAGCCGCTCTCGATCTGGTTCACGTACTGGAGCTGCTGGGCGTCCAGGCCGGCCGAGGGTTGGCCGTCGCCGCCGCCGGTGAGCAGCGCGCCGCTCTGGTCGAGCACGCTGACGGCCTTCGGGTCGAGTTCGGGCACGCTGCTCGACACCAGGTGCACGATGCCGGCGACCTGCGCGCGGTCCAGCGTGCGGCCCGGGTGCAGGCTCAGCAGCACCGAGGCGCTGGGCTTCTGCTGCTCGCGGAAGAAGCCGTTCTGGTTCGGCAGCGCCAGGTGCACGCGGGCATTGGCGACCGCGGCCAGCGAGGTGATCGAGCGCGTCAGCTCGCCCTCGAGGCCGCGCTGCGCGGTCAGGCGCTCCTGGAACTGGGTCTGGCCGAAGCGCGCCGTGTCCATCAGCTCGTAGCCGGACACCGAACCCTTCGGCAGCCCGGCGGTCGCCAGCTTCAGGCGCAGGTCGTGGACCTGCAGCGCCGGCACCAGGATCGCGCTGCCGCCTTCGGACATGCGGTAGGGCACGTTCATCTGCGAGAGCTGGGCGATCACCGCGCCGCCGTCCTTGTCGGACAGGTTCGCGTACAGCACCTTGAAGTCGCCCTTGCTGCTCCACAGCGTCATCGCCAGCACGACGCCGGCGAGGGCGGCGACACCGATCGCGGCGCTGACCTTGCTGCGCAGCGGCAGCGCGGCCATGCGGCCGGCAAAGCCGGCGGGCTCGACCAGGGGAAGGGCGGGATTGATGGCGACTGCGTCGTTCATGGGTCGTCGGGTTCCGTCCGGGCCGGGTGGGCCCTCGATTGAAAGCGATTGTTCGGGAACTCGAGGGCGCCGAATGCAGCGAACAGGCGGTCAAAGGGGCGTCAGTTCGCACCATCGCGGCGCGCGGGGGAACCTTAGGATTGCGATCACGATGGACGTGACCCTCAAACCCTTCGACTTCGCCCAGGCCGTGGCGCGCGCCGGCCTGGCCAGCAACGGCCAGCCGCTGCAGAAGAACGCAGCGGTCGAGGGCGCCGGTTTCCAGCAGGCGCTGACGCAGGCGCTCGGTGCGGTCAGCAGGTCGCAGACCGACGCGACCGCGATGCAGCGCGAGGTGCAGCTCGACAACCCCGGCGTCAGCATCGAGCAGACGATGGTGGCGATGCAGAAGGCACAGATCGGCTTTCAGGCGACGCTGCAGGTGCGCAACAAGATGGTCCAGGCGTACACCGACATCATGCAGATGCAGGTGTAGGACACCGGGCTACGGCTCGCGACATAGGTAAGAGGCCCGGTAATCGGGTGCCCGTTGGTAGCGGTTGGTATGGGGTGGCAGGCTTATGGCCTTACCAAACTGGCTTACCAAGCCGACCCACGCGAAAGGCCATACCATGCGCATGGAATTAAGCGAGGAATTCGTCCGGGTCGACATCGACAAACGCAAGCTCGTGCCGCCAAAAATGCAAGAAGCTTCTTGTCTCCGACGAGCGGCAGAAGACGTTCTACCTGCGGGTAATGCCGACAGGCTGTCGATCAACGCTTGAAGAAGGTCGGCGAATGAGACCGGTCGGTCGCCAAACGGCGTCGGTCGGCTGGTCGGCGGCCCACGACCCGTGGCAGTCCGTCGGTGCAGCCGACAGAATGTCTGCTGTGCAGGGGAGGATACCCTCCGGCGACGTTCCCTCAACGAACTCGGTCTCAACCCGTTGAGGCTGATCGAATGGGCAAATAGCGGGTCACGGCAGCGGGTCGCTCCGGGCCGCACGCCTTGTCGATCTCCTGCCGAGCATGACGATCAAAGATCGAGCAGACAGGTTGAAGAGCGTCAGCTCGTTCTTTCGAATGAACGAAGACGGACCCATCGTGATGAACGATCGGGTACGTCGAGCGTCGGCTGTCTTTGTCTGCGACCTCAAGTATCGACACACCCTGGGCGCCCAGCCTCTCCCTCACGCGACTAACCGCCGATCGAAACTCTGCTAACTCCAACGAGTGGGCTGCAAACACCCGGGCACCAGGGCCGAGGGGCATGTACTGGTAGACGCTCCAGCGCCACGGCGCCAGTTCACGGACATGTGTGGCCAGTTCGGCGAGCGAGTCAACATTGCGCCGGGAGACGATCGTATTGACCTTGAAGCGGGCGCCAATCATCTTGAGCCATCGCAAGCGCTTCATCACGATGTCGAAATGCCCGGGCGCGCTCCTCATGCCGTCGTGCACATCCGAGCTGGGGCCGTCGAGTGGCAGCCCCACTATGTCAATAGCCTTGGTGACAAGCTGCGTGTTCGCCTGCGACTGCGTCAGGGACTTGCCGTGGGTGTCAATATGAACGTGCAGCCCTGCTGCCTTCGCGCGCCGAGCTAAGTCTCCGACGTACGAGTACTGGAAGGGATCGCCGCCGCCGAACGTGATCGTCTGAAAGCCCAGCGACGCGACCCGATCGACGACCTCCGTGACCACCCGCCGCTGGGCCCGGGCGGTGTTAAAGGGTACGTAGCACCACTCGCAGCTGAGCGCGCAGCGATGGGAGAAGTTCAGGACGACCCGAGTCGCGCGCGCGTTGAAATTGGCTGTCACAAGAGATGGACCTAGACCGTGTACTGGCGGGGCTTAAGCGCAGGCAAGTCCTCGAGAAGGATCTTCTGCTTCTTAACCTCGTCGATCCACTCTTCGAAGGACGCCCCGGATCGCCAGAGCGTATCCAGGTGGCTTTTAAACAGGCGATACAGCCCCACCCCTTCGGCAGGCGTGGCGGGCTGGACCTGCAAGCAGATGCTTCGGTTTTCGATGCGGTTGTCGATGACGCCAACGTGATATGGATCAATAAACATCCTCTCAAGAAACAGTAACGGGGGCTGGGTCTTCATGCCGGCACTGAGGACAGTTTGATCTCGAAGCCGAGCGCGGCGGCGCGGCGTTTCAGTGCGGCGACGCTGCGCTGGTGCTGCTGCTCTTCGTAGTGCTGTTGC
>JANXZN010000252.1 GCA_025355545.1 Rhizobacter sp.
GCCCTGCAGGGCGGCCAGACAGGCACCCCTCATCGATCAGCTGCTCGGCTCGCAATATTGCGAGCCGCTGCCGCATGAAAGCTGCGGACCAAATCCGCTTCCTCGCCATCACATAAGGGCGGTTCCTGACCAGCGTTCACAACAAGTCCGAGCGCTGCGCGGCCAACACGAAGAAACTGATCGACGGCGGCGCGTTCTCGCTGTTCGGCTACATCGGCACTCCCACCAGCCTCGTCGCGCTGCCCTTGGCGACAGCGGCCAAGCTGCCATTCATGGCGCCGTTCACCGGCGCCGAGGCGCTGCGCTCACCGTTCAACCGCTACGCCTTCCATGTGCGTGCGTCGTACTTCGACGAAACCGCCGAGATCGTCAAGCAGGTCACGTCGGTGGGCATCAAGGCCATCGGCGTCTTCTACCAGAACGACAGCTACGGCAAGGCCGGCCTCGAGGTCGTAACGCGCGCGCTCAAGCCGCTGAACCTGAAGCCAGTCGGGCTCGGCACCGTCGAGCGCAACACGGTGGACGTCGACGCGGCGGTCAAGTCGATCCTCGCCGGCAAGCCCGACGCGATCGTGCAGATCAGTGCCTACAAGTCCTGTGCGGCATTCATCCGCGCGGTGCGCAAGGCCGGCTTCGGGGGGACTTTCTACAACGTCTCGTTCGTCGGCACCAAGGCTCTGGCCGAGGAACTCGGCGCCGAGGCGCGCGGCGTCGTCATCAGCCAGGTGATGCCCTACCCGTTTTCGCCTGCGACGCCGCTGTCGGGCGAGTACCTTGCGGCCGGCAAGGCGGTCGCCGGCGACAAGTTCGAGCCCGACTACAGCGGCATCGAAGGCTATGTCGCCGCCAAGACGCTGGTTGAAGGCCTCAAGCGTGCCGGCAGCAGTCCAAGGCCCCTTCGGGGTAGACGATCTCGTTGATGTGGTCGATGAATGGCAGGTTGCGGTTCAGCAGCACGCCGGCCTGCACATAGGCGATCACACGGCCGTCAGGGTGGCGCACCGGCGCGCTGGCCAACACGACCATGGCCCGCTCTTCGGCGGCGCGGGTCGTCGGCGCCGCGTTGCGAGTGGCGACCAGGGGCACTGTCACACGCGCGCCCAACGTCGGCGCCAGCAGCGCGAACTCACCCGGCTGCAGTATCTCGATGCTGGCGCTCGCCCTGCCGTTCGCCGCAGCGCGCAATACGGATGCGCGCCGGCCGGTCTCGATGACCGCACCGGTGTCAGTGGCGAGCAGCGTGCCATCGATGCTGCGCAGGTTGATGAAGTCCAGCCTTTCGCGCGCCCTTCGCTCAATTGCAACAACAAAATCCCGGCCATCCTGGACGCCAATGGCCCGCACGGCAAGCCGTTCTCCCCGAGTGGCCAATGCCGCTCCAGGCGTCCATTGAAGCGTTCGACCATGCCATTGGTCTGCGGCGTTTTGGGCTTGGTCAGCCGGGGCTCGATACCCAGGCTCTCGCACAGCGTGTCGAATTCATGTTGGCCAGAGGCTTGTCTGGCACGCCTGCCGAACAGCCTGTCAGTGAACTCTTTGCCGTTGTCCGTCAGCAGGGTGCGAATCTTGATCGTGCTGGCCTTGTGTACGGCGTTCAGGAACGATCTGGCTGCTGCCGCAGTCTTGCGGCTCTTGATGGCAATGAATACCCAGCGCGTGGCCCTGTCGATGGCCACAAACACATGGCACCTGGCTGGCTCGTCGGCCCGCTGCGGCAGGTAGGTTCGGTGCGCATGAAATTGTCAGCCGCCGATATAAGACATCTCGATTTTCTTCGTCCGCACCATCTCTTCCGTGCGAATTTCAGAATACCGATCTTCACGCTGGTTCCAGATCAACCCGATGGCAGCGGCAATTTGCTCATCGCTCTTGCCCGAACGCATGAGGGCGCGCAAATCATGGCCGGACTGCGCGAACAGGCAGGTGTACAGCTTGCCATCGGTCGAGAGCCGGGCGCGCGTGCAAGTGGAGCAAAAGGCTTCCGTCACGCTGGAGATGACGCCGATTTCGCCGCTGCCATCCGCATAGGCCCAGCGCTCGGCGACTTCACCGATGTAGTTGGGTTCGGCTTCGATGAGCGGCATCTCGGCGCTGATCATGCGCACGATCTCGGCCGAGGGCACGACATCGTTCATGCGCCAGCCGTTGGAGGAGCCCACGTCCATGAATTCGATGAAGCGCACGATGTGGCCGCTGCCCTTGAAGCGCCGCGCCATCGCAACGATGTCGTGATCGTTGACGCCTTTCTTGACCACCATGTTGATCTTGATGTGCGCAAAGCCTGCGTCGTGCGCAGCGTCGATGCCCTTCAACACATCGGCCACCGGAAAATCGACGTCGTTCATAGCGCGAAATACAGCTTCATCGAGCGAATCGAGCGAGACAGTGATGCGCTGCAAGCCGGCGGCCTTGAACGCCTGTGCTTTCCTGGACAGCAACGAGGCGTTGGTGGTGAGGGTCAGATCCAACGGTTTACCGTCATGCGTCTCGAGGGCTGCCAGCATTTCGATCAAAACCTCGAGGTCTTTGCGCAGCAGGGGCTCGCCGCCGGTAAGGCGGAGTTTCTCGACGCCGTGTGCGGCGAACAGGCGCGTCATGCGCGTGATTTCCTCAAAGCTCAAGAGTTCGGTTCGCGGCAAAAAGTGGTAGTCCCTGTCGAATACTTCCTTGGGCATGCAGTAGGTACAGCGGAAGTTGCAGCGGTCGGTTACCGAAATGCGCAGGTCGCGCAAGAGCCGGCCGCGCGTGTCCGCCAGCATGCCGCCGGGGGCCGGCGGGTGCGCCGGAATGACCGGCACGCGGCGGGCGGCGCGCTGGTCAACGATGGGTATCGTCTTGGCGATCATGGGGGTTTTTGCGTGGATTGACTGCCCGTCATGACGCGTTTGGCGGTGCCAAGCGTTGCAAATGTTCTTTGGCGATGGAATCACCTTGAAGTGCTGCGAGACCATACCAATGAGATGCCAGAGTAATGTCCAGCGCAATACCAAAACCGTTTTCGTACAGCTCGCCCAGACTGCGCTGTGCCATGGGAAAATGTTGTTGTGCAGCGAGTTGCATCCAATAAAAAGAGATAGCCTCGTCTTTAGGTACGCCGCGGCCGTGAAGGTAGCGAATAGCCAGTAAACGCTGCGCGCGGGCGATACCATGATTGGCGTCAATTAGTAATATTTCCGCTGACTCTTCCCACCTCAAAAAGGCCTTCTGCGCGCCGAATTCATCAGCCATTTTCATGACTCCTGTCTGGATCTTCTTGAACTGACTTTTCGATACGGCGGGCGTATACGATCATTTCTTTGGCGGCTTGTTTGTCGCCCTTTGCTTCGGCCACCGCGATGCCTTCGCGGTAGGCGACCAAGGCGTCGGCAGGCTGGCCCGATTCGACGAGTGCGCGACCCAGCAGCTTCCACGCGGCGGAGTATTTTTGGTCCAGTACCACCGCCTGTTTCAGGTGGTTTACGGCGCTGGCCGGGTCGCTGGCCTTGAGGTATTCGCTGCCCAGGGAAAAGCGCAGCAGCGTATTATCATTGCCGCCGGCAAGCATTTTCTCGAAGCTCTGGATGATGGGTGTGATCATGGGAATTTCAGGTTGTGGCTTTTCTGCCGAACCAGGTTAATCAAACTGCCAGATACTAAGCGTTCTTCCTCGATGTTGTAGGCAGGCAAGGTGGTGAGCCGTCCGTCTTCAACGGGGGTGCCCACCGTGAAATGGTAGAAACTTTGCCACTCGCGCGAAGCGATCCCGAAGGCCGCATGGACCGGGTCGTCGAAGTAGCAGCCGATCCCGGTGGCGCGGATGCCCGCTTCTTCGGCCTCGAGGTAAAGCAGCTGGCCCACCATGCCCGCCTCCCAGAACAGATTGCGGTAGAACGCGGCGCCGTAGGTGGCCAGGCTGTCCATGTGGTCGGCGATCATGGCCAGGCTGAAGGCACCATCGCCGGCGATCTCCTGGCCGCAGGAGACGGTGCTCGCCAACGCTCGACAGTCCCTTTCCTGGAGCAAGTACAAGGGGAGCCCGGGCGGACACTTGGGCACGCGGTGCCAACAAAAGTCTGAACCCATCACTGCCTTGAGAATCTCGACCTTGTCCGGATCTCGGGCGAGCGCGTAGAGGCCAGGCACCAGGCCGTCGACGCGGTGAACGAAAAGCCCGAGGTGGATTCGCGGTCGCCAGGGGATCGAGTCCCAGGGCATCCCTCTCGGCTCATGCGTCGGAACCAGTCGGGCGAGCATGCGAAAAAGTGCTGCTCGCGAGATCGCCGTCGAGCCATCCATCGCTACCGCGCTGCGGCGGCCAAGAATGGCCTTCTCCGCGCTGAGCCGACCCTGCCGGACGAGTGTCCCGAAAAGTTCATCTTCCGAGGGAAAGCCGGAGAAGTCCTCCTCGATGGGCGAGCTTTCGCAGCGTCGCGTCGCCTGCGCAACCACGTCGATCACGGGCCACTCGACGCTGTGTTCGGGGCTCAGCGCGTTGGCCCTGCCCTGCCAAAGCACGCCACCGCCGCGCGCGGACATCGGCTTGGAGTCGATCGGAAGCGACGCCGAGAAATCCGCTGCAATCACCACGAGAAGCTCGGCTTCCTCGCGCTCCGCCGCCGCGAAATCCTCATCGCGGTCAAGCCCCAGCAGGCTGGAGAGGGTGCTGTTGCTCACGCCGTCCTGCAGCGCCAATCTCCAGCCGAGCGCCGCTGCCGCGATACGCAGGCTAACCAGCGCGTGGCCGACATCGTGCTGGCAGTAGCGGAACGCGCGCTCGCCGTACTTCCAGGCTTCCCGCCAATGAACCGAAGACAGGCCCACGAGGAAGGAGCCCTCGGGGAAAGGCGCAATCAGCTCGGCCCACCGCTTTGCGGCTAGCACCGCTCGCCGTTCGAGAGCGTGCTCCCTCGGCGCATAGTGGTACACGGCGGCCGTGTCGCCGACCACGCCGACCACGCCGAGCTGCTCGAGCGCAGGGAGTACGGCATAGCCCTCGGTCGGATGAAGATTCCCGCTCGACGGATTTGCGCGCAACGGCCATCGGGTCGTGCCGACTTGCTTCCATGCCGTCAGCGAGAGCGCGTAGCGGAAAAAGAGCGAGACCGACTCCAGCGCCAGTGGCGCCGGCGGCACGGTCGGGCTCGCATAGAGCTGCCAATAAGGCAGCGGGCGGCCCGCCTTGGGCAGCGGGAGACGAACCAGCTCCGCTCCCGCGTAGCGCCGAAACGGATCGGGCTGCGTTGCCCAGTCCATGAAGCCGAGCGCGGCGGCGTAGCGGTGGAAGTGGTGCTTCGTCCGCTCGTGGTAGGCGACGGCCACCTCTTCGGGAGACGCCTCTCCCTCGAGAAGGCCCGCTCGTTCCAGCGGACCCGGCCCCCCCGATAAGCGCGCAAGACGATCGGACGCCGTGGAAGTCGTCGTCATGGTGCGCAGCACTCAAGCAGCGCCTGCGCGCTCGTCACCGGCGCGTCGCAGGTTCGGTTTCGGCACACGTAGGCCGCAGGCTGGCCGCCGACCGGGTGCCGACCCTCGCCGATCGGAACATCCTCGGCAAATGCCAGGACGCGCGCTGAGTGGTAGCTGCGGTGAACCGCCTCCACCAGCGACGCCGCCTCGCCCCGGCCGCCCGCCAGCACGATCGAGACCGATTGCAGCGAGAAATCGAGCGCCGCCAGCAGGTGAGAAAAGCCGAATGGGTTCTGGGCCGCTGCGGCGCCGTACATCCGAAACACCTGCTCGGCGCGCTCACGGTATTCATCACGGCCCGTCAGTTCGTGCAGCCGCAGCAGCGCGAACACGCTGGTCGAGGTTCCCGACGGCCAGGCGTGGTCTTGCGGCGAGCGCGGACGATGCACGAG
>JANXZN010000056.1 GCA_025355545.1 Rhizobacter sp.
GGCAACAGCACTACGAAGAGCAGCAGCACCAGCGCAGCGTCGCCGCACTGAAACGCCGCGCCGCCGCGCTCGGCTTCGAGATCAAACTGTCCTCAGTGCCGGCATGAAGACCCAGCCCCCGTTACTGTTTCTTGAGAGGAATGTTGAAGACGCCTTGGCGCGAGGGCACCATCCACATCGTCATGTCGCCGCTGGAGTTCATGCAGCGTCTGGCCGCCCTGGTGCCACGTCCGCGCCTGCACTTGATCCGATTTCGTGGGGTACTGGCGGTCGAACGCCAGGCTACAGGCGACTGCCTTCCGCCGACCGGCGGCGAACGTCAGGTATCACCCATGTTGCTGACGTTCCGGATGCCGCGCGCGAACGGCGGGTCATGGCCGAGAGCTGGTTTTCCATATGGTTGCCGCAAGTTGAACTTGGCTGGCCGGGCACACTCTGCGTAAGTCAGCTTCCTGGCACGGCGACCTACTCACGCTGCCGGCCATTATGAGAAGACCCCAGTTATGAGGAGTTCGAGGTTTGCGAGCGCGTAGCTCAGCTCGTACACGAGGCGTTCGACGCGCTCGGCCCCTTCTCATAATCACAGCGTCTTCAGGAACTCAAGCAGCGAGTCGTTGGCCCTGAAGCGTCTGGCGGCCGTGTCGGGGTCCTGCAACCTGGCCAGCGCCTTCTCCTTCATGGTGAGGTTCGCCTCCACGTATTGGTGGGTGGTGGTCGGGCTCTCGTGGCCGAGCCACAGGGCGATCCCTTCGATGGGCTCGCCGGACTGAAGCAGATGCATCGCTGTCGTGTGGCGAACAGTGTGCGGAGAGATGCGACGGTCCCGCAGACTCGGCATCCCCGGTGTTGCCGCTGCCACCGCCAAGGCCAGCCGCTGCGTGACGTTGGTACGCGACATCGGATGGCCGTCCCGGTTCGGCAGCAACGCCGACGTTGACATCAACCCGGGGTTCAGGCGCAACCAGGCCCGCACCGCCTTGACCGTCGATCGCCACAGCGGCATCGTTCGCTGCTTGCGCCCCTTGCCATGCAAGTGGACGCAGGCGGCGCCGTCGAGCACGACATCGGCCAGGCGAACACCAACGATCTCCGACACCCGCGCGCCAGTGTTGTAGAGCATGTGCAGCAGTAAGTGGTCACGCTGACCCGTCCAACTCGCGCCGGGTTTGCCGATGATCGCCAGCATCTCCTCGCGCGACAGGAAGCCGAACATCGGCCGCTCGAAGCGCTTCATCGGCACGCCCAGGGCCTGCTCGACGACATGCAGCGCCTCGACATCACGGTGGCCGGCGAACTTCAGGAACGCGCGCAGCGCAGCCAGCCGGGCATTGCGGATGCGCACGGCATTGCCACGGTCCCGCTCCAGATGGTCGAGGAAGGCCAGGATCAGCGCCGGAGTGATGTCGTGCAGTCGCATCGTCGTGGGCTGCTTGTGCAGGTGCACCACCGCGAAGTCCAGGAACAGCACGAACGCGTCGCGGTAGGTCGCCACCGTCCGCGGGCTCATCGCACGTTGCTGTGTGAGGTGCTCGGTGAAGAACGACTGCACCAGCGCGGCGAAGCTCGGCGGGGCTCGCGGTGTCGCCGGCCTACTCATCGCCATCCTCCCAAGGATTGGCGAAGCGCTCGAAGCGCTGGCCGAGCAGGCCCATCAACTCCGGCACGCCCGTGAGGTACCAGTAGGTGCTGGAGACCTTGACGTGGCCGAGGTAAGTCGACAGCGCCAGCATCCGCTGGCTTATGTCCTCGCCCCGGTCGTGCCAGAGCACCAGCCGACGCACGGCGAAGCTGTGGCGCAGGTCGTGGATGCGCGGCGTACCGTGGCTGCCACGATCGACCCAGCCGAGTTGCCGTCGCAGGTCGTCGAAGACGCGGTGAACTTGCCGGTCCCCGATGGGTTGCCCCAGCAAGCGCCCACGGCTGGCGACGAAGAACGGCAACTCGGGTGTGTTGCGCACATGCCGGGCGCGTTGCGTTCGGTAGCGTTCCAGCGCGTCGACGGCGCTCGGGTGCAGCGGCACCAGACGAGACTTGCCGAACTTGCTCTGTCGGATCGTCAGCATGCCGGTCTGCAGGTCCACATCGGCATCCAGCAGCCCCAGCGCCTCGGAGATGCGCAGGCCGGTGCAGGCGATCAGCCCGAACAGCGTCTCCATCACCAACGGCCGCAGTCCGCCTTCGGGTCCGAGCTTCCCGGCGGCAGCCAGCAACTCGATGATCTCGGGCTCGCGGTAGACGTGTGGCGTCATCCGGCCGGGCACCGCGCCGAAGACGGCTTCGTCGGGAACTTCGGTGGCTGGCTCGAACTGTCGCAGCCAGCTCGTGAACGGCCGCAACGCCTTCAGCCGGCGCGCCCAGGTCGACCGGTCACCGTGGCCTGCCTTGGCTTGGCGAGCCCAGGCGGCCATCAGATCGACGCTCAACGGCCCGTGGTGATCGGCGGTGGCAACGTAGCGCGTGAAGCTGAACAGCCGCGGCCCCATGGAACGCAGGGCGAAGCCGAGCTTGCGCCGCTCGGCCAGGTACTGCTCGACCCTGGCCTGCAGACTGACGCGCGCGCTCATGCCGAGCTCCCGGGCCACGGCAGCGCGACGCCGGACAACGCGCCATGGTCTACCTTCGCGTAGATCATCGAGGTGTTCAGCGACCGGTGGCGCAGCACGTCGGCCACCTCCTTGATCGAGCCGCCCTGGTTGACGATGCGGCAGGCCACAGTGTGGCGCCGTGCATGGCCGCGGCCATGTGGGATGCCCGCGCGGCGGAAGGCATCGCGAACGATGCGGCGGATGGCATCGACGCCGATGGGCTCGTCGTGGGGTGCCAAGCGGCGCACGAACACCGCAGCGTCGCTCGTCTTGGGTCGTTCGTGGCGGAGATATGCCTCCAGGGCTCGACCCGTGGTCGTCGGCAGGGGCAGGAGGTCCTGGCGGCGCGACTTCGTGCGCTTGAGCGTGACCGTGCCTTGCCGCCAGTCGATGTCGGCCAGTTGCAGCCGGCTGATCTCGATGCCGCGCAGTCCCAGGTCGAGCGCCAGGCGGACGACGGCGTAGCCGCGGCGAGGTGAAGGCAGTGCAGAGGTGAACGAACTCAGTAGCCGATCCACCTCCTCGGGCTTGAGCCCTCGCGGCAGCGACGCCATGCTCCAGTGCGCGGGCGAAGCGATGACGGCCAAGAGCGGCTGTACCGCGTCGCCACGGGTTGCGCGGTAGCGCAGGTAAGCGCGCAGCGTCGAGGCGATCGTGATGGCGTTGCTGGTGGTGCCCAGGGCATCGAGTTGGTCGGCGATGAACTGCCGTATGTCGTCGGTCTGCAGTTCACCGACCACGACGGGCCGACCGGCGAACTTGGTCACCAGCAACCGTTCGACGATGCGAAGCCGACCGGTACGCGTTCCAGCCGCCAAGCCGCGCGCGTCACGCATGTGTGCGTCGTAGCTGCGAAGCTCGTCTGCAATGGGGCCGGCGGGAGCGGGGGGCCGCGCAATGACGCCCTCGGCACGCAAGATCTCAAGCATCGGGACCAACGCCGCATGCGCCTCACTCGGCGTGCGCAGCGCACCGCCCAGGCAGTCGCAACGCGGCAGGTGGTAGCGCAGGAATTGGTCGATGCAGCCTTCGTCGAGCATGCTCGCCGGCAAGTGGCACATCGACATCCAGTGCGCGAAGTGCGCCACACCGTTCAAGCAACGCGCGGAGGTATTGGTCGCATAGCGACCGCGCCTGAGCCGCGCGATGTACGCCGGGACTTGGGCAGACAGCGGGCCTTCGAGCAACCAGGCTCGCAGGGTCGGGTGCAGCGCAGGAATCTTGGTCAAGACGGTCTCCAGAAGTGGAGCCGTCAGTGCTGCGCCAGCAGCCAATTTATGTCCAGTGCAGCGCGTGGCCGCACCGTGGATTGCAAACGTTGGCGCGGCCTGCGCGCCTACGCCAACCCAGAACTTCTCATAACTGGGGTCTTCTCATAATGGCCCTTATGGAGAGCTCTCCATAAAAGCCAAGAGCTGTCTGTCGCAAACGTCAGCTCGCGGCACTCGAGCGCGAACCCGGGCGCACACCGTTGGGTGCAAGAGTGTCAGGACCAAGCTACCTGTTGGGGAGCCGCGCGCGGTAGTTCCCTAACCCGGATATTTCACGCTCCCCCGTAGAAACGAGGACGGCATTGCCCTTTGGATGCCCGTTTATCGAGGTGTCGAATCTTGATGAACGAGCGGGCAATGCCGAAACCAAACTGTAGCGAAGAAATTGACGTTGGGACC
>JANXZN010000057.1 GCA_025355545.1 Rhizobacter sp.
GGTCCCAACGTCAATTTCTTCGCTACAGTTTGGTTTCGGCATTGCCCGCTCGTTCATCAAGATTCGACACCTCGATAAACGGGCATCCAAAGGGCAATGCCGTCCTCGTTTCTACGGGGGAGCGTGAAATATCCGGGCTAAGCGGCCTGCGGCCTCGGCGCGGGTGTCGCCGGGCCGCGAGGCGTGCCGGCCGGCGCGAGCTGTTGCCGGGGCGCCTTCTTGCTGGCTTTCGCCCGCTTCTGTTTCTGGCGGCGAATACCACGATCCTTGTCAGCGCTCATGTTCGTCTCGGGTTGGTTTGATTGACGGCACGACGACCTCGTTGACCGCGTCGGCCGGCGACTGCGGATCGAGCGTAACGATTGGCCGCTTGAGTTGTACCACCGGCCTCGCTCGTGGGTGCGCGGCGAGCATTTTGGTTTTGGCCGCCGTCGGCCCCTGCTGCCGTTTGTGATCCGCGTCGGAGCGTGCCAAGGCTGCCGGGTGGCCGACTCCGCTCATGTCCCCCGGGCCGGGCTGCGCCCGACCCTCCTCCTTGACTTCGCTGCGCCGGCCACCCGACATCCTTGGCCTCCGGCATCGGCGATGTGCGGGCGTCGAACCGCGCCGACCTTCCAAGGTGGACATTCAAGAACGGCAGCAGTCGGGTCGCAAGCGGCTTCTCCCCGCTGTTCATCCGTCTTGCACTGTCGGCTCGGCCGAACAATGCGATCCGCTGCAAGCGCCAATCAACCATCCCCCAGCCGGCGACGGAGACTCGTCCTACGGCAGCAGGCGATGCTCGCTGACCGGCCTGGCGCCCGAGCGATCGCATCATTCAGCGTTTCACCGAATGCGTCAGCCTTGGCTGGCCGCATGCCGCAGCGCATTCGCGACGGCGTCGTTTCGCGGAGCTTCGATCCATGCCGAAGATGCACTTACCGCGTTTGCGCGTCGCGTTCGCGACGGCGTGGAGCGCGAGCGCGCTGGTACTCGTTACAGGCGTGCAAGCCGCCACACCGGCCGCAGCGCAGACAGCGTCGCCGGCGCACAACGCCAGCGCGCCGGCCAACGGAAAGCCGGACCTGACCGGCCGCAACCGGGTCGGCAAGGCATCGTTCTACGCGAGAAAATTCAGCGGGCGAAAGATGGCGGACGGCAACCCGATGGATCCGCATCGCGACAACGCCGCAAGCAAGACGCTGCCGCTCGGCACGACCGCGAAGGTCACCAATCTCGCGACCGGGCAAAGCGCCGTCGTGACGATCCAGGACCGCGGGCCGTACGTGCCCGGTCGCATCGTCGACCTCTCGCCGTCCACCGCGCATAAGGTCGGCATCACGCCCCAGAACGGCGTGGCCACGGTAGAGGTCGCGCCGATCGCGGTGCCGCTGCCCGATGGCAGCGTGAAGCCGGGGGTCGCGGCGCAAGACCCGAAAGCGGACGCGCGCTGACGGCAGGTTCGTCTACATCAGCGACGAGTACGGCCCCCAACCTCTACCAGTTCGATCGCGCCACCGGCGCGAGCGTGCGCGCGACCAGGCTGCCGACGAATCTGGCGGTGCCGCACAAGTCGCCGGCGGGCGGCGTCGAGATCTCGGGCAACACGACCGGTCGGGTCGCCGACAAGGGCATTGAAGGCCTGGCGATCTCGCCCGATGGCGGGCTGCTGTTCGGTTTCGTGCAGAGCCCGCTGACCGAGGACGGCGGCAATGGCGGCCGGGCGAACCGCATCGTCGACCAACCTCGAATCGGAAGCGATGCATCAGTGCGCCTACGACAACTTCCTCGCCGACAAGGCCGAGGCCTTCAACAGCAGCGCGCTGCTGCCGCTCGCGGTCGGCAAGTCCTTGTTCCTGGACATCGCCACCAAGCTGACGGCCGCGGGCCTCAGCGCCGAGCAGATCCCGGCCAGGCTCGAAGGCATGGCCTTCGGCGCGGACGTCATGATCGACGGCGTGGTCAAACACACGCTGTACATCGGCAACGACAACGACTTTCTCGCGGTCACGCCGGGCGGCAAGACGGATCCGAACCAGTGGTTCGTATTCGCGTTCACCGCGGTCGACCTCGGCGGTTCGGCGTTCGTCAACCGGCAGTGGACCGGCGCGGCCGGCGCCGCGGCCAAGCGCTAGTGTAGTGTTGCACTCTGTTTAGAACTTAAGCGGCTATTCGCTCGGATGACCTTCTGCAGGATGTCGGCAGCGCTCTTGGTCCAGATGAACGGCTTGGGCTTGGTGTTGTGATGGGCGACGTACTCATCAATGGCGGC
>JANXZN010000058.1 GCA_025355545.1 Rhizobacter sp.
GGTCCCAACGTCAATTTCTTCGCTACAGTTTGGTTTCGGCATTGCCCGCTCGTTCATCAAGATTCGACACCTCGATAAACGGGCATCCAAAGGGCAATGCCGTCCTCGTTTCTACGGGGGAGCGTGAAATATCCGGGCTAACGCCCGGCGCGCACCAGCCGGCCCGGGCGCGCCGGCGTGATCGCGCCGTCGCGCTGCACCGCTTGCCCGGCGACCCAGGTGCCGACGTAGCCTTCGCCCTGTTGCAGGAAGCGCCGGCCGCCGGCCGGCAGATCACGCACCAGCCTCGGCGCGCCCACGCTCAGGCGCTGCGGGTCGATCACGTTGAGGTCGGCGCGCATGCCCGGCAGGAGCGCACCGCGGTCCGCGAGTCCGAGGTAGCGCGCGTTGCGCGAGGTCAGCATCTCGATCACGTGCTGCAGCGGCAATCGGCCTTCGGCACGGTCGCGCACCCAGTGCGTCAGCATGAAGGTCGAGAAGCTCGCATCGCAGATCGTGCCGACATGGGCGCCGGCGTCGCTCAGCCCCGCGAGCGCGCGCGGATGCTCGAGCATGCTGCGCACCGCGGCGAGCGAGCCGTCGTTGTAGTTGAAGATCGGGAAGTAGATGAGGTTCGCACCATCGCCTTCGGCCAGGTGGTCGTAGAGCGCCTCGAGCGCGGTGACGCCGCGCTGCTTCGCGCGCACCAGGAAGCTGTCCCTCAGTGCCGGCTCGTAGTTCAGCCGCGCATCGAGCGGGAACATGCGGGCGCTGATCAGCTCGATGCGCGCGAGCAGGATGTCGACCAGCGGCGGGATCGCGCTGCCGTCGCCCGCCATGCGTTCCGACTGCTCGCCAAGCACGCGCGCCTTGCGCGCCGGGTCGCGCATTGCCGCGGCGCGTTCGGCCAGCGGCAGGTGGGCGATCTCCTTGAAGCCCGGGAAACCCATGAACGGGTGGAAGCTCGCGTCCAGGCCGTTGATCACGCCGATGCCGCGCGCCGCCGCCTGCAGGTACAGCGGCAGGCCTTGCGCCACCGCGCTGTCGACGCGCTCGCGGATCGAGCGCCACTGCTCGCCGCCGGGCTCGCGCTGCAGCCAGGTCATCGACAGCGGCCGGCCGGACGCGCGCGCGACCTGCTCGACCAGGTCGAACTCGGCGTCGAAGCGCTCGGGGCCCTTCAGCACGTCGAAGTCACTGACCATCTGGATCACGCCGTGGTGCAGGCCCAGGAACGCGCTCGCGATGCCGCACAATTCGGCGGCGCTGGCCTCGGACGCCGGCGTTTCCTTGCCTTCCGAGGTGCGGTGGTTGTCGCTGCGCCCGGTGCTCCAGCCCACCGCACCCGCTTCGAGCGCCTCGCGCACCAGCGCGCGCATCGCGGCGATGTCGTCGGCGCCGGCGGTGTGCCGCGTGAACGCGCGCTCGCCCATCACCGACATGCGCACCGGGTCGTGCGGGATCTGCACCAGGAAGTCCAGGCTGTGCGGCGTCGCGTCGAGCGCGTCCATGAACTGCGGGAAGCTCTGCCAGTTCCAGCGGATGCCTTCGGCGAGCGCGGCGCCGGGGATGTCCTCGACGCCTTCCATCAGCTTGATCAGGTCGGCCTCATGGCCCTTGCGCACCGGCGCGAAGCCGACGCCGCAGTTGCCCATCACGACGGTCGTGACGCCGTGGTGGATGCTGGGCGAAAAGGTCTGGTCCCAGGTCGCCTGGCCGTCGTAGTGGGTGTGGATGTCGACGAAGCCGGGCGTGACCCAGGCGCCTTGCGCGTCGACCTTCGCGCGCGCCGCGCTCGTGATCCTGCCGACCTCGACGATGCGGCCGTCGCGCACGCCGACATCGGCGCTGAACGGCGCCCCGCCGCGGCCGTCGACGACGCTGCCGCCTTCAATGAGCCAGTCGAGCATCCTTGCGCCTCCACAGCAGCGCCAGCGTCAGGCCCGACACGATGTGCCAGATGCCCCACAGGCTCGCGATGATGACCATGCCGAGATCGGCGTTGAACTGCACCGCGATGATCCCGAGCGCGAGCCCGGAGTTCTGCATTCCGCCCTCGATCATGATCGCGCGCTGGTCGCGCTCGGCGACGCGAAACGCCAGCGCGCACAGCAAGCCCAGCAGCAGCCCGCTGCCGTTGTGCAGGATCACGATCACCAGCTGCGGCAGGATCTGCGCGTTCAGCAGCGCGCGCTGGCTGACCAGCCCGGCGGCGATGAACGCGAGCAGCGCGACGAGGCTGAACGTGCCGAGCGGCTTGCGGATTTTCTCGGTGAATGCCGGCCAGCGGTGGCTCAGGCTCAGGCCCAGCGCCATCGGGATCGCCAGCAGCGCGAGCAGGCTCCACCAGATGTCGGACGGGTCGATTCTGAGCTCGCGCATCCAGCCCGCGGTGGCGGGGTTGGTCGCCATCATCCAGGTGAAATTGAACGGCGCCAGGAACAGCGCCATCAGCGCCGCGACCGCCGAGATGCTGACCGACAGCGCGGTGTTGCCGCGCCCGAAATGCGTGATCACGTTCGACAGCGAGCCGCCGGGGCAGGCGGCGACCAGGATCATCGCCGCCTCGATGTTCGGCGGCAGGTCCAGCACCAGCGTGGCGAGCCAGGTGCCCACCGGCAGCAGCACGAACTGCGGGATCAACCCGCAGACGACCGCGCGCGGCGTGCGCGCGACGCGCGTGAAATCGGCGACCTTCAGCTCGAGCGCGACCGAGAACACCATCGTGGCGAGCACGAGGCTGAGGATGAGTTGCTGGGTCGTCATGGCGGCCGGATCGCAGGCAATGGCCGCGAGGCTAGCAGGGGGCCAGCCCTCTAGAATCAAAGGTTTACGAAGACCTCCGGCCCGATGCTCACCTTCCAGCAGATCATTCTCGAGTTGCAGGACTACTGGGGCGCCCAAGGCTGTGCGCTGCTGCAGCCCTACGACATGGAAGTCGGCGCCGGCACCAGCCACACCGCGACCTTTCTGCGCGCGATCGGCCCCGAGCCCTGGAAGGCCGCGTACGTGCAGCCGAGCCGCCGCCCGAAGGACGGCCGCTACGGCGACAACCCGAACCGGCTGCAGCATTACTACCAGTACCAGGTCGTGCTCAAGCCCGCGCCGGCGAACATCCTCGAGCTCTACCTCGGCTCGCTCGCAGCGCTGGGCTTCGACCTGAAAGCCAACGACATCCGCTTCGTCGAAGACGACTGGGAGAACCCCACGCTCGGCTGCTGGGGCCTGGGCTGGGAGGTCTGGATGAACGGCATGGAAGTCACGCAGTTCACCTACTTCCAGCAGGTCGGCGGCATCGACTGCAAGCCGATCACCGGCGAGATCACTTATGGGCTGGAGCGCCTTGCGATGTATTTGCAAGGCAAGGAGCGCGTGTTCGACCTGGTCTGGACCGATGGTCTGACCGGCAGTCTTACCTACGGCGATGTCTACCTGCAG
>JANXZN010000292.1 GCA_025355545.1 Rhizobacter sp.
GAGATCGCGTTCAAGTTCGGGCCGTCCGAGATCTGCTCGATCATGCTGCTGGGCCTGCTGGCGGGCGCGACGATGTCGCGCGGCTCGCCGCTGAAGGGCGTGGCGATGACGATCTTCGGGCTGCTGTGCGGCGTGGTCGGCACCGATGTGATCAGCGGCACGCAGCGCTACACCATCGACCTGCCCGACCTGGCCGACGGCGTCGAGCTCGGCGCGCTGTGCATGGGCCTGTTCGGCATCGCCGACTTCCTGGTCAGCGTGAACCGCACCACCGTCAAGGCCAGCGACGCCAAGGTCAGCATGAAAGACATGCGGCCCACCCGCGCCGAGATGAAGCAGGCGTTCTGGCCGATGGTGCGCGGCACGATGGTGGGCACCCTGTTCGGCGCGATGCCGGGCACCGGCCCGACGATCACGACCTTCATCGCCTACGCGCTGGAGCGCAAGATCGCGAAGGACCCGTCGCGCTTCGGCAGGGGCGCGATCGAGGGCGTGGCCGCGCCCGAGGCCTCGGCGCACTCGAAGACCCAGGTCGACTTCATCCCGACCTTGTCGCTGGGCATTCCGGGCGACGCGGTGATGGCGCTGATCCTCGGCGCGCTGATCATCAAGGGCATCCAGCCCGGCCCGCAGCTGATCACCGAGCACCCGGACATTTTCTGGGGCCTGGTCGCGAGCTTCTGGATCGGCAACGTGCTGCTCGTGGTGCTGAACGTGCCGATGATCGGCGTCTGGGTGCGCATGCTGCAGGTGCCCTACAAGTACCTGTACCCGGCGGCGCTGTTCTTCATCTGCGTCGGCGTGTACAGCACCAAGAACAGCCTGTTCGACGTCGGCGAGGTCGCGGTGTTCGGCATCATCGGCGCGATCTTCCTGTCGCTCGACTTTCCGGTCTCGCCGATCGTGCTCGGCTTCGTGCTCGGGCCGATGCTCGAAGAGAACTTCCGGCGCGCGATGCTGCTGTCGCGCGGCGACCTGTCGGTGTTCCTGACCCGGCCGATCAGCGCCTGGTTCATCGGCGCGTGCAGTCTGCTGATCCTCGCGCAGCTGGTGGCCTACGTGCGCAAGGTTCGCTTCACGCCGAAGCTGCGCGAGCCGGCGGAGCTGGTCGCCGAGTAGCGGCCGCGGCGACCGCGCCACACGGGGCCGGGATCGGCTACCGTGTCGGTTCCTCCGCGCCTGCCCCATGAACCCGCCGCTTCGCGAACCTGCCGTGCTGCCGCCGATCGACGCGGTCGGGGCGGTGCGGCCTCGCCGGCTGCGCGTCGTGCTGTGGGTCGCGCTGGTGGTACTGCTGCTGGCGGCGCAGACCCTGCTGGTCGCGCTCGCGTTCCACTACCACTCGGCGCGCACCCAGGAGGAAGTCGAGGCGAACGCGGCCGCGGCCAGCGCCGAACTGGCGCAGCTGTTCGCGAAGGATCTACAGGCGATGCTCGCGATGCCGGGCCGCGACGCGCCGGCAGGCCAGTGGCGCACACGCGCCGAGCAGCTGCTGGTGGCACGGCCGGAACTGCTGCGCTTCGAGCGCCGCGACGCCGCGCTCGCGATCCTCGACGCGGTCGACACGCGCGCGCGCCCGCCGCTGTTCACGCAGCTGCGCCGCGATCAGATGCAGCTCGAGACCGAGCTCGCCTGCAGCGCGACGCAGCGGCGCGGCGGGCCGACCTATTCGCGCAGCTACTTCGTGCCACGCGCCGACGGCATGGGCATGGAAGTGATGGACCTATGCGTGGCCGAGCGCGACGGCGACCGGGTCGTCGGTTTCGTGGTCGCGAGCTACTCGCTGCCCGGGCTGCTCGATCAGCTTTCGGCGCAGGCGCAGGCGCCGGGCCACGACCTGTCGTTTGTCGAGGCCGATGGCGCGCGCCTCGCGCACGGCCGCACCCACGTCGGCGCCGGTGTCTACAAGGCGAGCCGCGTGATCGACCTGCCCGGCACCACGATGCAGCTGCGTGTCGACAGCGCCGCGACCCGGCCCAGCCTCGTGCCCGACCTCGACACCGGCCTGGTGATCGGCCTGTCGCTGACCCTGTTCGGCGTGGTCGTGCTGCTCGCGCGCGACGTGCGCAAGCGCACCCGCGTCGAGGGCGCGCTGGCCGACGCGCTGGCCTTCCGCAAGGCGATGGAGGACTCGGTTGTGACGGGGCTGCGCGCGCGCGACTTGCAGGGCCGCACAACCTACGTGAACCCGGTGTTCTGCGCGATGGTGGGCTACGCCGCCGACGAGCTGGTCGACCGCGACCCGCCACCCTACTGGCCGCCCGAGCAGCTGCCCGAGTACCAGCGTCGCCAGCAGCGTCGCCTGGCGAGCGCGCCGACCGCACTTTCGCGCGACGCCTTCGAGACCACCTTCGTGCGCAAGAACGGCGAGCGCTTCCCGGCGATGGTGTTCGAGGCGCCGCTGCTGGACAGCGCCGCGCAGCACACCGGCTGGATGAGCGCGGTGCTCGACCTGTCGGCGCAGCGCCGGGTCGAGGAGGTCGCGCGCCAGCAGCAGGAGCGGCTGCAGGCGACCGCGCGGCTGGCTACCGCGGGCGAGATGGCCTCGCTGCTGAGCCACGAGCTGAATCAGCCGCTGTCCGCGATCGCGGCCTACGCGACCGGCTCGCTGAACATGATGGACGCCCATGCGCGCGGCGAGGCACCCGACCCCGACCTGTGGCCGATGCTGCACCAGGCCGCGCGGCGCATCGCCGAGCAGGCCGAGCGCGCCGGCCGCGTGATCAAGAGCGTGCACGACTTCGTGCGCCGTCGCGAACATGCGCGCGAGGCGATCGGCGGCGACGCGCTGATCGAGGCGATCCTGCCGCTGGTGCGGCTGCAGGCGCGCAAGAGCGACACCCGCGTCGAGCTCGACCTGCCGACGCCGATGGCGCGTGTCTTCTGCGACCGCGCGATGGTCGAGCAGGTGCTGCTGAACCTGACCCGCAACGGCATCCAGGCGATGCAGGGTGCGCCGCGCGATGGCGAACCGGTGCTGACCTTGCGCGTGCGCCAGACCCATCCGCAGTGGGTGCGCATTTCGATCAGCGACCGCGGGCCCGGCATCGCCGACGAGGTCGCGCGCCAGCTGTTCACGCCCTTCTTCACGACGCGCAGCGACGGCATGGGACTGGGCCTCAGCGTGTGCCGCACGATCGTCGAGCAGCACGGCGGCGCGCTCGATTTCGCGAACCTGCGCGACGCGCAGGGCGCGGTCCTCGGCGCCGAGTTCCGCTTCACGCTGCCGGCGATCGCGAGCGAGCCGCGCACCGCACGCGAGCAAGCCGCGGCGGTCGCCGTCACCCCATGAGCCTGCCCTCCCTGCCCGCCGAACTCGGCCTGCCGATGGTCTACCTCGTCGACGACGAAGACATCGTGCGCGACGCCGTGGCCTGGCTGCTGCGCTCGCGCCGCCTGCTGTCGCAGGGCCATACGAGCGCCGAGGCGTTCGAGGCCGCGCTGCCGGACGTGCCGAGCGGCGCCTGGCCGACCGCGCCGTCGTGTCTGCTGCTGGACCTGCGAATGCACGGCATGAGCGGGCTGGCGCTGTTCGAGCGCCTCGCCGACCGCGGGCTGACCAAGGCGCTGCCGGTGATCTTCCTGACCGGCCACGGCGACGTGCCGACCGCCGTCGCCGCGGTCAAGCGCGGCGCCTTCGATTTCGTCGAGAAGCCGTTCTCGAACAACGCACTGGTCGACCGCATCGAGCAGGCCCTGGCGGCCAGCGCCGCGACACTGCTGGCGCGGCGCGAACGTGCACAGCGCCTGCGCGGCCTGGCCGAACTCAGCGAGCGCGAGCAGGCGGTGATGCGGCTGATCGCCCAGGGCCAGCCGAACAAGCTGATCGCCGACGCGCTGCACCTGAGCGTGCGAACCGTCGAGGTGCATCGCGCGCGCGTGTTCGACAAGCTCGGCGTCGCGTCCGCGGTCGAGCTCGCGAACTGGCTGCACGCGGCGCAGGCCTGAGCTGCGACGCGTGGCGCGAGCCCGCACAATCCGGGCATGGATCTGAACCAGCGCAGCGCCGGCGTGCTGCTGCACATCACGTCGCTGCCCGGCCCGCACGGCATCGGCGACCTGGGCCCCGAGGCGTACCACTTCGTCGACTGGCTCGCGTCGGCCGGCCAGCGCGTCTGGCAGGTGCTGCCGACGACGCCGATCGGGCCCGGCGATTCGCCCTATCAAAGCGTCTCGGCGTTCGCCGGCAGCCCGCTGATGGTGGCGCTGGAGCCGCTTGTCGCGCAAGGCTGGCTCGCCACGCCCGCACTGTCGGCTGGCGGCTTCGACGCGGCGCGCGTCGACTACCCGCGCGTCGCGCCCTGGCGCCTGGCGCAGTTGCGCGCCGCGGCCGACGGCTTCTTCGATCGCGCGGCGCGCGCGGCGCGCGACACCTTCGCGGCGTGGTGCGCACCACAGGCGCACTGGCTGGCCGACTACGCGCTGTTCATGGCGATCGAAACCGCCCACGCCGGCGCGCCGTGGTGGCACTGGCCGGCAGGGCTGCGCGAGCGCGATGCAGCGGCGCTTGCCGACGCGCGGCGCGCGCTGGCCGGCGAGCTGCGCTTCTGGCAATTCGTGCAATGGTGCTTCGACACCCAGTGGGCCGCGCTGAAAGCGCATGCGAATGCGCGCGGCGTGTCCATCATGGGCGACCTGCCGATCTTCGTCGCCCACCACAGCGCCGATTGCTGGGCGCGGCCGGACCTGTACGAGCTCGACGCCGATTTCCAACCCACGGTGGTCGCCGGCGTGCCGCCGGACGCGTTCAGCGCCGACGGTCAGCGCTGGGGCAACCCGCTGTACCGGTGGGACCGCATGGCGGCCGAGGGCTACGCATGGTGGGTCGCGCGCGTGCGGCGCGCGCTGGCGCATGCCGACTCTTTTCGCATCGATCACTTCCGCGGCTTCGCGGCGCATTGGGAGGTGCCGGCGACGAGCCCGACCGCGATCGCAGGTCGCTGGGTGCCCGGCCCTGGCCGGGCGCTGTTCGACGCGCTCGCGCGCACCCTGGGGCCGCTGCCGATCGTCGCCGAGGACCTGGGCGTGATCACGCCCGACGTGACCGCGCTGCGCGAGGCCTGCGGCTTTCCCGGCATGCGCATCCTGCAGTTCGCGTTCGGCGACGACGCGGCGAACCCGTACCTGCCGCACCGCCACACGCCGGACTCGGTGGTCTACACCGGCACGCACGACAACGACACCGCGCGCGGCTGGTGGGCGGCGCTGCCGCCGCAGGAGCGCCGATTTGCCGGCAGCTACCTCGCGGCCGATGGCGACGACGTGCACTGGGCGATGATCCGCACCGCCTTCAACTCGGTCGCGAACACCGCGATCGTGCCCTTGCAGGACGTGCTCGGCCTGGACGGCGCGCACCGCATGAACACGCCGGGCACGCCGAGCGGCAACTGGCGCTGGCGCTTCGACTGGGGCCTGGTCGGCAGCGAACCGACTCGCGTGCTGGGCCTGCTGGCCGCGGCCAGCGGGCGCGGACCGTTCGGGCTGCTGCGCAGCTGAAGATCAGTCGGCGGCGAGCCGGGCGATCGCGGCCTCGACGCCGCCGCGCCCGAACGGCACGCGCTTTACCGTCATCGCGGCTTCGACGCCGGCCAGCGCCCCCAGCACCATCGCCGCGTTGATGTCGCCGAGGTGGCCGATGCGGAACGCACGGCCGGCGAGCGGGCCGAGGCCGCCGGCGATCGCGACCTCGAAGCGCTCGCGTGCGATCGTGCGCATCGCCTCGGGGTCGACACCGGGTGCGACCGCGATCGTCGTCACCGAGACCGAGCGCGCCGCCGGCAGCTGGCCGAAGAAGCTCAGCGCACCGGCCTCGCTCCAGCGCTCGACCGCGGCGTGCACTGCGTCGGCGAGCAAGCGATGCCGTGCCAGCACCTGTGCCTCGCCCTCGCGGAAGATCAGCGTCAGCGCCGCCTCCAGGCCGGCCAGC
>JANXZN010000060.1 GCA_025355545.1 Rhizobacter sp.
GCTCGCCGACGAACTGGGTGGCGGCAGCACCAAGTACTACCCCGGACATTGCGTCCTCGAGGCGGGTGCGACGACCTTCGTGCTGAAGGCCGAGGTGGCGGGCATGTCCAAGCTGATCAAGCTCGCGCTGCTCGAGCAGACTGGTTTGCGCCTGAGCAAGATCAAGTGCCGCGGCGAGGACGGCGACGACGACGACGGGGACGAAGGCGGCGCGCCTGATGCGGGGACGCGAGATGGCGAAGATTCGCCGGAGGACTCAGGCAAGGCGGCAGAACCGCCAACGGGAATGGCCCGGCCATTCGAGATCAACGCGGCAGTAGGCCAGGGCGGCAAGAACCTCGAGGAAGACGTGAAGGCCGTACAGGCGGCACTCAACCGTCGCGCCGATGCACGCCTCAAGGTGGATGGGCACTGCGGCCGCGACACCATTGAGGCGATCATGGAGTTCCAGCGTGCTCTGGGTCAGTCCAAACCCGATGGCCGCGTCGACCCGCGCCGCGGCACGGCTCGTGCGCTGGCCGCCTCCGGCAAGATCGGCAAGCCGCCACCGCCGCCGAACCCGATGGCGCCGCCGGAAGACCTGGGTGAGGCGACTCTTGAACGGGCGCCGCAGGTCTGGCATGGCACGCGCGACATCCTCGACCACAACATCAATGAGCTCAAGCGAGCCATCCGGCAGGAGTACGCCAACGAGCACCCGACGGTGCTTGACGAGATCGACCGGGGCGTGCAGCGCGTCGACGTGATCCTCGAGAAGCTCGACGTGCGCCTGGCGCAAACGCTCGAACGTGCCGGTGCCATCAAAGATGCAGCGAAGCGCAAGGCCGAACTCGCGAGCGCCAAGACCATCCTGGCGGAGTACATCGCCTTCGTGAAGAGCGAGCCCTTGATCGAGCACATCGACAAGAACCCGTTCGGCGTCAACGCCCAGGTGCGCAAAGTCGTCACCGACAGCCTGACGCACATGATCAAGTCCATCGCCTGAACAACCCGGAGATAGCGTCATGAGCGAAGAGCAAGACGGTTTCATGTTGAACGCCTTCGGCGTCGATCTGGGTCAATTGGCCCAAAACATCAAGGAGGAAGGCTCGGCCGTGCTCGGCCAAGTGGCGAGCACCGTAAGCCACGTAGTTCAGGGCGTACAGGGCGCTGTGGAAGGCGCCATCGACGGGGTGACCGGTGCGGTCACGGGTGCAGTGAAGACGGTCGCCGGGGCAGTCTCTGGTTCGCCCAGCGCCGGCGCGTCTGGAGGCGGAACGGGCTCATTCCCGCTCGGTGGATCGGTGGGAAGAGGCGGCAAGAACGCACCGAACGACGTGCGCGCGGTGCAGACCGCGCTGGGCGTCGCGGCCGACGGCCAGTGTGGCGGACAGACGATTGCCGCGATCGAGGCTTTCCAGAGAAACATGGGGCAGGCCAAGCCGGATGGCCGGGTCGATGCCGGTGGCGCGACCGAGCGCGCGCTGGCCGGTGGCGCGGCGCCAGCGCCCGCGCCGCAGGCGGCGCCCGAAGAGGATGAAGGGGTCGGCAAGATACTGGAGGAAGCTGTGGCGAGCCTCGTACCAGTCATCAATATCCCGGGCTTAGGCAACTTCGATATGGAAGCGAGCCTTAGTCAAGCTGCAAATCAGGTGGTCGCCAACAACGCGCCAAAGCTACCGCTTTTGGCGCGCGCCGAAGTGCTTCTTAATGAGGCCGTTGTCGTTCTCGATGTCAATCTCAGCCCGAGCAATTCACTGGACCTACCGTCCGCCACCGTCGGCTTTAGTGGCAAGTGCTGTTCGCCCGACGATCTCCTGAAGTTCCGAACGGCGATTGAGGCACCTCGAAACGGTCTAAGAATTGCGGTCAACGCATTCAAAGATGCGGATCGGGCCGTAGTGGAGGCTTCTGAACAAGGCAAGAAAATCTGCTACGGCGGATTGGCAACGTGCATCATCGGAACCATCAAAAGCAAGGGCGATTTAACAATCCCCGCATGTTTGGTTGGAGCGATTGCCTGTATCAGTGCATCTATACCTGTGCAAAATGCCATTCGCGTGCAAGCCAAGGCGGAAGCAGATCTAGACGTGGCAAATGGAGCGCTAGAACGAGCGCTAGCGAATCATCGAAACTGCTTTATCCAAAGGTGCGCCTAAGCGGGTTACGGATACTGACACGTCAGCCAGAGGAGGCTCGCCAGCGATGATCAAATCCAAGTTACTTACCGACAGCGCCTGGAAGGATGTTCTCGCGAAGAAC
Source organism: Rhizobacter sp. (assembly GCA_025355545.1). Classification (GTDB taxonomy): domain Bacteria; phylum Pseudomonadota; class Gammaproteobacteria; order Burkholderiales; family Burkholderiaceae_C; genus LMDS01. The sequence continues at coordinate 2,242 of JANXZN010000060.1, forward strand.
AAGGGCGTCAAGGACAACGGCCTGCTGAAGTCGCTGGCCGATATCAAAAAGCTCGGCGACGACGACCACGACGATGCGCAGCAGATCCTCGACCAGATCCAAAAGCTCGCCGCACAGCTGAAGAAGTCCAAGGAGATCGCCGCGGTACCGGTCGTCGGCAAATTTCTCGCTGAACTGACCGCCGCCGCCGATACCGCGATACGCGATGTCGCCAAGGCCAAGGCCGAAGCCGACAAAGCGGCCAAGTCCAAGGCCGAGGCGGAGAAGAAAGAGCAGGCCGAAGCGGCGAAGAAGCCCGATGAGGATGACGAGGAGGAAGCCGAGGCGTCCGAGCTGCTGACGACCAAGCTCAAGCCGCTGCTGCGGCAG
>JANXZN010000319.1 GCA_025355545.1 Rhizobacter sp.
GGAACTGCCCGGCGTGCACCTCGGCCGCCAGGTCCTTGTGGGTGGCGCTGAGCAGCCGCACGTTGACCGGCACTTCGGCGACCGCGCCGACCGGCCGCACCGAGCGCTCCTGGACCGCGCGCAGCAGCTTCGACTGCATCGGCAGCGGCAGGTCGCCGATCTCGTCGAGGAACAGCGTGCCGCCGTTCGCGGCCTGGAACACGCCCTCGCGGTCTTCCATCGCGCCGGTGAATGCGCCCTTGCGGTAGCCGAAGAATTCGGCCTCGAGCAGCTGCTCCGGAATCGCGCTGCAGTTCACCGCGATGAACGGCTGCGCGCTGCGCACGCTGACCTCGTGGATGGCGCGCGCGACCAGTTCCTTGCCGGTGCCAGATTCGCCGTTGACCATCACCGGCGCCATGCTGCGCGCGACCTTGTCGACCAGCGAACGCACCTGCTGCATCGCTGTCGACTGTCCGGCCATCCGGTTCAGCGCCTGGCTCACCGGCGCGGCCGGCACCTGCGCGGCCGGTGCCGGGCGCGGTGCGGAGGCCGGCACGGCACCGCTTTCCGACGGCAGCGTGGCCGGGTCGATCGTCGGCCCGCCACTGCCCCCGGGGCGACCGAGCGCCGAGGCCACGACCGCACGGAACTGCTTCAGGTCCACCGGCTTGGTCAGGTAGTCGTACGCGCCGGCCTTCAGTGCCTCGACCGCGTTCTCGGCCGAACCATACGCGGTGATCACGATCGTCTTCTCGCGGCGCCCGCTCTCCTCGAGCCAGCGCAGCACGTCCAGGCCGGTGCCGTCGGGCAGGCGCATGTCGGTGATCACGGCGCTGTAGGTGCGATCCTTCAGGTGCAGCAGGGCGTCCTGGACCGTGCCGGCGGTCTCGATGTCATAGCCTTCGCGCAGCAAGGTCAGTTCGTAGAGCGTGCGCAGATCGGGCTCGTCGTCGACGACCAGCAGGCTGAAATGCGAAGGGTTGTTCATGGCGGGCGTGCGACGGTGCCGGTGGCTAGCTCAACAGACTCGGGCCGAGTGCCTTGCGCTGCATCTCGACGAAGAACTCGTTGCGCTGGGCCACACCTTCCGCACGCAGCCGGTAGTCGATGGTGGCGCCGTAGCGCTCGCACAGTTCCCTGCAAATATACAAGCCCAAGCCGGTGCCGCGGCTGCGGGTCGAGAAAAACGGCTCGAACAGGAAGGGCTCGACATCGGGCGGGATCAGCGCGCCGTCACTCGCCAGACTCAGGAACGCCTGCGCCTCGCGGCGTGAATCGAGGCGCAGCTGGATCGCGCCCGGGGCCCGGCTCGCGTGGCGGTAGGCGTTGTCGAGCAGGTTCACGAGCACGCGGCGCAAATGCTCGGCATCGAACAGCACACCGACGGGTTCGGTCGGCAGCTCGACCCGCAACACGCTTTGCGCGCCCAGCGTCACGCCGGCCGCGCGGGTCCACTCGCTGCACACCGCCGCGACCTGCGCGGTCGCGTCGATCACGCCGACTTCCTGCGGGGCGCCGGGCGCCACCTCCATGACGTCGTCGACGATGCGCTTCAGGCGCTCGACGTTGGCGCTGACCATCTGCATCAGCTGGCGCTGCACCGGGTCGGTCGCGTCCTCGGACAGAAGCGCGTTCGCCTGCGAGATCGCCGCCAGTGGATTGCGGATCTCGTGCGCGATGCCGGCCGAAACGCGGCCCATCGCCGCGAGCTTCTCCTGGCGGCTGCGCGCCTGCATGTTGCGCACGTCTTCGAGGAACAGCACGCAGAACTCCTCGATCGACTGCGGCTCGCGCTTGCGCGTGAAGCGCACGCGCACGCGCAAGGTGCGCTGCACGCCGAGCGCGCTCGCGGTGGCGTTCTCGAACAGCAGCACCACGTCGCGCCCGGCCTCGGGCCAGGTCGCTTCGCCGAACGCACGCTCGACCGTCTTCACCAGCGCGTCCCAGGCCTGCACGCCGCGTAACTGGAACGGCGCGGGCCGGCTCATGCCGCCGGGCGCGAGCAGGCGGCGCGCCGCGGGGTTGGCGGCGCGTACGCGGCCGCGCCGATCGACGACGAGCACACCGTCCTGCATCTCCTCGATCACGAGCCGGTTCAGCTGTGCCTGCTGGCGCGCCATCTCCAGGCTGCCGCGAGCCGTCAACTCCTCGCGCGCCAGGCGCCCGGCGAGCTCACCGGCCAGCACCGTGATGACGAAGAAGCCGGTGCCGGCCAAGCCGGCCTGCGTCATCTGCAAGGTGCCTTCGGCACCGCCGACGACGCTGACCCAGGCCGCGCCGAGCAACGCCAGCGTCACCGCCGCCGCGGTCGCCAGCGCCAGTGTGCGCGGCGTCAGCACGCCGGCCATCAGCACCGGCAAGACCAGCAGCGCGACATAGTTCAGGCTCGACCCGGGCGCAAGCACGTGCAGCGCCATGAAGGACACCAGATCGACTCCGATCGTCGCGAGCCATTGCGGGCCGCGCAGATGTGCCATCGTGCGCGGCACGGCGGGCCGCCGGTAGCGCGGCAGCAGCCACAGGCCGATCGCGAGCGCAGCATAGGCCGAGCTGATCAGCGTGACGATCGGCGTCGGCCGCAGCCCGAACAGGCCGCCCAGCGCCAGCGCCACGAGCAGCGCGACGCCGAGCGCAGCACGTGCCGCGATGAAGGCACTGTACAGGCGCTCGAATGCCGTCTGCCCCGACTCCACGACATGCGCAGCGGCGCGCGACAGAAAGCGCGAGTCGGGTGCCCACCCTGACTTCCACCGCGATGGCTCGTCGCTGCCGGGTGTCGCGGGCGGATCGTCGTCGGGCAGGTCGTCGTCGCGCGCCTGGGTGTCGGTGTCGGAGCCGAAGGCACCGAACCAGGATTCGTCGGCGGCAGTGGGTCGGCGCACTCGGCGCCGGTCGGCGAATCGACGCTCGGACGCGCGGTCGGCGCTGGTCATGAATCCGGATGCGCCCGCTCGAACGCCGCCCGGTGCGCGGCATCGCAGAACACGCCGCCGCGCCCCGGCAGCGCTTCGTCGCGCGGCAGGTGCAGGCCGCAGTGCGCGCAACTCAGCATCGGCTGGGGCGCCTCGGCGCCGGGCGGCTTCGGCGCGGGTGGCGGGCGCCGCGCGCGCTGCAGGAGGCCCCGCAGCAGCCACAGCAGCACGAACACAGCGATCAGCAACAGCAGGAATTTCATGCGCTCACCCCGTTCATGCCGGCGCGCGGTGCAGCAGCACCTCGAGCACGAAGCGCGAGCCCACATAGGCCAGCAGCAGCAGGCCCGCGCCGACGTACACGCCGCGCGTCGCCACCGGCCCGCGCCAGCCGAACGCGCGCCGCCCCGCGAGCAGCCCGGCGAAGACGAGCCAGCCGAGCACCGAGAACACGGCCTTGTGGTCCCAGCGCCAGGGGTGCGCGAACCAGGCGCCGAGCACCAACGCTGCCGACAGCACGACGAAGCCGGCGCCGACGAAGCGGAACGTCATGCGCTCGAGCTGCAGCAGCGGCATGCCCTTGGGCGCAGCGGTCGCACCGGCGGACGGCCGCATCTGGCGCTCGGCACGATTGAGCATCACCGCGTGCAGCACCGCGGCGCCGAACAGGCCGTACGACGCGATCCCGAGAGCCCAGTGCAGCGGCGCCCAGCGCGAATCGACCTGCGGCCGCACCTCGCCGGGGAAGATCCAGGCCAGTGCAACGACGACGATGCCCAGCAGCGCGAGCACGCGGCGCGCGCCCGGCAAGGGCAGGAACCGGCTCTCGACCAGGTAGACCGCGAGCACGAGCCAAACCGTCATCGACAGCGCCGGCGCGAAGCCGAAGCGCGCGACCTCGACACCGCTGCTCAGTCCCGAGATGTCGACGACGATCGCCACCGCATGCGCGACGAAGGCCCCGAGCAGCGCCGCGCGCAACGCGTCGGCCAGGCGCTCCGGCAACAGCGCAGTGGCGGCGTAGGCCGCGAGCGCGAGCACGCTCGGCAGCCCGAGCAACCAACCCGACGGGAATGCGCCTGCGACCGTCGTGGTGGCTGCAGTGGCTAACGATAGAATCATCGCCACAGTGTACTTTCGCGCCCGTGCGCCGATGCTTCGGCGCACGGGCCGCGCCCCCACCCCGATGGCTTCCATCCTTACCGACCGGCTCAGTCGCCTGGTCAAGACGATGCGCGGCCAGGCCCGCATCACCGAAGACAACGTGCAGGACATGCTGCGCGAGGTCCGCATGGCGCTGCTCGAGGCCGACGTCGCGCTGCCGGTGGTGCGCGACTTCATCGCGCGCGTGAAGGACAAGGCGCTCGGTGCCGAAGTCGTCGGCTCGCTCTCGCCGGGCCAGGCGCTGGTGGGCATCGTCAACCGCGAGCTCGCCGCGACGATGGGCGAAGCGGACCCGGTGAGCGGGGCCTTGAAGGCCCCCGCCGACATCAACCTCGCCACGCAGCCGCCGGCCGTGATCCTGATGGCCGGTCTGCAGGGTGCGGGCAAGACCACGACCACCGCGAAACTCGCGAAGCACCTGATCGAGAAGCGCAAGAAGAAGGTGCTGACGGTTTCGGCCGACGTCTACCGCCCGGCCGCGATCGAGCAGCTCAAGCTGGTGACGAAGCAAGCCGGCGCCGAATGGTTCCCGTCGAGCGGTGCGGACAAGCCGCTCGCGATCGGCCTGGCCGCGCTCGACTACGCGCGCAAGCACTACTTCGACGTGCTGCTGGTCGACACCGCCGGGCGCCTGGGCGTCGACGAGTTGCTGATGCGCGAGATCACCGAGCTGCACGCCGCGCTGAAGCCGGTCGAGACGCTGTTCGTCGTCGACGCGATGCAGGGTCAGGACGCGGTCAACACCGCGAAGGCGTTCAGGGACGCGCTGCCGCTGACCGGCATCGTGCTGACCAAGATGGACGGCGACTCGCGCGGCGGCGCGGCGCTGTCGGTGCGGCAGATCACGGGCGCGCCGATCAAGTTCGCCGGCGTCAGCGAGAAGATCGACGGCCTGGAAGTCTTCGATGCGCAGCGCCACGCCGGCCGCGTGCTCGGCATGGGCGACATCGTCGGGCTGGTCGAGGAGGTGCAAAAAGGCGTCGACATAGCGGCGGCGCAAAAGCTCGTCGACAAGGTCAGGGCCGGCGACAGTTTCGACCTCAATGACTTCCTGTCACAACTGTCACAAATGAAGAAGATGGGCGGTCTGGCGGGCCTGATGGACAAGCTGCCGTCGCAGATGACGGGCAAGGCGGCGAATCTCGGTGCCGCCGATGTCGACCGGGCCGAGCGCGACATGCGCCGCATGGAAGGCATCATTTGCTCGATGACGCCACTCGAGCGCCGCAAGCCCGATCTGCTGAAGGCCACGCGCAAACGCCGGGTCGCGGCGGGTGCCGGCGTGCAGGTTCAGGAGGTCAATCGCCTGCTGAACCAGTTCGAGCAGATGCGCGACATGATGAAGAAGATGAAGGGCGGCGGCATGATGAAAATGATGAAGCGCATGGGCGGCATGAAGGGCATGGGCGGGCCCGGCGGGCCGCGCTGATGCCGGGTTCGCGCCGACCGCGGGCGTGACCGATCGTCGAACTCCGGCTACCCTCGCGCCCTGATGTCGAACCGGGAGCACGGACGGACGGATGACTACATTCCAGATTTCGTTGGGCCTGTTGGCCATCGTGCTGCTGCTGGCGTGGTGGTGGCTGCGCCAGCGCGGTAGCGCGGGTTCAGCTTCAGGCAAGAGCGCCGATCGCCTCGACACCGTGACCGGTTGGCCACCGCAGCCGACGCGCGTGCTCAGCACACAGGAGCGGCTGGCCTTCGGCACGCTCGCCCGCGCGATGCCCGAATACATGATCCTGGCGCAGGTGCCGCTCGCGCGCTTCATCAACGTGCCGCGCCGCAATTCGTACGCCGACTGGCTGCGCCGGATCGGCAACCAGTGCGCCGACTTCGTCGTCTGCGACATGGCCGCGCAGGTGATCGCGGTGGTCGAGGTTCAGGTACCGCAGGCCGGCGAGCGCGCCCAGAAGCGGCTGACGCGCATGCAGCGCACGCTGAAGGCGGCCAAGGTCCCGCTGCTGATCTGGACCGAGAACGCGATTCCCGCCGCCGACGCGGCGCGCGAGCAGATCCTGCCGAAGCCGGAGGCACCGGCCGCCGGCGCGGCGCAGGTTGCCGCCTCGCCTGTCGTCGCCGCCGCGCCGGCGTTCAAACCCGCCGTCGCCGTCGCCGCCGTAGGCCCCAACCCCTTCGACGAGGCCGATCGCGATTCGACGCAAGACGAGATGATCGAGCTGCTGGAGCCGCCGCCCTCGACCTGGTACGACGACCTCGACACCGCGCCGACACCGTTGAAGAAACGCTGACCCCCGATCAATCGGCCGGCTTCGCTCAGCTCAGCAGCGCCTGCGCGAACTCGCGCGCGTCGAAGGTCTGCAGGTCTTCGAGCTTCTCGCCCACACCGATGAAGTAGACCGGCACGGCCGGCGCCCCATCGCGCGTGCGCTCCCGCGACCACAACGCGATCGCCGCGAGCACGCCACCCTTCGCCGTGCCGTCGAGCTTGGTGATGATCAGGCCGGTGAGCCGCAGTGCGGCATCGAAGGTCTGCACCTGCGCCAGCGCGTTCTGGCCGGTGTTGCCGTCGACCACCAGCAGCACCTCGTGCGGTGCCCCGTCCTGCGCCTTCGCGATGACGCGGCGGATCTTTTTCAGCTCGTCCATCAGGTGCAGTTGCGTGGTCAGGCGGCCGGCGGTGTCGGCGATCACCACGTCGCAGCCGCGGGCCTTGCCGGCCACCACCGCGTCGAAGGTCACCGCGGCCGGATCGCCGCCCTCCTGCCCGACGATCTCGACCCGGCTGCCAGCACCGACGCTGCGCGCATCCGCGCGCTGGGCCCAAACTGCGAGCTGTTCGCGCGCCGCGGCGCGGAAGGTGTCGGCCGCGGCCAGCAGCACCTTCCGATTCGCGTCGGCGAGGTGCCGTGTGAGCTTGCCGATGCTGGTCGTCTTGCCGGCACCGTTGACGCCGACGACCATGATCACGGTCGGCACGTGCTCGCCGACGCTCAGGCTGCGCTCGAGGGGCCTGAGCAGGTCGGTGATCGCGTTGGCCAGCAGCTCCTTCACCGCCCGCGGCGTTTTCGCCCGCTCTTCGGCGACGCGCCATTTCAGGTCGGCGAGCAGGTACTCGGTCGCCTTGACGCCGGCGTCGGCCATCAGGAGTGCCGATTCGAGTTCCTCATACAGTGCGTCGTCGATCTGCGTGCCGGTGAAAACTTCGGCGATGCTCGAGCCGGTCTTGCGCAAGCCGCCGCGCAGCTTGTCGATCCAGCGGCGGCGGGCCTCGGTGTCGACCGGCGCATCGCTCGTGGCCACAACGGGCTCGGGCATCACCGGCGCAGCGATCGGCGGCGCCGATTCGCTCGGCGCGCCGCGCAGCCGGTCGAGCCAGTTGCGGCGCTCGGTCTCGGGCGGTGCGGGCGAATCGACGACGGGTTCGGGGAGCGCCGAAGTCGCGTCGGGCGCGACCGGCTTTTTCTTGAAGAAGCTGAACATGCGGGCAGGACCGGAGCCTTGAAACCAGGGAGGGAAAGCGACCGCGCGGGCAGTGGAGCCGGGCGTCGTCGAGCGCCGCCGGAGCGACGCTATAATTATGGGCTTAGGCGCTTTAGCTCAGTCGGTTAGAGCGACGGAATCATAATCCGCAGGTCCGGGGTTCGAATCCCTGAAGCGCCACCAGAGGAAAAGTAGGGGTCTGACGGTGTCGTCAGGCCCCTTCGATTTTCAGCGGTGTAGGCAACTGATGTAGGCAAGACTGCGAGCGCGCCACCAGCC
>JANXZN010000336.1 GCA_025355545.1 Rhizobacter sp.
CGAATTGCAGTACGACAAGCTGCCGGCGCTCGAGAAGAAACTGAAGGATGCGCAGGCCACGGAGTCGACAGGCGCGAAGACGGGCCGCCCGCAACTGCTGCGCACGACGGTCGGCGCCGAAGAGATCGCCGAGGTGGTGGCGCGCGCCACCGGCATCCCGGTGTCCAAGCTGATGCAGGGCGACCGCGAAAAGCTGCTGCAGATCGAAGCGAAGCTGCACGAGCGCGTGATCGGTCAGGACGAGGCGATCAGCGCGGTCGCGAACGCGGTCCGCCGTTCGCGCTCCGGCCTGAGCGACCCGAACCGCCCGACCGGCTCGTTCCTGTTCCTCGGCCCCACCGGCGTCGGCAAGACCGAGCTGTGCAAGGCGCTCGCCGGCTTCCTGTTCGACAGCGAGGATCACCTGATCCGCCTCGACATGAGCGAGTTCATGGAGAAGCACTCGGTCGCCCGCATGATTGGCGCGCCGCCCGGCTACGTCGGCTACGACGAAGGCGGCTACCTGACCGAGGCGGTGCGCCGCAAGCCCTACAGCGTGCTGCTGCTCGACGAGGTCGAGAAGGCGCACCCCGACGTCTTCAACGTGCTGCTGCAGGTGCTCGACGACGGTCGTCTGACCGACGGCCAGGGCCGCACCGTCGACTTCAAGAACACCGTGATCGTGATGACCAGCAACCTCGGCTCGCACCAGATCATGCAGATGGCCGGGCAGAGCAACGAAGCGATTCGCGACGCGGTGTGGGTCGAGGTCAAGCAGCATTTCCGGCCCGAGTTCCTGAACCGCATCGACGAGGCGGTCGTGTTCCATGCGCTCGACGCGAAGAACATCCAGGCGATCGCGAAGATCCAGCTCAAGGTGCTGGAGGCGCGACTCGAGAAGATGGAGATGAAGCTCGAGGTCTCGCCGCGTGCGCTGAGCGAGCTGGCGAAGGCCGGCTTCGACCCGGTGTTCGGCGCGCGGCCGCTGAAGCGCGAGATCCAGCGGCGCATCGAGAACCCGGTCGCGAAGCTGATCCTCGAAGGGCGCTTCGGCCCGAAGGACGTGATTCCGGTCGATTTCGAGGCCGGCGAGTTCGCGTTCGAGCGCGTCGTGCACTGACGCGCGGGGCGCCGGCCTCTAGTGGGAATCCCCGAGGCTCGCGGCGGCCGGGCTGCGCCTCGCGGCGGGCGCGAGATTGCACAATAGGCCATGCTGCAATGGCTCGTGTTGATGCTTCTGGCCGATCGCCGCGCCGCGGTCCGGCATGCCGGACGCTGAGCGCGCGCGCAGGCGCTGGCGCGCGGGCCAGCGCGTCAGCGCGTGGCTGCTGGCGATCTGGTTCGTCGTGACCTTCGGGGTCACGTACTTCGCGCGCGACTTGAACGGCCGCGTGTTCGAGTGGCCGTTCAGCTTCTGGGTGGCGGCGCAGGGCGCGTTGCTCGTCTACCTCGCACTGGTGTGCATCTACGCGCGGTTGATGCACCGGCTCGACCTCGAGCATGGTGTCGCCGGGGACGACTAGCGTGGCGAGCCCCGACGCGCTCGCCTTCCGGCATCGGCTGGATCGCATCTACCTTCGCTACACGCTCGGCTTCGTCGGGTTCGTGGGTCTGCTCGCGGTGCTCGAGCAGACCGGGCTGTCGCGGCGCTGGATCGGCGTGATCTTTCTGCTCGCGACGGTCGGCCTGTACGCGGCGATCGGCATCGTCAGCCGCACCACCGATGCGGCCGAGTACTACGTCGCCGGGCGCCGCGTGCCGGCGATGTACAACGGCATGGCCACCGCCGCCGACTGGATGTCGGCGGCGTCGTTCATCGGCCTGGCCGGCACGCTCTACCTGCAGGGTTACGGCGGTCTGGCCTATGTGATGGGCTGGACCGGCGGGTTCGTGCTGGTGGCGGTGCTGCTCGCACCCTACCTGCGCAAGTTCGGTCAGTACACCATCCCCGACTTTCTGGCCGCGCGCTACGGCGGCCGGCTGCCGCGGCTGATCGGGCTGCTCGCCGCGATCCTGTGTTCGTTCGTCTACCTGGTGGCGCAGATCTACGGCGTCGGCCTGATCACGACACAGCTCACCGGCGTCGATTTCGTGCTCGGCATCTTCCTCGGGCTGGGTGGAGTGCTGGTCTGCTCGTTCCTCGGCGGCATGCGTGCGGTGACCTGGACGCAGGTGGCGCAGTACATCATCCTGGTGATCGCCTACATGATCCCGGTCGCCTGGCTGTCGATCAAGCAGACCGGCGTGCCGGTGCCGCAGCTCGTCGTCGGCCGGCAGCTCGCCAAGGTCAGCGAGCGCGAGCAGCAGCTGCTGCGCGACCCGAAGGAGCTCGAGGTGCGGGCGCTGTTCAAGGCGCGCGCCGACGTGTTCGCTGCCAAGCTCACGGATGTGCCGGCCGCGCTGGTCGCGGACCGTGCCGAAGCGCAGCGGCGCAGCCGCGAGCTGAAGGCCGCGAACGCGCCGCTGCGCGAGATCCAGGCCGCCGACAAGGCGCTCGCGACCCAGCCCAAGACCGAGGCGCTCGCCCGCGAGGCCTGGACGCGCGCCCAGGCCGCCGACGAGGCGCGCGCCCAGCCGCTGGCCGGCATGCCGCTGCACGCCCAGCAGTTCGCCGGCGATCCGGCCGGTGACGCCGGCCAGCGCAAGACTTTCGACGAGTCGCGCCGCAACTTCATCGCGCTGGTGTTCTGCCTGACGGTTGGCACGGCGGCATTGCCGCACATCCTGATGCGCAGCTACACGACGCCGTCAGTGCGCGCGGCGCGCGAATCGGTGGCCTGGTCGCTGTTCTTCATCCTGCTGCTGTACCTGACGGCGCCGGCCCTGGCGGTGCTGGTCAAGTTCGAGGTCTTCAACGGCCTGGTCGGCCTGCCGTTCGACCGGCTGCCGGCGTGGATCGCCGAGTGGTCGCGCGTCGACCCATCGCTGGTGTCGGTGGTCGACATCAACCACGACGGCATCCTGCAGCTCGGCGAGATCCGAATCGGCAGCGACCTCGTCGTGCTGGCCACGCCCGAGATCGCCGGGCTGCCCTATGTGATCTCGGGCATGGTCGCCGCGGGCGGACTCGCGGCGGCCCTGTCGACCGCCGACGGGTTGCTGCTGACGATCGGCAACGCGCTGTCGCACGACCTGTACTTCAAGCTGCTCGGGCCGAATGCGTCGGCGGCGCGGCGGGTCACGGTCTCGAAGGTGCTGCTGCTGGTCGCGGCGCTGGCCGCCGCCGCGGTGGCGGCGCAGCGGCCGGCCGACATCCTGTTTCTCGTCACCGCAGCGTTCTCGATCGCCGCGTCGGCGTTCTTTCCGGCACTGGTGCTGGGCATCTTCTGGGGCCGCGCGAACCGGTGGGGAGCGCTGTGCGCCATGGTGGGCGGCCTGGCGCTGACCTTGTACTACCTGATCCGCAACGAGGCCTGGCTGCGCGGGCTGTTCCGGGTCAGTGCGCCGGTCGAGCTGTGGTTCGGCATCCTGCCGGTGTCGGCCGGCGTGTTCGGGGTGCCGCTGGGGTTTGCGGCCTGCGTGATCGTCAGCCTGCTGACGCCGCGCCCGTCGGCCGCCGCGCGCGATTTCGTGCGCGGCCTGCGCCAGCCGGGCCCGGGTTGAGCGGCCCGGGCCCGGCGGCGGCGGAGCAGGCTACAATCGCAGGCTCGCCTTGCCACACCCGGGTCTGACGCTTCGGGGTGGCTCAACTGCCTCGGTCTCGCTTCATCAATCGCGGGCCGAGCGAACCACAAGGAGTCTCAATGCGTCATTATGAAATCGTGCTGCTGATCCACCCGGATCAAAGCGAACAGGTTCCGGCGATGCTGGAACGTTACAAAGGTGTCGTCACCGCCGGCGGTGGCAAGGTCCACCGCGTGGAAGACTGGGGTCGTCGCCAGATGGCCTACATGATCCAGAAGCTGGCGAAGACGCACTACCTGTGCCTGAACATCGAGTGCAGCAAGGAAGTGCTGGTCGAGCTCGAAACCGGCTTCCGCTTCAACGACGCCGTCATTCGTCACCTCACGGTGCTGCAGGACGAAGCCGTGACCGGCCCGTCGGTGATGATGAAGATGGTCGAGCGCGAAGACTCGCGCAAATCGTCGCCGCCGCCTGATCGTGGTGACCGCGGCGATCGTGGCGAGCGCGGTGACCGCCCGGAACGTCAAGAGCGCCCGCCGCAGGAGGCTTCGGCCTGACGATGTCGCACCGTTGCCTTCGTTGCCGCGCTGAATGAACCGCCTGGTTCTGACCGCGCAGCTGGCGGAGCGAGGCGCGTTGCGATACACCCCGGCCGGTTTGCCGGCCCTCGATTTGAGCCTGAAGCACGAATCGGAGGTCACGCAAGACGGCCAAGCCCGCAAGGTCTGGTTCGAAATCCGGGCCCGCGCGATCGGGGAGATCACAACGCGTGTCGAGAAGCTCGAGATGGGAAGCACTCACGGCTTTGCCGGCTTCCTGGGCTCGCAGCGCAACGGTCGAGGTGTCGTGTTTCATGTAACCGAGCTGGATTGAAGTCTCACGGACCCGATCGGCTCACTGTTCGAAATTTGAAAGAGGTGTCATATGCCCCCGCCACGTGGTAAAGGCCGGTTCTCGAAGGACCGCAAGCCCAAGCGCAATACCCAGTCGCTGTTGTTCCGTCGCAAGCGCTTCTGCCGCTTCACGGTCACCGGCGTCAAGCAGATCGACTACAAAGACATCGACACGCTGCGCGACTTCATCGGTGAAAACGGCAAGATCACGCCCGCCCGCCTGACCGGCACGCGCGCATTCTTCCAGCGCCAGCTGACGACGTGCATCAAGCGCGCACGTTTCCTGGCGATGCTGCCGTACAGCGACCAGCACAAGGTCTGAGGAGCGATCACATGCAAATCATCCTGCTGGAAAAAGTCGCCAACCTCGGCAACCTCGGCGATGTCGTCAGGGTCAAAGACGGTTACGCCCGCAACTTTCTGATCCCGCAACGCTCGGCCCGCCGCGCGACCGAATCAGCGATCAAGGAGTTCGAGGTCAAGCGTGCCGAACTCGAGAAGGCGGCCTCCGAGAAGCTTGCCACCGCGAATGCGCTCGGCGAAAAGATGAGCGGCCGCACCGTCCACATCACGCAGAAGGCGGGCGTCGACGGGCGCCTGTTCGGTTCGGTCACGAACGCCGACATCGCCGACGCGCTGACCCGCATCGATTTCAAGGTCGTCAAGTCGCAGGTGCGCATGCCCAATGGTCCGTTGAAGACCGTGGGCGAGCACACCGTGAGCGTGGCGCCGCACACCGACGTGGTGGTGGAAGTCAAGGTCGTGGTGCTGGGCGAAACCGCCTGACGGTTTCCCGCGCAACGATAAGGGGCCGGCTTCGCCGGCCCTTTGCCTTTTATAGCTTCACTTGTCCACCGCAGTCCCCTGAATTTCCACAGGGTTGCGCACAGCCGTGGCGACGACACGGCCCTATGATTCCGCCGATGTCGACCTTCCTGCCCGTTGAACTCTCGCACGGCTCCCGCCCCGACGACGAAGTCTCGAAACTGCGCATCCCGCCGCACTCGGTCGAGGCCGAGCAGAGCGTGCTCGGTGGTCTGCTGCTCGACAACAGCGCCTGGGACCGCGCCGGCGATCTGCTCACCGACGGCGACTTCTACCGCTTCGAGCACCGCCTGATCTATGCGGCGATCGGCGGCCTGATCGCCGCGACCAAGCCGGCCGACGTGATCACCGTGTTCGAGCAACTGCAAAGCCTCGGCAAGGCCGACGAGTGCGGCGGCCTGGTCTACCTGAACGCGCTGGCGCAGAGCGTGCCGAGCGCCGCCAACATGCGCCGCTACGCCGAGATCGTGCGCGAGCGCGCGGTGCTGCGCAAGCTGGTCGCGGCCAGCGACGAGATCGCCACCAGCGCGTTCAACCCGCAGGGCCGCAACGTCTCCGAGATCCTCGACGAGGCCGAGGGCAAGATCTTCCGCATCGGCGAAGAGGGCTCGAAATCGCAGCAGGGCTTCCAGAGCATGGACACGCTGGTCGTGCAGCTGCTGGACCGCGTCACCGAACTGCACGAGAACGGCGCCGAGGACGTGACCGGGGTGCGCACCGGCTACTTCGACCTCGACCGCATGACCTCGGGCTTCCAGCCCGGTGATCTGATCGTGCTGGCGGCGCGGCCGTCGATGGGCAAGACCGCGTTCGCGCTCAACATCGCCGAGCATGTCGCCGTCAGCGAAGGGCTGCCGGTGGTCGTTTTCTCGATGGAAATGGGCGCGGCGCAGCTCGCGCTGCGGCTGGTCGGCTCGCTCGGCCGCATCGACCAGAGCAATCTGCGCACCGGCCGGCTCAAGGACGACGAATGGACGCGCCTGTCCGAGGCGGTCGAGAAACTCGGCAGCGTCAGCATGTTCATCGACGAGAGCTCGGCGCTGACGCCGACCGATATCCGCGCCCGCGCGCGCCGCCAGGCCCGCCAGTGCGGCCAGCTCGGCATGATCGTGGTCGACTACCTGCAGCTGATGAGCGGCAGCGCCGGCGGCAGCGACGAGAACCGCGCCACCGTGATCGGCGAGATCTCGCGCGGCCTGAAGTCGCTCGCGAAAGAACTGAAGTGCCCGGTGCTTGCGCTCTCGCAGCTCAATCGCAGCGTCGAGTCGCGCACCGACAAGCGGCCGATGATGAGCGATCTGCGCGAGTCCGGCGCGATCGAGCAGGACGCCGACGTCATCATGTTCATCTACCGCGACGACTACTACAACAAGGAAGCCAGCAAGGAGCCCGGTGTCGCCGAGATCATCATCGGCAAGCAGCGCAACGGCCCGACCGGCACGCTGAAACTTTTCTTCAACAAGCCGCTGACGAAATTCGACAACCTCGCGCCGGGCAGCGCAGGCGGCAGCGACTACTGAGATGACCCACGGCCGGGCGGTCGTGACGATGCTCGCCGTCACGCTGATGTGGAGCATCGCCGGCGTCGTCACGCGTCAGCTGGAGACCGCGCGCAGTTTCGAGGTCACGTTCTGGCGCAGCGCGTTCACGGTGCTGGCGCTGGCGGTGCTGCTGCCCGCGTTGCGCGGCCGGGCCGTGCTGGCGCGCTCGCTGCGCGTCGGTGGCGCGACGCTGTGGTGGTCGGGCCTGTGCTGGTGCGTGATGTTCACCGCGTTCATGGTCGCGATCACGCTGACGACGGTGGCGAACGTGCTGGTGACGATGGCGATCGCGCCGCTGCTGACCGCGCTGATCGCGCGCGTGTTCCTCGGCCACCGGCTGGCCGCACGCACCTGGGCCGCGATCGCCGTCGCCGGCATCGGCATCGGCTGGATGTACGGGCGTGAGGTCGGCGCCGCCGACCCGCGGCAGCTCGCGGGCACGCTGGTCGCGCTCGGCGTGCCGATCGCCGCGGCGGTCAACTGGACGCTGATCCAGCACACCCGCGGTCGCGCCGATGTCGATCTGCTGCCGGCGGTGCTGATCGGCGCGCTGCTGTCGGCGGGCCTGACCTTGCCGTTCGCGCTGCCGTTCGCGGCCTCGGCGCACGACCTCGGTCTGCTGGCCCTGCTCGGTGTCGTGCAGCTCGCGATCCCGTGCCTGATGGCGGTCGCCGCGGCGCGCCACCTGAGCGCGCCTGAGGCCTCGCTGCTGGCGCTGCTCGAGGTCATCTTCGGCGTCGCGTGGGCCTGGCTCGGCGCGGGCGAAACGCCTGCCGCCCATGTGCTCGGCGGCGGTGCGCTGGTGCTGGGCGCGCTCGCGGCGAACGAGGCGCTGGCGCTGCGCCACGCCGTGCGCTGAGCCGGCGCCGTGCGGGTGACGCGCGCGAGACAGGGCTTCCCCTCAGCGCGCACCGTGACCGGCGCACTAGTGTAGTGTTTGAATCTTGACGGAACTTAACATCGCTACCCGACTCGAATGCCCTACTTCGATTTGAATTGGAGCGAGCAATTGCGAGTAGCCCCGGCGGTTGAGTTGACGGATGAGCAGGAGAGCGAGCTGACGA
>JANXZN010000354.1 GCA_025355545.1 Rhizobacter sp.
CGCTGGTGCAAGGAGCAGTCGCACAAGGCCACAGCCGAAGAGGACAAAGCGAAGCTTCGCTGGCTGCACCAGCATCTGGGCGGCAAGGAACTTGACACGATCCACCGCGACATGATTGAACGCATCTCACAGGCCAAACTCGATGACGGCTGCAGCAATGCGACGGTCAACCGGACCCTTGCGCTTGTGCGGTCGATCCTTCGAAAGTGTGTGCGGGAGTGGCAGTGGCTGGATCGGGCGCCGACGGTGCGAATGCTGAAGGAGCCAACCCGCCGCATTCGCTATTTGACACACCTCGAGGCCGATCGGCTGCTGGCAGAACTGCCGCAGCATTTGCGCGACATGGCAGCTTTCAGCCTCTCTTCGGGGCTGAGGGCCGCAAACGTCACCGGGCTGCGCTGGTCAGCCGTCGATCTCGATCGGCGGCGCGCGTGGGTGCATCCAGACGAGGCAAAGGCGAGGCGGGCGATTCCGGTGCCCCTCAACGGCGAAGCCGTCGCTGTTCTGCAGAAGCAGATCGGCAAGCATCGGGAAGTCGTGTTCACGTTCAAGGGCAAGCCCGTCGAACAGGTGAGCACAGCTGCTTGGTACAAGGCTCTGGGCCGCGCGGGCATCGAGAACTTTCGCTGGCACGACCTGCGGCACACATGGGCCAGCTGGCACATTCAGGGAGGCACTCCCTTGAACGTCTTGCAGGAGCTTGGGGGCTGGGCGAGCTACTCGATGGTGCAGCGCTATGCGCACCTCGCAGCAGATCATTTGGCACCGTGGGCAGACCGACTTGCAAATCGCGGCACAAATCCGTCACAACCCCAGACGGACCAACGGCTTGCATGATTAGAAGTTCATGCAAGCCGTTGATTTTTCGAGGTATTTTGGTGGGCCCTGAGTGACTCGAACACTCGACCTACGGATTAAGAGTCCGCTGCTCTACCAACTGAGCTAAGAGCCCCACATTCTTCGGATTCGGTCTGCGTGCGCTGTGCGTCCATTGGTGGGTTGTGCGGGGCTCGAACCCACGACCAATAGATTAAAAGTCTACTGCTCTACCAACTGAGCTAACAACCCGGCAAGCCTTCAATTATAGCTCGCTTGGGCGCTGGTTCATTTTTGCGCTGCGGCAGATTCTAGCGCAAGACTCGCGGCCACCATGCCGAACGTTGCGGTCACGCCGACGCTCGATCCGTAGCCGTGGCAGTTCAGACTGCCGTCGACGCCGCCGGACGCGTCGGGCGGCGCCACCGCCTCGCGCGAGAACACGCAGCGCACGCCGATCTTGCCGCTGCGCGCCGCCCCATGCTGCTTGCGCAGGCGCTGCCGCAGCGCGGCAAGCAGCGGGTCGTGCGTGACGAGCTCGAGGTCGTCGACATCGACCTCCTGCGGTCGCCGCTTGCCGCCCGCCGCGCCGGCGACCACGAGCGTGCTTCGGGTGTGCAGCGCCCAGGCCGCGATCGCCGCCTTGGCGCGGACCTGATCGCAGGCGTCGATCACCACATCGACCGGCTGCGGCAGCAGCATCGGCCAGTTCGTCTCGTCGACGAACGCCTCGACACAGAGTACGTCGCAGCCGGGGTGAATGTCCGCGATGCGTTCGCGCAGCGCCTGCACCTTGGCCTGGCCGAGGGTGGCGCCGAGCGCCTGCACCTGGCGGTTGATGTTCGATTCGGCGACGTGGTCCAGGTCGATCAGGGTCAGCGACGCGATGCCGCTGCGCGCCAGCGCCTCGGCGCACCACGACCCGACGCCGCCGACGCCGACGATCGCGACCCGCGCGGCGCGGATGCGCGCGTAGCCCCCGTCGCCGTACAAGCGCCGCAACCCGCCGAAGCGACGCCCGAGGTCGGCGTCGAGCGCGGGCGGCGAGCTTTCGGCGAGCGTGTTCATCGATTCAACCCGTGCGCTCGATGCGCCAGCTCTGGTAGCGCAGCGCCGCGACCGCGCCGCCGATGATCGCCGCGACCGCGACGAAGCTCGTCAGGCTCAGGGTCGACACGCCCGACAGGCCCTGCCCGATCGTGCACCCCAGCGCCGTCACGCCGCCCACGCCCATCAGCAGCGCACCGATCAGGTGGTTCGCGGTGTCGCCGGCATCGCGAAATCCTTCCCAGCGAAAGCGCCTGGTCGCCAGCGCATAGGCGCCCGAGCCGACGACGACGCCGACGACGCTGACGATACCGACCGTCAGCGCCTTGGACTTGTCGCTGAAGAACATCAACCAGTCCAGCGTGTAGGCGACCGGCGCGACGAAACTGAGCGACTCCATGCGTTGCGAGTTGGTCGCGACGAATGCTTCCTGCAGCGTGTTCGGGTCTTCGGCCACATGGCCGAGCCGGCCCGACACCCACCAGACGCCGGCGATGATCGCGCCGACGCCCAGGCCCGCGAGCAGGCTGTCGGCCGAGCGGCCTTCGGCCTTGGCGAGCGACCACGCAATCAAGGTTCCGCCGATCGCCAGGCCGAGCACCGCCGCGAGCATCGCCTTCGCGGCGCCGGTGCCGGCCGCCAGCAGCGACGGCAGATCCTGCCCGCTGCCGAAGGTGACCGCGACCGTGTCGACGGTGGCGACGCGCGCGACCGCGGTGATGCCCTTCAGCGTCGCGAACGCCGACACCGCGAGCACCACGAACACGACCAGCGACTTCAGGTTGCCCGCGCCGATGCGCACCAGTGTCTTGCTGCCGCAGCCCGACGCCAGCACCATGCCGAAGCCGAACAGCATGCCGCCCACCAGCGCCGAGAGCCAGATGAACTTCGGCCCGCCGTAGATGCTCTTGCCGGCGTCGAGCCAGCCCGCGGCCACCATCAGGTTGAAGCCGATCATCGCCACGCCCATCGCCATGGCCCACCTGCGCATGCGCGTCCAGTCGCCGATGTTGACGACGTCGGCGACCGCGCCCATCGTGCAGAAGTGGGTGCGCTGCGCGATCGCGCCGAACAGCACCGACAGGCCGAACGCGGCCCAGAGCACCCCGCTCGCGAGGGCCTTCAGATCGATTTCTTGCATCGCCGCATTTTAGGTGCGGGGTGCAGGCCGCCCGGCCGAACTCACTTCAGCGAAGCGAGGCGTTCGCGCCCGGCCTGCGCGGCCTCGGATTTGGGGTAGGTCTTGAGCAACTCGTCGATGGTCTTGCGCGCGCCCTTACCGTCTTTCAGCTCGGCCTGGCAGTTCGCGATCGCGAGCAGCGCCTCGGGCGCCTTGGGGTGGTCGGGCGAGCCGGCGACCAGCGTGCGGAACGAGATGATCGCCTCCTTGTACTGGCGCACGCCGTACTGCGCGTTGCCGAGCCAGAACAGTGCCGATTCGTTGTAGCCGCTGGCCGGGTAGCGCTTGCGGAACGCGCTCAGCGCGTTCGCGGTGCCGGCGAAGTCGCTCTTGCGCAGCAGATCCATCGCCTCGTCGTACTGGCGCTTCTCTTCCGGGTCGGCGCTGAATTCCTTGCCGTCGACCGAGACCTTCTGCGGCTCCATCTTGCGCATGCGATCGTCCAGACCCGCCTGCAGATCCTTCTGGCGCCGCTGCAGCTCCGAGACGATGCGCGTCAGCTCCTCGTTCTGCCCGCGCAGGCTCGCGTTGTCGCCGCGCATCTGCTCGAGCTGGTTGTTCAGGTCGAGCAGGCTGCGCTTGAGCTGGTCGATCTGCTCGGTCAGCTGCTGCTGGCCGCTGCGCTGGCGCTCGGTGTTCTGATCGATCCTCTGGCGGATGTCGAGGATCGCGCGGCGCGCCTCGTCATCGTCGAACAGGCCGGCGCGCGCGGCCGGAGCGAACAGCGCCGCCCCCAGGCAGAGCCCGGCGACGCTCACACGCAGGATGGTTCGCATCGTCGCGCTCACCGGTAGTTCAGCTCGGCGCGGCGGTTCTTCGCGTAGGCCGCCTCGTCGCTGCCCTGCACCGCCGGCCGCTCCTTGCCGAAGCTCACCGCCTCGACCTGCGAATCGGCCGCGCCGAGCAGCGCGAGCGACTTCGCGACCGCCTCGGCACGCTTCTGGCCGAGTGCGAGGTTGTACTCGCGACCGCCGCGCTCGTCGGTGTGGCCTTCGACCTGCAGGTGCTTCTTGCGATCGGCGGCCAGTGTCTTCGCGAAGCGGTCGATGATCGCCCGGTACTCGTCCTTCACGACGAAGCTGTCGAAGTCGAAGTAGACAATGTTCTGCGCGCCGCCGTTGGCATCGTTCGCACCCTTCGACAGGTCGACCGGTGTGACGCGACTCTCGCTCGCGCCGCCTGTGCTGGCACCGCTGCCGGCACCGATCGTGCGGCTCTCGACCGGCGCACCGCCGGCATCGCCCAGCGGCACGCTGGAGCAGCCCGCCAGCAGCGCCGCGGCAGCCAGCAGCGCCGACAGCGACAGCGCGCGGGTCCTGCGCACCGAGCGGATTGAGTTCTGGTTCATCGTTGCATCCTCTTCAGAGATAAGAATTCCGGGGCCGTGCGGCGCGCCTAGCGGCCGAACGGACCCCACACCGGCTCGCGCACATCGGCGGTGGTCGACACCAACCGCGCCTTGATCTTGCCATCCAGAGTGGTCGTCATCAACACGTCGCGGCCCTGGGCCCGCGAGGCGTAGATGATGAGCCGACCGTTCGGCGCGAAGCTCGGGCTTTCGTCGTCGCTGGTGTCGGACAGCGCGACCGGTTGCGCGCCGCCGCTCAGGTCGAGCGTGTACAGGCGGAACGCGCTGCCCTGACGCGAGATGTAGGCGAGCGTGCGGCCGTCGGGGCTGATCGCCGGGCTGATGTTGTAGTTGCCGCCGAAGGTGACACGTTCGACGCTGCCGCCGCCCGCCGGGGTGCGGTAGATCTGCGGGCCGCCGCCGCGGTCGCTGACGAAATAGATGCTGCGCCCGTCGGGCGCGAACGCGGGTTCGGTGTCGATCGCGTTGCTGGTCATCAGGCGCCGCACGTTGGCGCCGCTGCGATCCATCAGGTAGAGCTGCGAGCCGTGCTCGCGCGACAGCGTGAGTGCCAGCGTCTGGCCGTCGGGCGACCAGGCCGGCGCGCTGTTCGAGCCGCGGAAGTTCGCCAGTTCGCGGCGTGCGCCGGTCGAGGTGTCCTGCGTGTAGACGACCGCCTTCTGCTTTTCGAACGACACGTAGGCGAGTTGCTTGCCGTCGGGCGACCAGGCCGGCGAGATGATCGGTTCGGGGCTGTTCAGCGCAACCTGGCCGCCCTCGCCGTCGGCGTCGGCCACGCGCAGCGTGTAGCGGCTGCCGCCCTTGGTGACGTAGGCGATGCGGGTCGAGAACACGCCCTTGTCGCCGGTCAGCTTCTCGTAGATGAAGTCGGCGATGCGGTGTGCCGCCAGGCGCAGATCGGCGGCGTCGACCGCAGTGCTCTGGCCGCCGAGCACATTGCCCTTGACCACATCCCAGAGCTTGAAGCGCACGTCGAAGCGGCCATCGGCCAGGCGCGTGACCGAGCCGGCCACCAGCGCGTCGGCCGCGCGGCCACGCCATTCGGTCATCACCGGCTGGCTGTTTTCGTCGAGCGTGCCCGGCGCGTCGATGCTCTTGAAGACGCCGCTGCGCTCGAGGTCGGCGCGCACGATGCCCGACAGCGACAGCGACGGCGCGCTGCGCTCCTCGTCGCGGAACTTGGCGATCGCGATCGGCAGCTGGGTCGCACCTACGCCCGAGATCTCGACCCGGAACTGGGCCCGGGCCGGGGCGCTGAACGCCAGGGCGGTGGCGGCCATCAGGCCGAACAGGGCGCGCAGCGCGCTCCACCGTCGAAGATCGGGGCGTCGGGTCTGGGGCATCGTGGGGGTGGTGGCCTCGAGGGCCGCAAATGAATCTGGGACAATGACCATCATAGAGGAGCACCTTGACCGCGCCCGTGCCAACAGCCCCCACCGCCGCTTCGCCCGCGCACACGCTGAGCGTCGTGATTGTCGCGAAGAACGAGGCGCGCAACATCGCCGGGTGCATCGCGAGCGCCTCGTTCGCCGACGAGGTGGTCGTGCTCGATTCCGGCAGCAGCGACCGCACCGCCGCGCTGGCCGCGCAGGCCGGGGCACGTGTCGTGCAGACCGACTGGCCGGGCTACGGCCCGCAAGTGGCGCGCGGCTTTCGGCTCGCCACCAGCAGCTGGGTGCTGTCGCTCGACGCCGACGAACGCGTCGGTGACGCGCTGCGCGCCGAGATCCTCGCGGCGGTGCGATCGAATGCGTTCGACGGCTATCGCATCCCGCGCCTGTCGGAGTTCTGCGGCCGGTTCATCCACCATTCCGGCTGGCGGCCGGATCGCACGCTGCGGCTCGGCCGGCGCCCCGTCTCGGGCTTCACCGACCACTTTCTGCACGCCCACATGACGGTCGACGGGCGCATCGGCGAGCTGCGCCACGCCATCGTCCACTTCAGCTACCCCGACATCCACGACGTGCTCGAGAAGCTCGACCGTTACTCGAGCGGCAACGCGCGCGACATGCTCGCGGCGGGCAAATCGGCGGGGGTCGGCAAGGCGGTGATGCATGGCTTCTTCGCGTTCGTGCGCACGTATTTTTTCCGGCTCGGCTTTCTCGACGGTCAGCACGGGCTGATGCTGGCGGTCTACAACGCTGAATACACTTATTACAAATACATCAAACTGATGTTCCTGAAGAGTCCGCCGCAGCGGCCCGAGTTCCCTGCATGAGCCCGCCGGGCCGCCCCAAGGGCGAATACACCGCAGTGCGTACGGAGGTTGCCTGATGAGCGCCCCCAGGACGCCGCTTTGCGGCGCCCGCCTCCCGCGGGGATCAAGGAAAGTGGGGGAGCCACATTTCCTGGAGAGCGCGGAAGGCCGCATCCCGGCGGCGGGGCTGCTGAGCAAGCTGCGCCTGTTGCTGCCCTACTTCGCCGGCACGCGCTGGGCGTTTGCGCTCGGCGGGCTCGGCGCCGCGCTCGCGGCCGTCTGCGAAACCGGCGTGGCCTGGCTGCTGGTGCCGCTGGTCGATGGCGGCATGAAGGCGATCCCGATCAAGTTCATCGCCGATTTGCCGCACCCGCCGCTGTGGGCGATCCCGGTCGCGCTGGTCGTGCTGTTCGCGTTGCGCGGCGCGGCCGGCTTCGTCGTCGACTACACGCTGGCCTGGGCCGCCAACGCCGCCACGCTGCGGCTGCGCTCGCAACTCTTCTCGCGCCTGCTCGACGGCCACCCGCAACTCTTCGTCACGCGCTCGGCCAGCAGCCTGATGAACACCGTGGTCTACGAGGTGCTGGGCGGCGTGAACCAGCTCGTCGGCGCAGCGCAGACCCTGCTGAAGGACAGTTTCAGCGTGATCGCCTTCCTCGGCACGATGCTGCTGCTGAACTGGAAGCTCACGCTCGTGATCGCCGCGCTCGGCCCGGCGGTCGGCTACACGATGCGCGTGTTCGGCAGGCGCATGCACCGCATCACGAAGGAATCGCAGGTCGCGGTCGACCGCCTCGGCTATGTCGTCGAAGAGAACGTGATGGCCTGGCGCACCGTGCGCCTGCACGGCGTACAGGACGTGCAGCGCGCGCGCTTCGAGGTCTCGAGCAAGGCGCTGCGCCGGCTGCTGATGAAGTCGACCGTGGCCGGCGCCACCGTCACGCCGGTCACGCAGCTGCTGACCGCCACCGCACTGGCCGCGGCGATCGGCATGGCGCTGTGGCAGAGCAGCACCGGTGGCACCACGATGGGCGCGTTCGTCGCGTTCATCACCGCGGCGGTCGCGCTGGCTACGCCGCTGCGGCGGCTGAGCGACGTGTCGGCGCCGATCTCGCGCGGCGTGGCGTCGGTCGAGCGTGCGCTCGACCTGATTCACAACGCGCCCGCCGAAACCGGCGGCAGCTACGCGCCCGGCGCGCCCGGCCGCGCACGCGGCGAGGTCGCGCTGCGCGGCGTGACGATGCGCTTCGGCGACGCCGCCAACCCGGCCGCTCTGGCAGACCTGAACCTGGACGTCCACGCCGGCGAAACCGTCGCGCTGGTGGGGCCGTCGGGCGCCGGCAAGAGCACGCTGGTGAACCTGCTGCCGCGCTTCCTCGACCCGAGCGCGGGCAGCATCACGCTCGACGGCGTCGAGTTGAAGCAGTGGAACCTGCATGCGCTGCGCGAGCAGTTCGCGCTGGTCAGCCAGGAAGTCGTGCTGTTCAACGACACGGTCGCCGCCAACGTCTGCTTCGGTACGCCGGCCGACCCGGCGCGCACGCGTGCGGCGCTGGTCGCGGCGAACCTGACCGACTTCGTCGACACGCTGCCGCAGGGTGCCGATACTCTGATCGGCCACAACGGCACGCAGCTCTCCGGCGGCCAGCGCCAGCGGCTGGCGATCGCACGCGCGATCTACAAGGACGCGCCGATCCTGATCCTCGACGAGGCGACCTCGGCGCTCGATTCGGAATCGGAGCGGCTGGTGCAGCAGGCCCTCGAAGCGCTGATGAAGGGCCGCACCTGCCTCGTGATCGCGCACCGCCTCTCGACGATAGCGCGCGCACACCGCATCATCGCGCTCGAGGCCGGCCGCATCGTCGAACAGGGCAGCCATGCCGAGCTGCTCGCCCACGGCGGCCTCTACGCCCGGCTGCACACCTTGCAATTCAGGAGTTGACCCCATGACCAAATCACCGACTAGCCGCTATCCGATCCCCGCGCTGGATCAGGTTCCGCAGGACATCCGCGACAAGATCCTCGAGGTGCAGGAGAAGGCCGGCTTCGTGCCGAACGTGTTCCTGACCTTCGCGCATCGCCCGGCCGAGTTCCGCGCATTCTTCGCCTACCACGACGCGCTGCTGCTGCGCGAGTCGGGGCCGAATGGATTGACAAAGGGCGAGAAGGAGATGATCATCGTCGCCACCAGCGGCGCGAACGGCTGTCTCTATTGCGTGGTCGCTCACGGCGCAATCCTGCGCATCTACGAGAAGAACCCGCTGATCGCCGACCAGCTCGCGACCAATTACCTGAAGGCCGACATCACGCCGCGCCAGAAGGCGATGCTGGGTTTCGCGATGAAGGTCTGCAACGCGTCGTACGCGGTCACCGACGACAACTTCGCGCAGCTGCACGAGCACGGCTTCACCGACGAGGATGCGTGGGACATCGCCGGCATCACCGCGCTTTTCGGCCTGAGCAACCGGATGGCGAACGTGACTTCGATGCGTCCGAACGACGAGTTCTACCTGATGGGCCGGCTGCCGCGACCCGCGAAGAACTGAGCCGTCACGAACGCGCCGCACCGATGTTCTCGATCGTCATCCCGAGCTGGAACAACCTGCCGTTCCTGCAGCTCGCGGTCGAGACGATCCGGCGCCACTCGGCGCACGCGCACGAGATCCTGGTGCACGTCAACGACGGCTCCGACGGCACGCTCGCATGGGTGCGGGATCAAGGCCTGAAGCACACCGCGAGCCCCGGCAACGTCGGCATCTGCTACGCGGTGAACCGGGTCGCCGCGCTCGCGACCCAACCCTACCTCGTCTACCTGAACGACGACATGGCGGTGCTGCCGGGCTGGGACGCGCGGCTGCTCGAGGTTGCACAGCGTCTGGACGGCCAGCGCTTCATGCTGTCGGCGACGATGATCGAGCCGGGCGGCGCGAACAACCGCTGCACTGTCGCGGCCGATTTCGGGCGCGATGCGCGCAGCTTCCGCGAGGCCGAGCTGATTGCCGCGCTGCCCTCGATGCGCCGCACGCACTGGCTCGGCTCGACCTGGCCGCCGACCTTGCTGCCGACCTGGATGTGGGCCGAGGTCGGCGGCTACAGCGTCGAGCTCTCGCCCGGCATGAGCAGCGACAACGACTTCTCGATGAAGCTGTGGCACGCCGGCTGCCGCAGCTTCATTGGCCTGGGCGACGCCTTCGTCTACCACTTCGCCTGCGTTTCGACCGGGCGCATCGTCAAGAACGACGGACGGCTGCAGTTCCTGCACAAATGGGGCATCAGCCAGCGCGACTTCGACCGTATCTGCCTGCACCGGGGCGAACCGGTGGAACTCGAGGCAGCGCTCGCGGGTCGGCGCCTGAGCGAGGCCGACCGCGACCTGCTCGCGAAGGCGCGGCTGCGTGCGCGGCTCGCGCTCGCCTTCAAGCCGGCCGTGCAATTCACGCCCGACGACCGGGCCTGACGCGGTGGCCGCGAACCCGGCGTGGGCCGAGCACCTCGCCATCAGCAACCACGGCCTGCGCAACAGCGGCGGCATCGAGCGCTACGCGATGACGCTGGTGCGCGGGCTGCACGAGCGCGGCATCCGGCCGACCGTGATCGCGAAGGCCTTCGACACGCGGCTGCCCGAGTACAACTGGGTCACGCCGGTGCACACCGGCGTGCGCGCCGCACCGGGCAAGCTGCGCGACCTGTTCTTCGACTGGCGCATCGGCCGCGCCAAGCGCCGGCTCGGCCTGTTCCCGCTGATCGGCTGCAACCAGACGCGATGGTCCGACATCGGCATCTGCGGCGGCACGCACCCGGGCTTTCTCGAAGCGATGGGCGCACGCGCGAGGCTCGGCGATCGCTGGAAGATCGGGCTCGAACGCGCCCACTTCGAGGCCTCGCAGACCATCGTCGCGCACTCGGCCCGGATGCGCGACGAGCTCGTGCGCCACTACGGCATCGCGCCCGGCAAGATCACGCTGCTGTACCCACCGATCGACGGTGCGCGTTTCGCGCCCGTCGATGCGGCCGCACGCGCCGTGTTGCGCGCGCAGCTGGGCCTGCCGGACGACCGCGCCGTGTTCCTGCTCGCGTCGACCGGCCACAAGCGCAAGGGGCTAGACCTGCTGACCGGGTTCTTCGCGCGCACCGAGCTGCCGGCGACCTTGGTGATCGCCGGCCGGCCGATGGCCGGCGCGATCCCGAACGTGCGCCATCTCGGCTACCGCAACGACATCGAGAACGTCTACCGCGCAGTCGATTTCACCGCGATGGCGTCGCTGTACGAACCGTTCGGGCTGGTCGGCGTCGAGTCGGTGTTGTGCGGCACGCCGGTGCTGCTGGCCGACGATGCCGGCTGCGCCGAGGTGATCCGCGTGCCGGCGCAGCTGCCGTTCGCGGTCGCGCAGCCGGCCTCGCTGGCGCGCGCGGTGGCGAGCGCCGTCGAACGCTGGCGCGCCGGCACCCATCGTCTGGCCGCGCCACGTGACCTGCTGGGCTACGACCCGCGCGTGTCGGCGCATGTCGACGCGCTGCTGGCGCTGGCGCGCAATCTTGCCGATCGCCGCAAGTCGACACACTAGTGTAGTGATGCAATCTTGAGGGAACGTAAACGAACCCTGCCACACCAATGATCTACTACGGACTGGTGTGGAGATCGAGAGTGCGAGTTGCCCCTGAGATTGTGCTGTCGGACGAAGAGCGCGAGGTGCTCGACGAG
>JANXZN010000367.1 GCA_025355545.1 Rhizobacter sp.
CGCCAGCGACCTGAATCCGGTGGCGGTGCTCATCAACAAGGCGATGATCGAGATCCCGCCGAAGTTCGCGGGGAAGCCGCCGGTGAACCCCGAGTCGCGCGGCGACCGGACGCTCCTGGCGAAGGAATGGCGCGGCGCGCAGGGCCTGGCCGAGGACGTGCGCTACTACGGCCAATGGATGCGCGACGAAGCCGAGAAGCGCATCGGCCACCTCTACCCAAAGATCGAGGTCACGGCGGCGATGGCGCAGGAGCGGCCTGACCTGACGAAGTACGAGGGCCAGAAGCTCACCGTCATCGCCTGGCTCTGGGCGCGCACGGTGAAGAGCCCGAACCCGGCCTTCGCGCAGGTGGACGTGCCGCTGGCCTCCACCTTCATGCTCTCCACCAAGGCGGGCAAGGAGGCGTATGTCGAGCCGGTGATCGAGGACGGCGGCTACCACTTCACGGTGAAGGTGGGGAAGCCGAAGGATGCGGAAGGGGCGAAGAACGGGACGAAGCTGTCGCGCGGCGCGAACTTCCAGTGCCTGATGTCGGGCACGCCGATGGCTCCGCAGTACATCAAGGACGAAGGCAAGGCCGGGCGCATGGGCGCGCGGCTCATGGCGATCGTGGCAGAGGGTGATCGCGGGCGCGTCTACCTCGCGCCGACGCCGGAGATGGAGGCCATCGCGGTGACCGCGCAGCCGACGTGGAAGCCGGAACTCGCGATGCCCGAGAACCCACGCTGGTTCTCGCCGCCGCTCTACGGGCTGAAGACCTACGGCGACCTCTTCACCCCCCGCCAGCTCGTGGCGCTGACGACCTTCTCCGACCTCGTGCAGGAAGCGCGTGAGCGGGTGCAGCGCGACGCCCTGGCCGCCGGCCTCCCCGACGACAAGAAAACCCTCCGCGACGGCGGCACCGGCGCCACCGCCTACGCCGATGCGGTGGGGGTGTATCTCGCATTCGCGGTCGACAGAGTTGTTGATCGCCACACGTCGATTGCGACCTGGGATTCAAGCCCGACCAAGCTCCAGCTTCGCAATACGTTCGCGCGGCAGGCTATCCCGATGACCTGGGACTTCGGTGAGGGCAATCCATTCTGCATGTCATCGGGTACGTGGTCCCCGAGCGTGGAATGGGTCTCAAAGTCACTCGACTTCCTTCCTGGCACCCCATCAGGCGCCGGGAGTCAAGCGGACGCGTCCACGCAGGACGTCTCGCGCGGCCGAGTCGTCTCGACCGACCCGCCCTACTACGACAACATCGGCTATGCCGACCTGTCGGACTTCTTCTACGTCTGGCTGCGCCGCTCGCTGAAGTTCGTGTTTCCCGATTTGTTCGCCACGCTCGCCGTGCCCAAAGCCGAAGAGCTCGTGGCGACGCCTTACCGCCACGGCAGCAAGGAGAAGGCGGAGACATTTTTCCTCGATGGCATGACCCAGGCGATGCACCGCCTTGCCGAGCAAGCGCATCCAGCGTTTCCGGTCACCATCTACTACGCCTTCAAACAAGCCGAAAGCGATGGCGGCGACGGCACGACGAATACCGGCTGGGACACCTTTCTCGCTGCGGTCATCGAAGCGGGGTTTGCCATCAGCGGCACCTGGCCAATGCGCACCGAACTCGGCAACCGCATGATCGGTTCGGGCACCAACGCCCTCGCCTCGAGCATCGTCCTCGTCTGCCGCAAGCGCGCCGCCGACGCGCCCACCGCCACGCGCCGCGAGTTCGTCACCGCCCTCAAGGCTGAGCTGCCGGGGGCGCTCGCCAACCTCCAGCGCGGCAACATCGCGCCGGTGGACCTGGCACAGGCGGCCATCGGCCCGGGCATGGCGGTCTACACCCGCTTCGCCAAGGTGCTCGACGCCGAGGGCAAGGCGATCACCGTGCGTGAGGCGTTGGCGCTCATCAACGCGACCTTGGACGAGGCGCTCGCCGAACAGGAAGGCGACTTCGACGCCGACAGCCGCTGGGCGCTGACCTGGTTTGAGCAAGTGGGGTTCACCGAAGGCGAGTACGGCGTGGCCGAGCAACTCTCCAAGTCCAAGAACACTTCCGTCGCCGGCATGGTTCAAGCGGGCATCGTGGCGTCGAAAAACGGTCGGGTGCGCCTGTTGAAGTCCGACGAGCTACCGGCCGACTGGGACCCGACCGCAGACCCACGCCTGACGGCATGGGAG
>JANXZN010000375.1 GCA_025355545.1 Rhizobacter sp.
TCAGGCATCAGGAGGACGAAGACGAGCGGTACGAGCAGCTCAAGCTGGGCGTGTGATGTCGCCTTCAGGCGACTCCAGCTTCTTGCCCCTTTGAGGGGCTAACAAAACCAAGCCCCCGGCTTTGCCGGGGGTACCTGACTCTAAGGAATCCCCATGGCCATCTCCGTCGCCACCCTCGGCAACATCAACGGCACCAAGGCCGCGACCGTCGCCGCCGACGATCCCGGCAGCCAGGACCGTTTCCTGAAGCTGCTCGTCACGCAGCTGAAGAACCAGGACCCGCTCAGCCCGATGGACAACGCCCAGCTGACGAGCCAGATCGCGCAGATCAACACCGTGACCGGCATCGCGACGCTGAACAAAACCGTGCAGGGCCTGTCCGGCCAGTTCCTGCAGATGCAGACGCTGCAGGGCGCCTCGCTGGTCGGCAAGAGCGTGGTCGTGCCGGGTAACAAGGTCGACATCGCGAACGGCGTCGGCCAGGGCGGCTTCGAGCTGACCACGCCGGCCGATGCGGTCAAGGTCGAGGTGCTGAGCCCCGCGGGCCAGGTCATCGACACGCTGAACATGGGCGCACAGAGCAGCGGCGTGCACGGTTTCGACTGGGCCTCGGGCAACTACGACAACACCAGCAACCTGAGCTTCCGCGTCACCGCCGCCAGCGGCGCCACGCCGCTCGCGGCGACCGCGCTGATGCGCGATACCGTCAATGCGGTCAGCGCCTCGGGCGGCGCGCTGCAGCTCGAACTGGCGCGCAACGGCACGGTCGACTACAGCACGGTCAAGGCAATCAACTGAAGCAGCGCGTCAACCTCGAACTTAACGAATCCACCAAGGAACATTCCCATGAGCTTCCAGCAAGGTCTCTCCGGTCTGAACGCCTCGAGCAAGAATCTCGAGGTGATCGGCAACAACGTCGCCAACGCCAACACCATCGGCGCGAAGTCGTCGCGCGCCGAGTTTGGCGACATGTACGCGACCGCGATCGGCACCACCAGCATCGGCATCGGCGTGAACCTGCAGGCGGTGACGCAGCAATTCACGCAGGGCAACATCACGACGACCGACAACCCGCTCGACCTCGCGATCAACGGCACCGGCTTCTTCGAGGTCAGCAACGGCTCGCAGACGCTGTACACCCGCAACGGCCAGTTCCAGGCCGACAAGGACGGCTTCCTGACCACCAACGCCGGCCTGAAGCTGGTCGGCTACCCGGCCTCGAAGGACGGCACGATCCAGCCCGGCGCCGCGGTGCCGCTGCAACTGCCCACCGGCGGCGTCGACCCGAACCCCACCAGCAAGGTCACGATCGAGATGAACCTCGACTCGCGCAAGGCGAAGACCCTGCCCACGACCACGCCGCAGATCGATTTCAGCGACGCGAAGAGCTACAACGACGCGACCTCGGTCACCGTGTTCGACGCCAAGGGCCAGGACGTCGCGCTGACCTACTACTTCCAGAAGTCGGCGACCGACACCTGGAACGTCTACGCGACCGCGAACGGCAGTTCGGTGAGCGTCGACGGCTCGGGCAACCCGCTGCCGATCACGACCATCGACTTCCCGAGCAACGGCGGCACGCCGACCGCGCCGCTCGGCAGCGTGCCCTTCGACATCCCGTCCACGACCAACGCCGCCGGGGCGACCACCCTGCCGATCACCGCCGTCGCGCTCAACGTGACCGGCGCGACCCAGTTCGGCTCCGGCTTCGGCGTCACCAGCGTGGCGCAGGACGGCTACGCTGCCGGCCAGCTCACCGGCGTCACGGTCGAGAACAGCGGCATCGTGATGGCGACCTACTCGAACGGCCAGTCCAAGCCGGCCGGCCAGCTCGAACTCGCGAGCTTCCGCAACCCGCAGGGCCTGAGCCCACTGGGCGGCAACCTGTGGGCGCGCAGCTACGCGTCGGGCGACCCGACCGTGGGTGCGCCGGGCAGCGGCAACATCGGCGCGCTGCAGGCCGGCGCGCTCGAGGAGTCGAACACCGACCTGACCAGCGAGCTCGTCAACATGATCACCGCGCAGCGTGTCTACCAGGCCAATGCGCAGACCATCAAGACGCAGGACCAGGTGCTGCAGACCTTGGTCAACCTGCGCTGATCCTGATTCGCTGAGGGCTCGTCATGGACCGCATGATCTACCTGTCGATGTCGGGCGCGAAGGCGACGATGCAGCGCCAGGACACGCTCGCCAACAACATCGCGAACCTCTCGACGCCGGGCTTCCGCGCCGAGCTGCAGGCGTTCCGCGCGGTGCCGGTGCAGGGCAGCGGCGCGAGCACCCGCGTCTATGCGCTCGAGACCACGACCGGCTACGACCCGAGCGCCGGCGTGGTCAGCGCGACCGGCCGCAACCTCGATGTCGCTGTCAAGGGCAACGGCTGGCTCACGGTGCAGGCGCTCGACGGCACCGAGGCCCACACGCGCGGCGGCTCGTTCGAGGTCGGCAACGACGGCACGCTGACCACGCGCAGCGGCCTGCCGGTGATGGGCGACGGCGGCCCGCTGCAGGTGCCGCCGAATTCGGCCGTCAGCATCGGCGCCGACGGCACCGTCAGCGCCAAGGGCAGCGACGGCAAGAACACCGCGATCGGCAAACTCAAGCTGGTCACGCCCGAGGCGCCATTGCAGCGCGGCGACGACGGCCTGTTCCGCGCCGCCGACGGCAACCCGCTGAGCGCCGACGACACCGCGCGCGTGCAGGACGGCGCGCTCGAGGGTTCGAACGTCAGCGCCGTCGAAGCGATGGTCGCGATGATCTCGGCCGGGCGCCAGTTCGAGGCGCAGATGAAGATGATCTCGACCGCCGAGGCGGACGAGAAGGCCGCCGCGCAACTGCTCGGCGCTACCTGAGCGCGTCTCGAGCCGCCCGCGGCACGGCCGGCGGGTGCGCCGTAAACTCCCCGGAACGGTTCCATTCCTTCCAGGAGTTCCCCATGACGTTCATTCACGCCGCCGCGGACGACAAGCCCGCGAAGACCGACACCAGGGTCGACAAGCTCGAAGAACAGCTGTCGTTCAAGTCGCGTTTCGTGCTCGTCTTCGGCGAGATTACCGACACGCTCGCGCACGCGACCTGCCGGCGCCTGCTGGCGCTGTCGGAAGACTCCGAGGCGCCGATCACGATGCTGATCTCGTCGCCGGGCGGCCATGTCGAATCGGGCGACGCGATCTTCGACGTGATCCGCTTCGTGCGCGCGCCGGTCACCACGGTCGGCAGCGGCTGGGTCGCCAGCGCCGGCGCGCACATCTTTCTCGCGCCGCCGAAAGAGCGGCGCCTGTGCCTGCCGAACACGCGCTTCATGATCCACCAGCCGGCCGGCGGCGCGGGCGGCCAGGCCACCGACATCGCGATCCAGGCGAAGGAGATCCTTCGCGTGCGCGATCGGCTCGCGCGCGTGGTCGCCACGCAGACCGGCCAACCCTACGAGAAGGTCGCCGCCGACATGGAGCGCGACTACTGGATGAGCGCCGACGAAGCGATCGCCTACGGCATCGCGTCGCGCACCATCGAGCGCCAGAAGGATCTTGGCTGAATCGGCGACGCATCACACGATGCCACAGCACGCCGCCGATTCCCGCTACGCATGGACCCGGCTGGTCGTCACGCTCGCGCTGATGACGATCGGCAGCGGCGCGATGTACGTCGTCGCGGTGGTGCTGCCGGCGGTGCAGGCCGAGTTCGGCGTGGCGCGCGCCGACGCGTCGCTGCCGTACACGCTGATGATGGTCGGCTTCGGCCTGGGCGGCGTCGCGATGGGCCGGATCGCCGATCGCGTCGGCGTGATGTGGGTCATGCTGATCGGCGCGTTCGGCCTGGGCACCGGCTTCGTCGCCGCGGGCCTGTCGGGCAGCCTGATGGCGTTCGCGCTCGCCCACGGCGTGCTGCTCGGCGCGCTCGGCAGCGCGACCACGTTCGCGCCGCTGGTGGCCGACACGTCGCTCTGGTTCGTGCGCCGGCGCGGCATCGCGGTGGCGATCTGCGCCAGCGGCAACTACCTCGGCGGCGCGATCTGGCCGCCGATCGTGCAGCACTTCGTCGCGAGCGACGGCTGGCGCCACACCTACGTCGGCCTCGGCATCTTCAGTGCCGTGGCGATGGCGGGGCTCGCGCTGCTGATGCGCCCGCGCCCGCCGATCGCGGTGAACGCGCCCGCCGCGCGCGCCAGCGGCGTCGTGCCGTCGACGCGCCCGTTCGGCCTGAGCATGGGCCACGCGCAGACGCTGCTGTGCATCGCCGGCGTCGCCTGCTGCGTCGCAATGGCGATGCCGCAGGTGCACATCGTAGCCTACTGCAGCGACCTCGGTTTCGGCGCCGCGCGCGGCGCCGAGATGCTGTCGCTGATGCTGGCCTCGGGCATCGTCAGCCGGCTCGTCTCGGGCGCGATCTGCGACCGCATCGGCGGCCTGCGCACCCTGCTGCTCGGCTCGGTGCTGCAGGGCCTGGCGCTGCTGCTGTTCCTGCCGTTCGACGGCCTCGTGTCGCTGTATGTGATCTCGGCGCTGTTCGGCCTGTTCCAGGGCGGCATCGTGCCGAGCTACGCGATCATCGTGCGCGAGCATTTCCCTGCGGCCGAAGCCGGCGCGCGCGTCGGCACCGTGATCATGGCCACGCTGTTCGGCATGGCGCTGGGCGGCTGGATGTCGGGCAAGGTGTTCGACCTGACCGGCTCGTACCACGCCGCGTTCATCAACGGCATCGCCTGGAACCTGCTGAACCTGACGATCGCGCTGTTCCTGCTCGGCCGGGTGCGCTGGCTGCACCGGCGCGCGAGCGGCCTGGCCGGCGCCGGCTGAACGGCGCGCGAACTGGGCGGCAAAGCTCCCGCTTATCCGAGCACTTGGCGCCCGGGCGGCGCTTCATCATCGGTGCCATTGACCGGAGCCCCGCCATGATGCGTTCCCTGTGGATCTCGAAGACCGGCATGGAGGCCCAGCAGACCCAGCTGGACACCATCTCGAACAACCTCGCCAACGCCTCGACCAACGGCTACAAGAAGTCGCACGCGGTGTTCGAGGATCTGATGTACCAGAACCTGCGCCAGGCCGGCGCCAACAGCAGCGACCAGACGACCCTGCCGACCGGGCTGCAGCTGGGCCTGGGCACGCGCGCGGTCGCGACCTCGCGCAGCTTCGCGCAGGGCAATCTGCAGCAGAGCAGCAACCCGCTCGATGTCGCGGTCAGCGGCCAGGGCTTCTTCCAGGTGCAGATGCCCGACGGCACCACCGGCTACACGCGCGACGGCTCGTTCCAGGTCAACGCGACCGGCCAACTCGTCACGAACAACGGCCACACCGTGCAGCCCGGCATCACGATCCCGGCCAACGCGACCAGCGTGACTGTCGGCAACGACGGCACCGTCAGTGTCGTGCTGCCGACGCAGAGCACGCCGCAGACGGTCGGCAAGCTCCAGACCGCGAACTTCATCAACCCGGCCGGCCTCGACCCGCTGGGCCAGAACATCTACGCCGAGACCGCCGCGTCGGGCACGCCGAACACCGGCACGCCGGGGCAGAACGGTCTGGGCATGCTGCAGCAGGGTTTCGTCGAGACCTCGAACGTCAACGTTGTCGAGGAACTGGTCGGCATGATCCAGACGCAGCGCGCGTACGAGCTGAACTCGAAGGCGATCAAGACCGCCGACGACATGCTGGCGCGCCTGACGCAGATGTGATCGGGGCGCCGCACTCATGAACCGCTTCGCCCCCTTGACGCTGGCTGTTGTCGCCGCGCTGCTCGCCGGCTGCGACACCGTCAGCGAGACGATGAACAAGCGCCCGCCGGTCGACGTGCTGAAGACCGAGGCGGTGCGCCCATTCCCGATCGTCATCCCGGCCGCAAACAACGGCGCGATCTTCCAGGCCGGCCAGTACCGGCCGCTGTTCGAGGACCACCGCGCGCGCCTGGTCGGCGACACGATCACGGTGCAGATCGTCGAAAAGGTCAGCGCGACGCAGAAGAGCACCAGTTCGATCGACAAGTCCGGCGGCCTCGCGGCCGGCGTCACCGCGATCCCCGGCATCTCGGCGAATTCGTTCCTGCCGGCGCGCGCGACGATCGGCGCGACCTCGAGCAATACCTTCGCCGGCAAGGGCAGCACCGAGAACAGCAACGATTTCTCGGGCACGATCACCGCCACGGTGATCGAGGTGCTGCCGAACGGTCACCTGATCGTCTCGGGCGAAAAGCAGATCGGCGTCAACCACAACGTCGACGTGCTGCGCTTCTCGGGCCAGGTCGATCCGCGTGCGATCCAGCCCGGCAACAGCGTCGCCTCGGCGCAGATCGCGAACGTGCGCATCGAGCAGCGCGGCAAGGGTGCGCAGGCCGATGCGCAGGGAATAGGCTGGTTGGGACGCTTCTTTTTGAACGTTCTGCCGATTTAAGCCCGCCCAGAATGGGCGCATCCGAGGATGCTCCCATGCACGATACCGACAAACTCCTGCGCAAGCTGATCGCCGCCGCCGCCCTGCTGGCCTCTGCCGCGCTGTGGTGGCCGGCCCCGGCCGAGGCGATGCGCTTGAAGGAAGTCGCCAGCGTGCAGGGCGTGCGCAGCAACCAGCTGGTCGGCTACGGCCTCGTCGTCGGTCTCGACGGCACCGGCGACCAGACCACCTCGACCCCGTTCACGACGCAGAGCCTGAATGCGCTGCTGCAGCAGATGGGCGTCACGGTGCCGGCCGGCACCAACATGCAGCTGAAGAACGTCGCCGCGGTGATGGTCACCGCGCAGCTGCCCCCGTTCGCGCAGCCGGGCCAGCAGATCGACGTGACGGTCTCGTCGCTGGGCAACGCCAAGTCGCTGCGCGGCGGCACGCTGATCGCGACGCCGCTGAAAGGCGCCGACGGCCAGATCTACGCGCTCGCGCAAGGCAACCTGATCATCGGCGGGGCGGGCGCCTCGGCGGCCGGCTCGAAGGTCCAGGTCAACACGCTGAACGCCGGCCGCGTGCCCGAGGGCGCGACCGTCGAGCGCGCGGTGGCCACGCCGCTGAACCAGGGCGAGTACCTGCAGCTGGACCTGAACGCGAACGACTACAACACCGCGCGCGAGGTCGAGCGTGCGATCAACAGGAAGATGGGCGCCGGCCTCGCGCAAGCGCTCGACGGTCGCGTCGTGCGCGTGCGCATGCCGGCAAGCGCCGAGGCGAGGGTCGCCTTCATGGCCGACATCGAGAACCTGCCGCTGGAGCTCGCCGCGCCGGCCGCCAAGGTCGTGATCAACGCACGCACCGGTTCGGTGGTGGTGAACCAGACCGTCACCTTGAACGCCTGCGCGGTCGCGCACGGCAGCCTGTCGGTCACGATCAACTCGACGCCGGTGATCAGCCAGCCCGCGCCGCTGTCGAGCGGCGGCACGACCGTGTCGCGCGAGAAGGCCGACATCACGATCCGCCAGGAGCCGGGCTCGCTGATCCAGTTGCCGGCCGGCACCAGGCTCGCCGACGTCGTCAAGGCCCTGAACTCGCTCGGCGCGACGCCGCAGGACCTGCTCGCGATCCTGCAGGCGATGAAGACCGCCGGCGCGCTGAACGCCGAGATCGAGGTCATCTGATGGCCATTTCCGGGCTCTCGAACACCAGCGGCGACGCCGGCGCGCTCGATGCGTTGCGCGACCCGTCGGGCAATGCGCTGCGCGCGCGCGCAGCGAGCGATCCGCACGCCGCGATCAAGGCTGCCGCGAAGCAGTTCGAGGCGATGTTCATGCAGCAGCTGATGAAGAGCATGCGCGAGTCGTCGCTGGGCACCGGCATGCTCGAGAACTCGGGCACGCAGATGGGCACCGAGATGCTCGACACCCAGTTCGCGAACAAGATGGCCGGCGCGCCCGGCGGCCTGGCCGACGTCATCGCGCGCCAGCTCGAGCGCCAGATCAGGGGCGCCGGCGCACCCGCGCAGGCGCTGGCCCCGGCGAGCGCGGCGGGCGCTGCGGGCGCGTTCAGCGGCGACGCTGCGGCGCAGAACGTCAACCCGGGCCAGCAAGAATTCCTGCGCCTGCACCGGCAATCGGCCGCCGGTGCCGAGGCGCAGAGCGGCATCCCGGCGAGCTTCATGGTCGCGCAGGCGGCGCACGAGTCGGGCTGGGGCAGGCACGAGATCAGGAACGCCGACGGCAGCAGCTCGCACAACCTGTTCGGCATCAAGGCCGGCGCGGGCTGGACCGGCAAGGTCGCGCAGGTCACGACCACCGAGGTCGTCGACGGCCAGCCGCGCAAGGTGGTCGCGAAGTTCCGCGCCTATGCGAGCTACGACGAATCGTTTTGCGATTACGCGCAGCTGATGAAGAACAGCCCGCGCTATGCCGGCGTCGTTGCCGCCGGCACCAGCGCCCAGGGTTTCGCGCAGGGCCTGCAGCGCGCCGGCTACGCCACCGACCCGGCCTACGCCGACAAGCTGACGCGTGTCATCAACACCACGCTGCGGATGCAGCGCGCCGCGCTGCGCACGCCGCAGACGCTGGCATGAGGGATTCCAGATGAACCACCCCGACGCTCACTTCGTTCACTGCCCCCCGAAGGGGCCGTCAATGCCCATGGGCCACGCGAGTGGGCCACTTCGCGGCCCTTGGCGGCCGGGCGGGCATTGACATGAGCGGATTGATGTCCATCGGCAAGACCGCGATGTTCGCGAACTACGCGGCGCTGCAGACCGTCGGCAACAACATCGCGAACGCGAACACGCCCGGCTACTCGCGCCAGGAAACGCAGCTCGCCGACGCGCCGGGCCAGTTCACCGGCTCGGGCTTCTTCGGCAAGGGCGTGACGGTCACGACGATCGCGCGCTCGTACGACACCTACCTGACCAGCCAGGCCGTCGGCACCAGCGCAACCGCCGCGGCCGACAGCGCGCGCCTGGACAAGCTGACCCAGCTCGAGAACGTGTTCCCGCTCGGCGACTCAAGCCTGGGCGCGACCGCCGGCCAGTTCCTCAATTCGTTCGTCGACCTGTCGAACACGCCAGCGGATTCGTCGGCGCGCCAGGTCGTGCTGAGCCGGGCGCAGGCGCTGGCGTCGCAGTTCGCCGCGGCCGGCGACCAGCTCAGCGCGCTGCAGACCGGCGTGACTCAGGACGTGAAGACCTCGGTCGCCTCGCTGAACGCGCTGGCCCAGCAGGTCGCGCAGCTCAACCACCAGATCGCCGCGCTGCAGGGCGCGGGGCAGCCGCCGAACCAACTCCTCGATCAGCGCGACCAGCTCGTGCGCCAGATCGCCGGCATCGTCAACGTCACGACGATCCCGGCCGGCGACGGCAGCCTGGGCCTGTTCATCGGCGGCGGCCAGAGCCTGGTGCTCGGCGCGAACGCGAACACCGTGAAGGCCGTGCCCGATGCGTTCGACCCGGCCAAGATGTCGCTGGCGCTGAGCGAAGGCTCGATCAGCCGGCTGATCCCGCCGGACAGCCTGGCCGGCGGTTCGCTGTCGGGCCTGCTGAAGTTCCAGAACGACGACCTCGCGACGGCGAAGAACCTGCTCGGGCAGATGGCAACGGCGGTCAGCGGCGCGGTCAAGACCCAGCAGTCGCTGGGCCTCGATCTCGGCCGGCCCGCCGGCGCCGGCGCGCCGATCTTCTCGGTCGGCGCGGCGCGCGTGCTGCCCGCCTCGGGCAATGCCGGCAGCGCGGTGCTGAGCCTGATCGTCAGCGATGCCTCGAAGGTGCAGGCGAGCGACTACGCGCTGAGCTTCGACGGCACGAACTACACGCTGACCCGTTCCAGCGACGACACCGCGGTGGCCGGCAACCCGTTCGCGCCGGCGCAGCTCGCCGCCGGCGTGCAGTTCGACGGAGTCACGCTGCAGCTCACCGGCGGCACGCCGGCGAGCAACGACCGCTTCGTGCTGCAGCCGGTGGCGCAGGCGGCGCAATCGATGCGGTTGGTGCTGGGCAGCACGCAGGGGCTGGCCGCGGCGGCGCCGTTCACCGGCAGCATGGGCGTGAGCAACACCGGCACCGCGACGCTGGCCTCGCTGGTCGCGGTCGACCCGTCGTACAACGGCGCGCTGAGCGCGGCCATCGTGTTCACGTCCAACACCGGCGCCTACAGCTGGACACTCAGCGATGGCAGCACCGGCACCGGCAGCTGGACCGCCGGCACGCCGATCAGCCTGAACGGCTTCGAGCTGAGCCTGGCCGGTGTGCCCAGGAGCGGCGACATCGTCGACGTGAAGCCGACCACCGCGGTCGCCTCGAACAACGGCAACGCGGTCGCGTTCGCGAACCTGGCCGACCGCGGCATCGTCGCGGCCGCCGGCGGCGCCAGCGGCAGCGCCGGCGCGCAGACCATCACCGACGCGTATGCGAGCACGATCGCCGATGTCGGCGTGCGCGTGCAAAGCGGCAAGACCGCGTCGAACATCTCGAGCGCCGTCGCGAGCCAGGCCGAATCGGCGCGCTCCAACAAGGCCGGCGTCAACCTCGACGAAGAGGCGGCCAAGCTGATCCAGTTCCAGCAGAGCTACCAGGCCGCGGCCAAGATCCTGCAGGTCGCGCAG
>JANXZN010000436.1 GCA_025355545.1 Rhizobacter sp.
CGCTCAGCCGCCCCAAGGCGGCTGAGCGCCCCCCTAGAGGTGCAGGAGCAAAGCGACGTGGGGCATTTTTCACCCGGGCTGACCTTCCAGGCGCTTCAGTTCGTCGCTCAGGAACCGGCTCGCGAGCATGGTCTTGCCGTCGGCGAACTTCACGTGATACGGCTGCCCGCTCATGCTGGACTTGCTCGCGATGCGCTCGATGAACTCACGCGCGGTGGTCACTTCCCGGCCCATGGTGTCGAGCTTGCCGCGCAGGAAGCGGCCCGCGTCGGCGCAGCTGTATTCGGTGCCGTTGCGGATGAACATCATGTCCTTGCGGGTCTCGACGAAGCGGATCAGCCTGTCGATGCGCGACTGCTCGTGCGGCGGCGGGGCCGCGGCCACCGGGCGCCAGGGCAACAGGGCCGCCACGCTCATCAGAAGGCTTCTGCGAATCATGATGGATCACTCCAGCGTCACGCGCGCGAACTTGCGCTTGCCCACCTGCACGACGTAGGTCCCGGCGCTCAGTTTGAGCCCGCGGTCGCCGACGACCGCACCGTCGACGCGCACGCCGTTGCCGTCGACCAGGCGCAGCGCTTCTCCGGTCGATGCCGCGAGATTAGCCTGTTTCAGGACCGTGCCGATCCCCAGCGGCGCGCCGCCCAAAGTGATCGCGTCGATCTGGTCGGGCACGCCGCCGCGGGCGCGGTGGTCGAAGTCGAGCTCGGCGGCTTCGGCGGCCGCTGCGCCGTGGAAGCGCGCGGTGATCTCCTTGGCGAGCAGCACCTTCGCCTCCTTCGGGTTGCGGCCGCCCTCGACCTCGCGCTTCAGTGCCGCGATTTCGGCTTCGGGCCGAAAGCTCAGCAGCGCGAAGTACTTCCACATCAGCGTGTCGCTGATCGACAGCAGCTTCGCGAACATGTCGTTCGGGGCCTCGGTGATCGCGATGGTGTTGCCCTTGCTCTTGGACATCTTCTCGACGCCGTCCAGCCCCTCGAGCAGCGGCATCGTCAGGATGCACTGCGGCTCCTGGCCGTACTCGCTCTGCAGCGCCCGGCCGACCAGCAGGTTGAACTTCTGGTCGGTGCCGCCGAGCTCGATGTCGGACTGAAGCGCCACCGAGTCGTAGCCTTGCATCAGCGGGTACAGGAATTCGTGCACGCTGATCGGCGTGCCGGCCTTGAAGCGGTCGTGGAAGTCGTTGCGCTCCATCATCCGCGCCACCGTGTAGCGCGACGCGAGCTGGATCATGCCGCGCGCGCCCAGCGGGTCGCTCCATTCGGAGTTGTAGCGGACCTCGGTCTTCGTCTCGTCGAGCACCAGCTTGGCCTGGGCGAAGTAGGTCTGGGCGTTGGCCTCGATCTGCTCGCGCGTCAGCGGCGGGCGCGTCGTGTTGCGGCCCGACGGGTCGCCGATCATCGAGGTGAAGTCGCCGACCAGGAAGATCACCGTGTGGCCCAGGTCCTGGAACTGGCGCATCTTGTTCAGCACCACCGTATGGCCCAGGTGCAGATCAGGCGCGGTCGGGTCCAGGCCGAGCTTGATCCGCAGTGGCACGCCGGTTGCTTCGGACTTGGCGAGCTTGGCCAGCCACTCGGCCTGTGGCAGCAGTTCATCGCAGCCCCGCAGCGAGATCGCCAGTGCCTGCCTGACCCGATCTGTCACCGGGTGGGCGGGGCCCGACGGGACGGCGGCAGAAGCTTGAACGAAAGGCAGGGACATACGGGGCTTTTACGGAGATGGGCGGGGTGCCGGGTCGTTATACTTCGCGGCGCATCGAGGCCCGCTCACCGAGGGTGGAGGCGATCCGAACCCGCTCCGTGCCCGCCTGATCAGACAGGCGTCACGGATTCTAGTAGAGGCCCTTTTGGGCGGCAGGGATACAACACCGAAGTGCCTGGCCATGCTGCCGGCACTCGCATCCGAGCGGCAGCGCTCTCGAATCGAATTGAAATCGTTGGAATCACTCGATCGCGCACTGGCTTCGGCCGCCGCGCGCACCGGCCGTTTCGTGTCCGCCCACCCGCGCCGCCTGTCCGCGGCGGTGATGCTGTCGCTGGCCGGTTTCGGCGTAACGGCGTTCGGCATCGCGCCGATGGCGCCGGACGCAGCTGACATCCCGAAACGTCTCGTGACCGAAACCGTCACCCCGGACGGAATTCAGTCGCAGCTCGATGCGCTCGCCGAGCATGAGTTGCAGCTTTACCGCACCGATCTGACCCGCACCAGCG
This sequence comes from Rhizobacter sp., assembly GCA_025355545.1. Classification (GTDB taxonomy): domain Bacteria; phylum Pseudomonadota; class Gammaproteobacteria; order Burkholderiales; family Burkholderiaceae_C; genus LMDS01. The sequence goes on from JANXZN010000436.1 coordinate 2,214, forward strand.
ACACCGCCGACAGCCTGCTGAAACGGCTGAACGTCAGCGACGCCGGCGCGGCGCAGTTCCTGCGCACCGACTCGACCGCGCGCAAGTTGCTCGAAGGCCGTGGCGGCAAGATGGTGCGCGTGCAGACCGACGAGAACGGCGCGCTGACCGAGTTGATCGCGCGCTGTGCGCCCACCGACGCCGAACAGCTCGGCACTCACTTCACGCGCCTGACCGTCCGCCGAATCGCGGGCAAGCTGCTCGCGATGGTCGAAACCGCGCCGCTGGCCACGCAGGTGCGCATGGGCAGCGGCACGGTGAGTTCGACGCTGTTCTCGGCGACCGACGACGCACGCATCCCCGACAACGTCGCGACCCAACTCGCCGACGTGTTCGCGACCGACCTCGACTTCCACCGTCAGCTGCGCAAGGGCGACACTTTCTCGGTGATCTACGAGGCGCTCACCGCCGACGGCGAGCCGATCACCTGGGGCCCGTCCGCGGCCGGGCGCGTGATTGCGGCCGACTTCGTCAACAACGGCCGCACCTACTCGGCGGTCTGGTTCAAGGACGCGAATTCCAAGGGCGCTTACTACGGCTTCGACGGCCAGAGCAAGAAGCGCGCGTTCCTGGCGAGCCCGATGGAGTTCTCGCGCGTCACCTCGGGTTTCGCGATGCGCCTGCATCCGATCCTGAACAGCTGGAAGCAACACAAGGGCGTCGACTACGGCGCCCCGGCCGGCACCGCGATCCGCGCGGTCGGCGACGGCACGGTCGACTTTGCCGGCTGGCAGAACGGCTACGGCAACGTCGTCGAGGTCCGCCACAGCGCGCAGCGCTCGACCTTGTACGCGCACATGAGCCGGATCGACGTGAAGCGCGGCGCGCATGTAGAGCAGGGCCAGCACATCGGCGCGGTCGGCATGACCGGCTGGGCGACCGGCCCGCACCTGCACTTCGAGGTCAAGGTCGGCGGGGTGCAGCAAGACCCGATGATCATGGCCAAGGCCTCGGAGGCGGTCGTGCTCGCGCCGAGCCAGAAAGCCGCGTTCGCGCAGTTGGCGGGCAGCCTGAAGAGCCAACTCGGGGTCGCCGACACGGTGGCCCGGTCGGGCGCGTACGCGGAGTAATGGGGCGCACCCGAACCTTCGAAGGGCCTGCGTTGCGGGCCCTTTCTCGTTGCTGGGCACAATGCTTCGATGACTGAGCTCTACGTCGGCCTGATGTCCGGCACCTCGCTCGTCGGCGTCGACGGCGTGCTGGCGGATTTCACAGCGCCCGGCCCCGACCTGCTGCGCGTCGTCGCGCATGCGCACCGGCCGTTCCCGCCGGCGCTGGCCGCGGAGTTGCTGGCGCTGAACAGTGCCGGCGGCGCCGGCGAGCTGCACCGCGCCGCGCTCGCCGGCAACGCGTTGGCGCGTGGCTATGCCGAGGTCGTCGAGGCCGTGCTCGCGGCCAGCGGCACGCCACGCGATCAGGTCCGCGCGATCGGCGCGCACGGCCAGACCGTGCGCCACCGGCCGCGCGAGTTCGATGGCACCGGCTACACGCTGCAGCTGAACAGCCCGGCGCTGCTGGCCGAGCTGTGCGGCATCGATGTGGTCGCCGACCTGCGCAGCCGCGACCTCGCCGCCGGTGGCCAGGGCGCGCCGCTGGCGCCAGCATTCCACCGCGCGATGTTCGGCCGCACGGGCGAGTCGGTGGCGGTGCTCAACCTCGGCGGCATCGGCAACCTGACCGCGCTGCGCGCCGATGGCTCGACGATCGGCTTCGACTGCGGGCCCGGCAACGCACTGCTGGACCACTGGTGCCGCCTGCACACCGGCCGAGCCTATGACGATGGCGGCAGCTGGGCCGCGTCCGGCCGCGTGATCGAGCCCTTGCTCGAACGGCTGCGGGCCGAACCGTACTTCACGCTGCCGCCGCCGAAGAGCACCGGCCGGGATCTCTTCAACCCGGACTGGCTGCAGGCCCGCCTCGCCGCATCCGACCCGGGCGCAGCGCCCGTCGACGTGCAGGCCACGCTCGCCGAACTCAGCGCCGCCGCGTGCGCAGCCGACGTACAGGCGCACGCGGCTGGCGCGCGTGTGCTGCTGGTGTGCGGCGGCGGTGCCTTCAACGGCGATCTGATGCGACGGCTCGCGGCGCGGCTGCCCGGCATCGACGTGATGTGCACCGACCGGCGCGGGCTGCCTGCCGATCAGGTCGAGGCCTGCGCATTCGCGTGGCTGGCGCGCGCCTTCGTGCGGCGCGAGTGTGCCAGCGTGCCGAGCGTGACCGGCGCGACGGGCGCGCGTGTGCTGGGCGCGCTGTACCCGGCGGGCTGATCCGACCCCGCACCAACAAAAAGCCGCCCTAAGGCGGCTTTCGCGGGGAGCGCCGGTGTTCAGGCCGAGAAGCTCGAACCGCAGCCGCAGGTCGTCGTCGCGTTCGGGTTCTTGATCACGAACTGGGCCCCTTGCAGATCGTCCTTGTAGTCGATCTCGGCGCCGGCCAGGTACTGCAGGCTCATCGCGTCGATCAGCAGCGTGACACCGTTCTTGCTCATCTGCGTGTCGTCGTCGTTGACGATCTCGTCGAAGGTGAAACCGTACTGAAAGCCCGAGCAGCCGCCACCCTGCACGAAGACACGCAGCTTCAGTTCGGGATTGCCTTCCTCGTCGACCAGTTCCTTGACCTTGTTGGCCGCGCTGTCGGTGAAGACCAGCGGAACGGGCGGCTCGTCCATCGTGGCAAGAGACTGGATATTTTGGGCGACTGCACTCATCGTGAACTCCTGCGGCTTGTGTGCCGATCGGCCGATTATCCCGGATTCGACTCGACAACGTTGAGACCGGGCTTCTCGGCAGCGCTCATTGGCCTCAATTCTTCGCCATCAACGGTGGCGCCCAGGTGCATTTCAAGCACTTCGTAGCGCTTGTCGCCGACTTTCGGTTGCAGCTCGAGCAGTTCAGTGGGGCGGACCGGCCCGTGCATCGTGCCGACGACGATCAGGTGGTCGGCCGTGACCTTGCCGGTCACGCGGGCTTTCGAACCGATCACGCGGGTGCTCGGGACATTCGCCGGGCAGGCACTCCTTCAGCGGCAGCGGATGCGGCGGCGAGCCGCCAGGCCGCGTGAAGACGCAGGCGCGTCAGACGCACGGAAGCCACCCGAAGGTGGCTTCCGTTGGAGCGGGCGCGCGGCCCGATCAGCGCTTGCTGAACTGCTTGCGACGGCGAGCGCCGTGCAGGCCGACTTTCTTGCGCTCGACCTCGCGCGCATCGCGGGTAACGAAGCCGGCGTGCTTGAGCGGCGGCTTCAGCGTTTCGTCGTAGTCGATCAGCGCGCGGGTGATGCCGTGGCGCACCGCGCCGGCCTGGCCCGATTCACCCCCGCCGCGCACATTGACCTTGACGTCGAAGGCCGCGTCGTTCGAGGTCAGCACCAGCGGCTGGCGCACGACCATGATGGACGTCTGACGACCGAAGTACTCGTCGACGGTCTTGCCGTTGACGAGGATCTGGCCGGTGCCCTTCTTGATGAACACGCGTGCCACCGAAGACTTGCGGCGGCCGGTTCCGTAATTCCAAATTCCGATCATTGCTGCCGCTCCTTAGATGTCCAGCACTTTGGGCTGCTGGGCAGTGTGCGGATGCGTGGCACCGGCATACACCTTCAGCTTCTTGACCATCGCGTAGCCCAGCGGACCCTTCGGGAGCATGCCCTTGACGGCCTTCTCGATGGCGCGGCCGGGGTGCTTGGCCTGCATGTCCTTGAACTTGGTGGCATGAATGCCGCCCGGGTAACCGGAGTGGCTGTAGTACACCTTGTCGTTGGCTTTGTTGCCGGTGACGCGGATCTTGTCGGCGTTGACGATGACGATGAAATCGCCGGTGTCGACGTGAGGCGTGTAGATGGCCTTGTGTTTGCCGCGCAAGCGGAGGGCGACTTCACTGGCCACCCTTCCGAGAACCTTATCGGTTGCGTCAATCACAAACCACTCATGCGTCACTTCGGCCGGTTTGGCGCTGAAGGTTTTCATGGAAGTAGTCGGAGTTGGTTTGTCAGCCCCATCACTGCGCCGCGTTCGGTCCCACTTCTCGTCGTGGTGGACTCTCGAGCGGTGGTCTTTCCCGGGGGCAAATTTCGGAAAAGCCTGCGACTATACCAGAGCTGCGATTTGCTCACCGTTGTGCGGCGCAGCAATTTGAGTACATCACCTAGTCGAATGCCGTAGACTGGGGTTAACCCTGAACACGGGAGAACTCAGCCATGAGCATTCCTGGCCCATCGAAAACACCACCCACTCCGCCCGACCCGGCGTCGCAGGCTCCGGCTGCCATAGGCGCTGCGCCGACCTGGACCTGGGTGCCGATCCGCTCGCTTGGCCCGCGCCATCGCGAGCGCATCACGGCGCATCTTCTCGCTCTCGGAGTGAGTGACCGATACCTCCGATTCGGCTATTCCGCCACCGACGCGCAGATCTCCAAATATGTCGACATGCTCGATTTCGAGCAGGACGAGGTGTTCGGCATCTTCAGCCGCCGCCTCGAACTGATCGCGATGGCGCATCTGGCGCACTCGGTCGTCGCGCCGAACAACAACGGAATGGCCGTGTCGGAGTTCGGCGTCTCGGTGCTGCCGCAGGCGCGCAACCGCGGCTTCGGCCGCCGCCTGTTCGAGCACGCGACGCTGCACGCGCGCAATCGCGGGATCGAGACCTTGCTGATTCACGCGCTGAGCGAGAACGTCGCGATGCTCAAGATCGCGCGCAACGCCGGCGCGACGGTGGTGCGGGAGGGCTCCGAATCCGACGCGTGGTTGCGGCTCCCGCCGGACACGCTCGCGTCGCATGTCGGCGAACTCGTCGAACATCAGGCCGCCGAACTCGACTACCGGCTGAAACTGCACGCGCGTCAGGTCGGCGACCTGCTGAGCGTGTTCACCGAGGTCAAGAACCCGCTCGACAAGACATCGCACGTCGCGGAAGATTGACGCGCCGGCGTGCATTGCGCACGCCGCGCGCCGGATCGACGATGCACCCCCGGTGTCGGGGGATGCGCCCGCGCCGGCCGGTCGGTTCAACTCCGGTACAGTCCGTGATCGGCCCGTCGCTTCGACGTGGCCACCGGCCTTTTTGAACCGCGCTGACCGACATGCAAATGCTCCCCTGGATCATCGCGCTCGCTGCCTTGGGGCTGCTGGCCGTCGTGCTCGTTCTGTGGGCTTTGAGGAGCGCACCGAAGAAGTCGGCGGAACTGCCCACCGAATGGGCGCTGGCCCCGCGGCCGGTGTTCTCGACCGACGAGCGCCGCGTCTATCGGCTGCTGCGCGAGGCCTTGCCGCATCACATCGTTCTGTCCAAGCTGCCGCTGGTGCGCTTCTGTCAGCCCACCGATCCGAACGAGGTGCGCTACTGGTTCGACCTGCTCGGCACCAGCCATGTCACGTTCGCGGTCTGCAGCGCCAACGGCCGCGTGCTCGCCGCCATCGATCTCGACACCGACCGCGGCAACTCGCGCCGGGTGATGCAGATCAAGCAGTCGGTGTTGAGTGCGTGCCGGGTTCGCTACCTGCGCTGCCCGGTGGACCAGCTGCCGTCGGTCGCCGAGCTGCAGTTGCTCGTGCCCAGCAGCAGCGCGACGGCGCGCGGGCCGCAACCGGCGCCAGCCGCGGCCGCCACCATGCACCCGGCGCGCGACTCGCTGGCGGCGCCCGCGAGCTCGCGCCGCGCCGAACGCACGACGCTGTGGCAGGACTCGACCGTGTTCCAGGATTCGTTCTTCGCGCCCGATTCGCGCGACGGCTTCAGCAACAGCGAGTTCGCCCCGCTGCCGCGCGCGAAGCCGCTGCGCCCGTCGGCGCGGCGGGCCGAACCGTCGAGCTTCGGCGAGCTCGACACCGACGAGCCGGGCGGCGGTGTCGTCGTCGACAACCCGAAGTTCTCGAGCGGATCGCGGCGCTGACGAGTCGGCGCACGGCGGCGCGTACGATGCGCGCATGACGCCCCCCCGCGAGCCCCCGCGCGCCCCGGACTCGCCTTCCGACACACCCTACGCCGACCTCAGCCCCGACGTCGTCCTCGACGCGCTCGACGCCGTCGGCCTGCGCGGCGACGGCCGGTTGATCCAGCTGAACTCCTACGAGAACCGGGTCTTCCAGGTCTTCCTCGAAGACGGCCGCGTCGTGGTCACCAAATTCTACCGGCCGCAGCGCTGGAGCGACGCCCAGATCCTCGAGGAGCACGCGTTCGTGAACGAGCTTGCGGCCGCAGAGATTCCGGTCGCGCCGGTGTGGCCGTTGGCGATCACCCACGATTCCCGCCACGCCGACCGCGTCAGCCTGCCCGGCACGACGCTCGCGCAGTTCGCCACGCCGCTCGGCAGCTACCGCTTCAGCGTCAGCGCGCGCCTAGCCGGCCGTGCGCCGGAGCTCGAAGACGCGGGCACGCTCGAATGGATCGGCCGCTTCATCGGCCGCCTGCATGCGGTCGGTGCCGTCAGGCCCTTCGAATTTCGACAGACCCTGGCCGCGACCACCTTCGGCGCCGACAACCGCGACTGGCTGCTCGCGCACGACATCATCCCGCCCGATGCCGAACCGGCCTGGCGCCAGGTCACGGAAGACGCGCTTGCCGCGGTGAACGAGGCCTTCGGTCGCGGCGCAGCGGCGCGCAGCCTGCGCCTGCATGGCGACTGCCACCTGGGCAACGTGCTGTGGGCGGCCGACGGCCCGCACTTCGTCGACCTCGACGACGCCGTGATGGGCCCGGCCACGCAAGACCTGTGGATGATGCTGTCCGGCGACCGCGCCGCGATGACGCGCCAGCTCGGCGCGGTGCTCGAGGGCTACGAGAGCTTCATGGACTTCGACTGGCGCGAGCTGCGCCTGATCGAGCCGCTGCGCACCTTGCGCATCATCCACCACAGCGCCTGGATCGCGCGGCGCTGGAGCGACCCGGCGTTCCCGATCGCGTTCCCCTGGTTCGAGAGCCCGAAATACTGGGCCGAACAGACGACACGGCTGCGCCAGCAGCTCGACGCGATGGCCGAGCCGCCCCTGGGCAGCGCGTAGGGTTCAGCCTCGCGGCGGCTCGCGTGTTCAGCGGCTGGCGGGTGCCGGCCGATCGGTCAGGCCAGCAGCAGCGCGTTGACGCGCTTCACGTAGGCCGCCGGGTCCTCGAGCTGCCCGCCCTCGGCCAGCAGCGCCTGGTCGAACAGGATGTTGGCCAGGTCGTCGAAATGCGCGCTCGCGTCCAGGCGCTTGACCAGCGCATGCTCGGCGTTGACCTCCAGCGTCGGCAGCGACTTCGGCGCGGCCTGTCCGGCCTGCTTCAGCAGCCGCGCCAGGTGGCCGCTCATGTCGCCTTCCTCGACCACCAGGCAGGCGGGTGAATCGACGAGGCGCGTCGTCACGCGCACGTCCTTCGCGCGGTCCTTCAGCGCTTCCTTCAGGCGGTCGAGCACCGGCTTGAACGCGGTCGCGGCCTCCTCGGCCTGCTTCTTCTCGGCCTCATCCTGCAGCTTGCCGAGATCGACCGAGCCCTTCGCGACACTTTGCAGCGGCTTGCCGGCGAACTCGTACAGATGGCTCAGCATCCACTCGTCGACCCGGTCGACCAGCAGCAGCACCTCGATGCCCTTCTTGCGGAAGATCTCGAGCTGCGGGCTGCTCTTCGCCGCTGCGAGGTTGTCGGCGGTGACGTAGTAAATCGCCTCCTGGCCTTCCTTCATGCGGCCCAGGTAATCGGTGAACGACACGCCCTGGTCGGCCTGCATCGACGAGGCATCGGTAGAAGCGAAGCGCAGCAGCTTCGTCAGGCGTTCCTGGTTCGCGTGATCCTCGCCGACGCCTTCCTTCAGCACCACGCCGAAGTCCTTCCAGAACGCGGCGTACTTCGCCTTCTCGGCATCGTCCGCGCTGTCGGCGAGCGCCTCGAGCATGCCCAGCACGCGCTTGGTCGAGCCCTCGCGGATCGCCTTCACGTCGCGGCTTTCCTGCAGCAGCTCGCGGCTCACGTTCAGCGGCAGGTCGGCGCTGTCGATCACGCCCTTGACGAAGCGCAGGTAAACCGGCATCAGCGCCTCGGCGTCGTCCATGATGAAGACGCGCTTGACGTACAGCTTCACGCCGCCGCGCTTGTCGCGGTTCCACAGGTCGAACGGCGCCTTCGCCGGGATGTACAGCAGCTGCGTGTACTCGCTGCGGCCTTCGACGCGGTTGTGGGTGTAGGCCAGCGGCGGCTCGGTGTCGTAGCTGAGCTGCTTGTAGAACTCGTCGTACTGCTCCTTGGTGATGTCGTTCTTGCTGCGCGTCCACAGCGCCGCGGCCTTGTTGACCGGCGCCCACTCGTCGGTCGTGACCTGCTTGGAAGCCTCGGCGTCCCACTCTTCCTTGCGCATCAGGATCGGCAGCGAGATATGGTCGGAATACTTGCCGATGATGGCCTTGAGCTTCCAGCCGCTCAGGAACTCTTCTTCGCCCTCGCGCAGGTGCAAGGTGACGCTGGTGCCGCGCGCCGCACGCGTGATCGTCTCGATCTCGAAGTCGCCGCTGCCCTCGGAGCTCCAGCGCACGCCCTGCTCCGGCGGCAGCCCGGCGCGACGCGACTCGACCGTGATGCGGTCGGCGACGATGAAGCCGCTGTAGAAGCCGACGCCGAACTGGCCGATCAGCTGCGCGTCCTTCTTCTGCTCGCCTTCCAGCGCCGACATGAACTCGCGCGTGCCGCTCTTCGCGATCGTGCCGAGGTTCGCGACCGCCTCGTCGGTCGACAGGCCGATGCCGTTGTCGGTGATCGTGAGCGTCTTCGCGTCCGCGTCGAACGCGACCCGCACGTCCAGGTTCGGCGCGTCCTCGAGCAAGGCCGGGTTGTTCAGCGCCTCGAAGCGCAGCTTGTCGCAGGCGTCGGAAGCGTTCGAGACCAGCTCGCGCAGGAAGATTTCCTTGTTCGAGTAGAGCGAGTGCGTGACGAGGTGCAGGATCTGCTTGACCTCGGCCTGGAAGGAAAGCGTCTGTTTGTCCATGATTCTCGGCGAGTGCTGCCGGACGCGGCCCCGTGCCGCCCGGAAAGGCGGCATTTTGGGCCACGCGCGCTCGAATTCAAGATGGCCCGCAACAGCGCGGTGCGGGCCGGGCCGGGCAGTCCGGCTCCGGCAGCAGCTCGAAGCTGCCCTTCTGCTGGGCCCAGGTGTCGTGCCCGGACGCGAAGCCGACCATCTTGCCCTGTGCGAGATTCAGCGCGACGGTCAGCGTGTAGCCGCTGACCGCGACGTACGACACCAGCACCACGTCGTCGCTGATCGGCGCGACCGCATCGAACTTCTCGTGGTTCAGCTTGCTCGGCTCCTTGCCGTCGACGCTGCCATCGCTGTTGAAGGTGTGCTCGAAGGTCTGGCCCGCCACCGGGCCGTCGGCGGAGCGCCAGCGGATCGTGCGACCGACCAGCGTCAGCTTGTCAGAGGTGCTGCTCATCTTTGCGCCGCCTGACGCAGGGTGGCCTGCAACGAGATCTCGGGGACGCTCGCGAGCGCCTTCGACAGCGGGCAGTCGCGCTTCACGGCCGTCGTCGCGAGGCCCGCCTTGTCGCAGGCGAACGCGAACGCCATCGTGAAGCAGGCGGCATGCGCCGCGCCGAGGATCTCCTCGGGTTGGTGCCGCTGCGGTCGTCCTGAAAGCGGCTCGCGAACCCGTAGGGGTAGCTCTCGAGTGCGCCGGTCTCGGTGCTGATCTGGCCCACGCCCTTCTTGCCCTGGCCTTCCCAGTGGACGCTGGCGGCTTTCTCGATCATGGCGTTTCCTTTCGGTGCCGTGCTTGACGCTGTGAAACCGGCGCCGGCCGGCGTCACTTCGGCCGCGGCGCCTTGAGGTGCTTGTCGGGCTGCGAAAGGCGCCCGGCCCGAAGCTCCTTCACCGCGCCGACGACAGCGCGCGCGACGTTGCGCGCCTCCTCCTGCACGGCCTGATCCTGGTCCAGCGCGACGTGGCTGTTGTAGTAGGGCTCGAAGTAGCCGATGTAGCGATCGAGTCTGGCCGCAACCCCCGCGTCGATCAGGCCCATCCAGTCGAGCCAGTCCGTCAGGTTGCGGCGGTGCGCTTCGACACCGGCCACGTCGCCGTGCACGACCACGCCATAGACACGGCCCGCCACATGCTTCGGGTATTCCCAGCCCGCCTGCTCGATGCGCTTGGCCTCGGCCACGGTCTTGCCGTGCGTCGTGGTCGGGTCCGGGTTGCCGCCGTCGGCGCACACCATGCGATCGATCATCAGCTTCAGCGGGCTCGGCGACTGGTACCAGTAGGTCGGCGCGAGGATGATGACCGCGTGCGCCGCGACCCAGCGCTCGTAGATCTCGGCCATCCAGTCGTCGGCCTGGTTCAGCGCGTGGTTCGGGTAGCAGCTGCAGGGCCAGTGGCACAGCGGCATCGCGCTCGACACGCAGCCCTTGCAGGGGTGGATCGCACGACCGTACTCCGACGTCACCAGGCTCAGGTCGAGCACATCGGCCTCGAGCCCGAGGCCTTCGACGACGTGCCGCACGCTCTCGGTCAGACGCCAGGTCTTGGAGATTTCGCCGGGGCAGGTGCCGTCGTTGCGCGCGCTGCCGCAGATGACCAGCACACGCGATGGCGTCGCGGCGGCCTGCCAGCGCTTCTGCGCCGCCTTCAGCCGCTGGCGCGTGTCCAGCCATTGCACCGACGTCTCGTAGCTCGGGTCGGCGAAGCCGCGACCGGCCGCGCGCGTGACCGGCGACTTGCGACCTTCCTGAACCGCAGCCCAGGCGATCTCTTCGAGCCGCGCGATCGCCTCGTGCTCGGCCGCATAGGCCGGGTCGTAGAAGCGCACGACGAAGCGCGCGTGGAATTCGGCGCGCGTCAGCGGTGCGGGCGCTTGCCCTTTGCGGATTTTCGTCATGACCGGGCGATCAGATCAGGCATCGATCGAGTATCGGCAGCGGCGCGGCGGCGCCGCGTCGGAAGCCACCGCGTCGCGCCGTTCCACGCCTCCTACAGCAGAATGCGGGCATGCTGCTGCGCACCGTCACCGCCACGCGCTACATCACGCCGCTGCGCGAAGGCGGCTCGCTGCCGGCCATCGTCGAGGCCGACGACGATGGCCTGTACGTGCTGAAGTTCGTCGGTGCCGGCCAGGGGCCGCGCGCGCTGATCGCCGAACTGGTCGCCGGCGAGATCGCGCGCGCACTCGGCTTGCGCGTGCCGGAGATCGTTTTCGCGCGCGTCGACGCCGAACTCGCGCGCACCGAGCCCGACCCGGAGATCCAGGACCTGATCCGCGCCAGCGCCGATCTGCTCGACGGCAGCGTCGGCCTGAACCTCGCGCTCGACTACCTGCCCGGCTCGGTCACCTTCGATGCGCTCGCGTTCCAGCCCGACGCCGAGCTGGCCTCGCGCATCGTCTGGTTCGACGCCTTCGTGACCAACCTCGACCGCACGCCGCGCAACACCAACATGCTGGTCTGGCATGGCCGGCTCTGGCTCATCGACCATGGCGCGGCACTCTACTTCCACCACGACTGGCACAACTATCTGGCGCGCAGCGGCAGCCGGTTCGCGCTCATCAAAGACCACGTGCTGCTGCCATTCGCGAGCCGCCTCGAAGCGGCCGACGCGCAGATGAGCGCCGCGCTCACGCCCGAGCTGCTGGCGCGCATCGTCGCGCTGATCCCGGATGCCTGGCTCGAAGACGAGCCCGGCTTCGCCGACAAGGCCACGCACCGAGGCGCGTACCTGGCCTACCTGCAGCAGCGCCTGGCCGCGCCGCGCGCGTTTACCGAGGAGGCGCTCCGTGCCCACGCTCAGCACCTATGACTACGCGATCGTGCGCGTCGTGCCGCGGGTCGAGCGCGGCGAGTTCGTCAATGCCGGCGTGATCGTCTCGTGCGCCGCGCAGGGCCTGCTGCAGGCCGCAATCGAGCTCGACGAGGCGCGCGTGCTGGCGCTCGACCCGGGCGCGGACCTGCCCGGCATCCGCGCCGCGCTCGCCGCGATCCCGCTGATCTGCGCCGGCGGCGAGGCGGCCGGCGCGCTCGGGCGGCTGTCGACGCGCGAGCGCTTCCACTGGCTGGTCGCGCCGCGCAGTTCGGCGATCCAGACCTCGGCCGTGCACACCGGCCGTTGCGCCGCACCGGCCTTGATGCTCGACCCGCTGATGCGCAAGATGGTGCGCAGCCCGAAGCCCGATCAGCCGGGCGCGTAGTTCGCCATCGGCTCGCCGAGGCGGATCGCCCGCGCCGGCGCCCAGTCCGGATTGAACCGCAGCGGCCCGGCCGGGAACAGCATCACGACGGTCGAGCCGAGCAGGAAGCGCCCCATCTCGTCGCCCTGCTTCAGCACGATCGCGTCGTCGTCGTAGCGCCATTCACGCGCCTTGACCACGCGCGGCGGGTTCACGACGCCGTGCCACAGCGTCGCCATGCTGCCGACGATGGTCGCGCCCACCAGGGTCAACACGAACGGCCCGCGCGCCGACTCGAACACGCAGACGACCCGTTCGTTGCGCGCGAACAGACCGGGCACGCCGCGCGCCGTGGTCGGGTTCACCGAGAACAGGTCGCCCGGCACGTGGACCATGCGCAGCAGCCGGCCGTCGCAGGGCATGTGGATGCGGTGGTAGTCCTTCGGGCTGAGATACAGCGTCGCGAAGTGGCCGTCGTCGAAGCACGCGGCGAGCGTGGCGTCGCCGCCGACCAGCGCGGTCGTCGAATAGTCGTGGCCCTTGGCCTGCAGGATCTGATCGCGTCGGATCGCGCCGAAATGGCTGATCGCGCCGTCGACCGGGCACACCAGATCGGCTTGCGCCAGCGGCCGCACGCCCGGTTTCAGCGCGCGCGTGAAAAACTCGTTGAAGCTCGCGTAGCTCGCCGGATCGGGGTTCGCCGCCTCGTCCATGTCGACGCCGTATTTGGCGATGAACCAGCGGATCAGCTTGGTCGTGCGCGCACCCCAGCGGCGCGACGCGCGCCAGCCCGCATAGACCGTCAGCGCGCGCTTCGGCAGCAGGTATTGCGGCAGCACCTTGAGGCGATCGGACACTGGCGGCGGTCGGGGTGGCGAAGCGCGGCATTGTATCGACCGGGTCAGGTCGCACCGGGCCGCGCGCTCAGTCGCCGGTGCTGAGCAGTTCGCCGAAGCCCTGCCACTGCGTGCCGGTGAACTTGGCGAGCTGCGCCTGTTCGACCAGGAAGAAATCGTTCGGTCCGCTGTTCAGTGCCATGCCCGGCAGCAGCAGCGGCAGCTTCAGGTTCTTGATGCTCGCGGCCTGCTTCATCACGTTCTCGCGCGTCAGGTCGTTGCCGCACTGCTTCAGGATCTGCACCATCGTCTGCGCCGCCAGGTAGGCGTACAGGTTCGACGCGTCCTTCGGATCGCCCTCGCGGTAGTAGCGGCCCATGAAGGCACGCCACTCGAGCATGCCGGGGTCGTCCTTCCACTGCGGATCGTTCGGGTCCTTGTAGTACTGCAGGGTCAGCAGCCCGACCGACTTGTCCAGGCCGGCCGGCGTCAGCACCGAACCGACCGAGGCGCTGACGTTGTTGATGATGTGCAGCGGCTTCCAGCCCGAATCGAAGGCCTTGCGCACCGCCTGTGCGCCGAACTTCGGCGTCGTGATGTTGATGAAGGTGTCGGCGCCCGACCCCTGCAGGGTCACGATCTGCGAATCGACGGTCGGGTCCGAGACCTCGTAGGTCGCCTCGGCGACGACCATCTTCGCACCCTTGGCGCCCAGGCCTTCCTTGACACCCTTGAGCACGTCCTTGCCGTAGTCGTCGTTCTGGTACAGGATCGCGATCTTCGCGTTCGGCTTGTTCTTCAGCAGGTACTTCGCGTAGATCTGGCCCTCGGCCTGGTAGCTCAGGTTGAAGCCTATCGTCCACGGGTAGTTCTTCGGGTCGGCCCACTTGGTGGCGCCGGTGGCGAGCAGCAGGTGCGGCACCTTCTTGGCGTTGACGTACTTGTGGATCGCCGAGTTGCTCGGCGTGCCCAGGGTCTGGAACAGCGCCAGCACCTCGTCCTGCTCGACCAGCTTGCGCACCTGCTCGACCGCCTTCGGGGGGCTGTAGCCGTCGTCCAGGCTGATCAGGTTGATCTTGCGGCCGTTGATGCCGCCCTGGTCGTTGATCATCTTGAAATAGGCCTGCTCGGCCTTGCCTATCGTGCCGTAGGCCGAGGCCGGCCCGCTGTAGGGCATGGTCTGGCCGAGCTTGATCTCGGTGTCGGAGGCGCCGGGGCCGTACTTCTTCTGCGCCAGCGCGGGCGTGCCGATGCCGGCCAGCGTGGCGGCGCCGGCGATGATCGCGGTGCGGCGGTTCGGACTGAACTTCTTCATGATGTCTCCTTCGATTGTCAGGAACAAATCGGTTTCGGCACGGGCCGCGAACCGGACGAGGACACACAGACTCAACGATTGCGGCCGCGCTTCAGACGACCGACGAGGATTCGGATGAACCCGGCCACCCCGGTGGGCATCACGTACATGAACACGATCAGGAAGACACCGTAGATCGCCCACGGTGCGGCCTTCGAGATCTGGTCGGCGACGTTCGGGATGAACTGGATGAAGATGCCGCCGTAGATCGCCCCCGAGATCGACGCCAGCCCGCCGATCACGATGCCCACGACCAGCGAGATCGACAGGAACAAGGTGAACGAATCCGGCGCGACGAACTGGATCACGATCGCCCCCAGCGCGCCGGCGATGCCGGTGTACATCGCCGAGACGCCGAAGGTCATCGACTTGACCATCGCGGTGTTCACGCCCATCGCGCGCGCCGCGATGGGCTGGTCGCGGATCGCCACCATCGCCCGCCCGATGCGCCCGCGCAGCAGGTTCCAGCCGATTGCGAACAGCGCCAGCGCGAACGCGAGCACGACGAAGTACAGCCACTGGTCCTGCGACAGCCCGCTCCACGGCGGCGCGTCGGGCTTGACGATGACGATGCCCTGCACGCCGCCGGTCCAGGCCTCCAGGCCCTTGTACTTCAGCAGCTGCGGCATCGCCACCGCGAGGGCGAAGGTCGCCAGCGCCAGGTACACGCCTTCGAGCCGCAGCGCCGGCAGCCCGAACAGGAAGCCGGCGACCAGGCACACCGCACCGGCCGCCGGCACCGTCAGCCAGTACGGCACGCCGAACTTGTCCATCAGGATCGCCGCGGTGTAGGCGCCGATCGCGTAGAACGCGCCGTGACCGAGCGAGATCTGACCGTTGAAGCCCGTCAGCATGTTCAGCCCCAGCAGCGCGATCGCATAGATCAGCGCCAAGGTGAACTGGAACACCCGGTAGTTGCTGACGACGAAGGGCAGCGCGCAGGCCAGCGCGAGCACGAGCACCAGCCCGATCAGCTGGGCGAGGCTCAGCATCGCGCGGCGGGTGGGTCGCGTGGGTTCGCTCATCGCTCAGACCCGCGTCACGAGAACCTTGCCGAACAGTCCCGAGGGCCGCACGACCAGCACACCGACGATCAGCACCAACGCGACCGTCAGCTTCAGTTCGGTGCCGAGAATCGAGCCGACCACGTTCTCGAGCACGCCGACGATGAAGCCGCCGAGCACCGCGCCGCCGGGGCTGTCGATGCCGCCGAGCAGCGCCGCGGCGAAGGCGTACAGCAAGATGCCGGCCATCATGTTCGGCTCGAGGAACACGGTCGGCGCGACCATGATCCCGGCGACCGCGCCGATCGCCGCCGCCAACCCCCAGCCGAGCGCGAGCATCCAGCCGACACGGATGCCGACGAGCCGGCTCGCCACCGGGTTCTGCGCCGCCGCGCGCATCGCCAGGCCCAGTGAGGTGAAGCGGAAGAACACGAAGATCAGCGCCAGCACGACCAGCGTGACGCCGATCGAGCCGAGTTCGTGCGACGAGACGTACGAGTTGCCGAACAGCGGCGCCTCCGGGAACGGGCTCGGGAACGGCTTGATCGTGTACGAGAAGATCCAGCCCGCCAGGCTGTTGAAGATCACCAGCAGGCCGATGAACACAATCACGACCGCCAGGATCGGCGCGTTCTCGACCGGCTGCACGACCACGCGCTCGATCAGCACGCCGAGCGCGAAGGCGATCACCACGGTCGCGAAGAACGCGACCCAGTACGGCAGCCCGGCCTGCATCAGGCTCCACGCGATGTAGGTCGAGAACATCGCGAGCTCGCCCTGCGCGAAGTTCACCAGGTGCGTGGCCTGGTAGATCATCACCAGCGCGAGCGCGACGCTGGCATAGATGCCGCCGGTGGCCAGGCCCGAGAGCACTTGGTGGAGCAGGACGTTCATCGTGCGCTGGGCCCGTTCAGTAGCCGAGGTACGAACGCCGCACCGCCTCGTCGCCGCGGATCGTCTCGGCGCTGCCGGAGATCACGACCCGGCCGGTCTCGAGCACGTAGGCCTGGTCGGCGAGTTGCAGCGCGAGCGCGGCGTTCTGCTCGACCACCAGCATGCTGACGCGGTCGCGCTGGTTGATCGCGCGGAAGATCTCGAACAGCTCCTGCACGATGCGCGGCGCCAGCCCGAACGAGGGCTCGTCGAGCAGCAGCAGGCGCGGTCTCAGCATCAGCGCGCGCGACACCGCGAGCATCTGCTGCTCGCCGCCCGACAAGGTGCCGGCCTGCTGCAGGCGCCGCTCCTTGAGCCGCGGGAAGTAGCCGTACATGCGCTCGAAGTCGGCCGCGACCTCGGCCTTGTCGCGCCGCGTGTAAGCGCCCAGGCGCAGGTTCTCCTCGACGCTGAGGTCGACGAAGGTGCCGCGCCCGTCGGGCACGTGGGCCACGCCCAGGCGCACGATGCTCTCGGTGGCCCGGCCGTCGATGCGCTGGCCGGCGAACGCGATCTCGCCCTGCGTCTTGACCATGCCGCACACAGCGCGCAAGGTCGTCGTCTTGCCGGCGCCGTTGGCGCCGAGGATGGTCGTGATGCCGCCCTCCTCGACGCCGAAGTCCATGCCGTGCAGCACCTTTGTGGCGCCGTACTGCGCGTGCAGGCCGCGCACCTCGAGCAGCCGGGCCATCAGGCGGGCGCTCCGAGGTAGGCGCGGATCACTTCCGGGTTCGCCTGCACCTGCGCCGGCGTGCCGTCGGCGATGACGCGGCCGAAGTCGAGCGCGACGACCTGGTCCGACACCCGCATCACCAGGTTCATGTGGTGCTCGACCAGCAGCATCGTCAGCTTCAGGCGCTCGCGCACCGTGCGCAGCAGCGTCATCAGCGTGCCGACCTCCTCGTGGTTCAACCCGCCAGCCGGTTCGTCGAGCAGCAGCAGCTTGGGGCTGCTCACCAGCGCGCGGCCGAGCTCGACGCGCTTTTGCGTGCCGAACGGCAGGTCCATCACGCGCGCCTCGGCCACGCCCTGCAACTCGAGCAGCTCGACGAGCTCGTCGGCATGCGCGTCGAGCGCGCGCTCCTCGCGCCGCACGCCCGGCAGCCGCAGCGCGTTCGCGAAGAAGCCGCTGCGGGTGCGGCAATGGCCGCCGCACAGGATGTTCTGGCGCACCGTCATCGTGCGAAACAGGGCCAGGTTCTGGAAGGTGCGGCCGATGCCCAGCGCGGCGATGCCGTGCGCCGGTGTGGCCACCAGCGGCCGGCCCTCGAACAGGATCGCGCCCTCGTTGCACGCATACAGCCGCGACAGGCAGTTGAACAGCGTCGTCTTGCCGGCGCCATTGGGGCCGATCAGCCCGACGATGTCGCCGCTGGCGACCGCGAACGACACCTTGTCGAGCGCGGTGATGCCACCGAAGCGCACGCTGACGCCGTCGACACGAAGCAGTTCGGCACGAGAGTCAGACGAGACGATGGTCGGCTCCTTGCTCGGATCGGCAGCGGTCGCTGCGGCCCGAAGATACCGAGCCGGCGCAGATTTCAACCGAGGCTTTACCCTTGCCCTCGGGTCATCCCGGTGGCCGCAGCGAGCCCGGCCCGCCGCGGCAGCCAGGCATACTTTCCCGGATGACCGACGCCACCGCTCCCGCCGCCGACCCGGCCTTCCAGGCCATCGCCGAACTGGTGCGCCAGCACGCGCGCACCCGCCCCGAGCACGCTGCGCTGATCCAGGGCGACGAGCGGCTCAGCTATGCCGAACTCGATGCGCTGATGGACCGCGTTGCCGCCTCGCTGCAGCGCGACGGCCTGCGGCCGGGCGACGCGATCGCGCTCTGCGCGCAGAGCTCGCCGCGCTACGTGGCGGTGTTTCTCGGCGCGCTGCGTGCCGGCGTCGCGGTCGCCCCGCTCGCGCCCTCGGTCGCGCCGGACGGCTTCGCTGCCATGCTGGGCGACGCGCAGGCGCGCTGGCTGTTCGTCGATGCGGCCGCGCTCGATGCGCTCGGCGACCGCGCCGACACGGCGCGCTGCATCGCGCTCGACGACGTCGCACCCGGGCGCGGCTTCGACGCCTGGCTGCTGCCCGCCGGCGCGCGGCCCGCGCCGGTCGACGTGCAGCCCGACTGGCCGTTCAACATCATCTATTCCTCGGGCACGACCGGCACGCCCAAGGGCATCGTGCAGCCGCACGCGATGCGCTGGTCGCACGTCGCGCGCGGCGCCACCTACCGCTACGGCCCCGACGGCGTGACCCTACTCGCGACACCGCTGTACTCGAACACGACGCTGGTGGTGCTGTTCCCGACGCTGGCGTTCGGCGGCACGGTCGTGCTGATGGCCAAGTTCGACGCGGCGCAGTACCTCGCGCTCGCCAAAGCACATCGCATCACGCACACGATGCTGGTGCCGGTACAGTACCAGCGCATCATGGCGCTGCCGGGGTTCGGCGCGCACGACCTGTCGGCCACGCTGTTCAAGTTCTGCACCAGCGCGCCGTTCCATGCCGCGCTGAAGGCCGACGTGCTGCGGCGCTGGCCCGGCGGGCTGGTCGAGTTCTACGGCATGACCGAGGGCGGCGGCACCTGCATCCTGCTGGCGCACGAACACCCGGACAAGCTGCACACGGTCGGCCAGCCGGCGCCGGGTCACGACATCCGGTTGATCGACGACGAAGGCTGCGAGCTGCCACGCGGCGGTTCATCGGCCATCGGCGAGGTCGTCGGCCATTCGGCCGGCATGATGAGCGGCTACTATCGCCAGCCCGGCAAGACGCGCGAGGCCGAGTGGTTCGATGCCGACGGCAAGCGCTTCATTCGCACCGGCGACGTCGGCCGCTTCGATGCCGACGGCTTCCTGACCTTGCTGGACCGCAAGAAGGACATGGTCATCAGCGGCGGCTTCAACATCTACCCCAGCGACCTCGAAGCGGTACTGCGCGAGCACCCGGCTGTCGCCGACGCGGCGGTGGTCGGCGTGCCGTCGCTGCAATGGGGCGAGACGCCGATCGGGTTCGTCGTGCGACGGCTCGGCGCCGAAATCGAGGACGACGAACTGCTCGCGTGGATCAATGCCCGCGTCGGCAAGACGCAGCGTCTGGCAGGTCTGCAATGCGTGGCCGAGCTGCCGCGCAACGCGATCGGCAAGGTGCTAAAGCGCGAGCTGCGCGAGCGTCATGTCGCGAGCGGCGTCGCGCCGCGCTGACGGCGCCCGTTAGCGGCCGACGCCGACCTCGCGCCCGGAGCGCGTCTGCGCGTCCAGGCCGCGCTCCGGCGACTCGGCGATCTGCTTCTCGCCGGAGCCGACCTCGATCAGCTCCTCGATCATCATGTGACCGTAGCGTTGCGCGCGCGTCGCGTGGAAGCGGCGCGCGATGTCGGCGACGCCGCGGGCCTGCGCCTCCTTCGGCGCATGCACGACCAGGAAGCTGTTGCCCTGCTCCGCAAGCTCGCGGTGCGACTTCACCAGGTTCAGCTCCTGGCCGATGCCGGCCAGCACGCCGGCCTGCTCGATATCGATGTCGGCCTGGCGCTTCATCTGCTCGGGCGAGTAGACGACCACGTCGGCGGCCGCGAAGCCGCGCCGCAGCAGTACGGTCATCGCGGCCCGCATGTCGGCTTCGGTCGGGAACGCCGCGATGACGTGGCCGACGGGCTTGAAGACGCCGTAGGCGCCGGGTCGGTCGGTCTGGTTCATCAGCACTCCTTCGCACACGGTGGCGAGCTCTCTGGCCCGATACCGCCATCGTGTCGTGGCGGCGCGGCGGCGTCATTCGGCCGACCGAGCATTCGCGCGTCGGCGGGCGCCTACAGAAAGCCGCGCTTCAGGGCTTTCGCTTGCCGACGTCGAAGTCGAAGACCGCCCGGGCCGCGTCCTCGGGTGTCATGCCGCGCCAGCGGGCGCGGGTGCACATGTCCTCGGCGACCGGGCGCGCCAGCGCCGTGTCGAGCTTCGGGTCGAGCTCGATCATGTGCGCGACGCAGCGCCCGATCCAGGCGGCGTCATCCAGTGGGTCGGTCATTGCGCTTGCTCCCGAAGGCGGTGCTCGCCTTTCCTGCACGCGAGGAACTGTAGGGGCGGCGAGGCGCGCCGCCGATGTCAAAAGACGCAGCGCGTCAGCCGGCGCGCGCTACCAGCGCGGTGATCGCCTGGCCGAGTTCGGCGGTCGAGGCGCGACCGCCGAGGTCGGGCGTGCGCGGCCCCTCTGCGAGCACGGTCTCGATGGCGCCGACGATCGCGTCGTGCGCGGCGCGGCCGGGGCCCCGGCCTTCGGCCAGGAAGTCCAGCATCAGCGCCGCCGACCAGATCATCGCGATCGGGTTCGCGACGCCTTGGCCGACGATGTCGGGCGCCGAGCCGTGCACCGGCTCGAACAGCGACGGGAAGCTGCGCTGCGGGTTCAGGTTCGCCGACGGCGCCAGGCCGATCGTGCCGGTGCAGGCCGGGCCGAGGTCGGACAAAATGTCGCCGAACAGGTTCGACGCGACCAGCACGTCGAAGCGCGTCGGCTCCAGCACGAATCGCGCGCACAGGATGTCGATGTGCTGCTTGTCGACGGCCACGTCGGGGTAGCCCTGGGCCATGGCATCGGCGCGCTCGTCCCACCACGGCATGCTGATCGCGATGCCGTTCGACTTGGTCGCGACCGTCAGGTGCTTGCGCGGGCGCGACTGCGCGAGCTCGAATGCGTACTTCATGACCCGGTCGGTGCCGAAGCGCGAGAACACCGACTCCTGGATCACGATCTCGCGTTCGGTCCCGGCGTACAGCCGCCCGCCGAGGTTGGTGTACTCGCCCTCGGTGTTCTCGCGCACGATGAAGAAGTCGACGTCGCCGGGCCGGCGCGGCTGGCCGCGCTTGTCGACCAGCGGGCAGGGCACGCCCTCGAACAGCCGCACCGGCCGCAGATTGACGTACTGGTCGAACTCGCGCCGGAACTTCAACAGCGAACCCCAGAGCGAGACATGATCGGGCACCGTGGCGGGCCAGCCGACCGCGCCGAACAGCAGCGCGTCCATGCCGGCGAGCTGCGCCTTCCAGTCGTCCGGCATCATCTGGCCGGCCTTCGCGAAGTAGTCGCAACTCGCCCACTCGATGGGCGTGAGTTCGAGCGCGATGCCGAAGCGCTGCGCGGCGGCCTGCAACACGCGCAGGCCTTCGGGCATGACTTCCTTGCCGATCCCGTCGCCCGGGATCACCGCGATCCGGTGAGTCTTTCCCATGCTGCCCTCGTGCTCAAAAGCGAAGCGGGCATCGTACTCGCCGAATCAGGCCGCGGCGGGCTTCGGGAAGACCGCGGCACGCCAGCCGCGGCGCTCGAACGGCTGCCACTGGCCTTCGGGCTGCGCGAGGCGCTCGGCCACCGCGAACAGCACAGCCGGGTGCACCGCCATGCCGATGTGGCTGCTGACGACCTCGATGTTCTCGGTCTGCGGCCGCGCCGACGACTCGATGCTGGTCTGCCAAGCGACCACGCCGTCGCTGCGGCTGTAGATCGACGTGGTCGGCACCTGCGGTGGCCGCGTCACCTGCTGCCAGCGCTGCGGGTCGACCGAGCTCTTGCCGCTGGTGAACTCATAGACGCGCCACGCATTGCTCGCGCGCGGATGCCCGCCCACCGGGCTGCCGAGCGTGATCACGCTGCGCACCGCAGCGGGCCGCTGCGCGGCGAGCAGGCGCGCGTAGGCACCGCCCAGACTCTGACCGATCAGGCTGAGCTTGCGGCCGCTGCGCGCGTGCAGCCGGTCGATCGTGGCCAGCATCGCCTCTTCGACGCCGGGACGCGGGCCGTAGTTGCGACCCAGCCCCCAGCCGTGCACGTCGTAGCCGCGGCGCGTCAGGAAGTCGCGCAGCAGCTTCGTCGACACGTCGCTCGCGACCAGCCCCGGCAGCACCAGCACCGGGTGGCCATCGCCGCGCGGCGCGAGACGCAGCCACGGCAGCGCGGCGACACCGGCGGCGAGTTCCCAGGCCGCGCGCAGCTCCAGCAGCTGCAACAGGCGCGACGGCGCGGCGATGTGCGGGGCGGTGGTGGCGGCTTCGGTCATCGATGTGTCTCCTTGTTGTGATCTGGGGGCTAGCGCAGGTATTTCGAGCGCAGGTAGTTCAGGTAGTCGCGCGCCTCGCCGACGACATACGGCGACAGGAACGTCAGCGCGTAGTACGCCGCCAGCGCCGGCTCGGCGTGGGCGGCGGCGCTGCTGCGCCTGGGCGTCAGGCGCTTGAAGCTGAACCAGCAGGTGATCGCGAACACGATCTGCAGCGCAAGCATCTCGATCTCTTCGGCCCCGGCCTCAATCACGCCGGAGCGCTGCAGGCCGCTGCACAGGCTGCGCGCGGCCAGCAGGTTGCGTGCGGTCAGCGCCTGCGCGCGTGTCTCGAGATCGGGGTATTCGTTGAGCAGGTAGTCGACGTCGCGGTAGACGAAGCGGTAGGCGTTGATGGTCTCGAAAATGAGGTGCAGCGAGAGCCACACGTCGTCGAGCGCGTCGACCTCGGCGGCGGCCTCCATGCAGGCCGAGACGCGCTCCTCGAAGTGGCGGAACAAGGTCGCGACGATCAGTTGCTTGGCCTTGAAGTGGTAGTGCAGATTGCCCGGGCTGATTTCGAGCTCGGCGGCGATGCGGTGCGTGGACACCTTGGCCAGGCCCTCCTGGTTGAACAGCGCGAGGCTGGCCTGCAGGATGCGGTCACGGGTTCGCGTGGCGACGACCGTCATGCAGGCGGGCGCGGTTCAGCGGCGGCGCGTGGCCGCCTTCAGGCTGCGCACTTCTTCCTTCAGCGCAGCGACTTCATCGATCAGCGCCTTCAGCGCCTCCGGCGACGGCGCGCCCATGCGCTCGAGCGCGTGCACCACGCGCTGGTCGAACACGGCCTCGAACTTGCGCAGGCCGAAGGCTTCGGCCGCGACCTTAGCGGCCCCGCCCTCGCGCCCCACCAGGCCGGTCAGGCCCTGTGCCGGCTCCAGCCCGAGGATCGCCTCGAACACGCGGCTCTGGCGCTGCGCCACATCCTGGCGCGCCTTGTCGAGCGCCTTCAGACCCGCGCGGATCAGGTTCGGCTTCGCGGCCTCGGCAGCCGCCTCGGCGATCGGCTCGACAACGGCTGCGACACGCCTGCGCGCGGCGCTGCGCCTGGTGGCGGGAGCTTTCGACTTCGTGACCATCGTGGCTTCCTTCACGTGGCATGAGACCCCCACGCTCACGTCGTTCGCTGCCCCCCGAGGGGCGTCAGCCTCTTGGGGCGGCCCGGCGCGGCTGACATGATGCCCGACAAACTTCAGCTCGCGCATGCGCAAAGGCCCTCGGTTTCGCAAGGGCCTTCGGTGCATGGACGCGACCGGAAGTCAGGCTCGGGCCCTGACGCGGCGCAGCGCCTTCTTGACGACGCGTTTGGTCTTGGCAGCCACCGGCGCGGCCGGCTTCGGTTCGACGCCGGCGATGCGCGCCGACAGGCGCTTCGTGCCTTCGGCGGTGCGGGTCGCCAGCGTCAGCGAGACCTGCGCGACCGGCAGGATCGCGACCGTACCGACCTTGGTGATCGCCTTGGTGTCGAGGGCCCCTTCAACGCGGCCGGCCACGGCAGCGACGCGCTGGATGCCGCCGTTCACGCCGCCGGCGACGAAGTCGATGGCCTGCTCGGCACGGTCGGAACCGTGGTTGATGCCGTTTTCGACCAGGCTGGTGAGCTGCGTCTGCACCTTGAACAGGCGGGTCTTCAGGTCTTCGCTGACCAGCGGCACCGCGCCGCCCTTCAGGAACGTGACATAGCGGGTGTTCGCGCCGATGACCAGGCGCTGCGCGCCATGGCGGTACGCGTCGACCATGTGCTTGCTGGCTTGCGAGTACTGGCCGACGACGTGGCTGGCGACTGCGCTGAGGGACTGGGTGGACTGGGTGGTCATGTGAACGCTCCGTGGAGGGTTGTGGGGGATGAATGGATCATCCGCGACAGGCCCTAGTCGCCGAAAGCTAGTGCCGTGTTTCGTTCTGTTTGGTACTTAAGTGGCTCTTGGCGCGAATCACCTTCCGCAAGATGTCGCGTGCGCGCTGGGTCCAGGTGAACGGCTTGGGATCGACGTTGTGATGCGCGACGTATTCGTCAATTGCTGTCACCAGTTCGGGCACGCTCGTGAACACCCCGCGGCGCAGCCGCTCGGTGGTGAGATCGCGGAAGAACCTCTCGACCATGTTCAGCCAGGGCGGGACGCCGAGGTCGGCGTGAAGGGCATGGTGAAGCGCGGGCGTTTGGCCAACCAAGCTTGCACAGCCGGATGCTTGTGGGTAGCGTAGTTGTCAGCGATTAGGTGCAGCGTCTCGTCCTTGGGCGTTTCGCGATCAATCTTGCGCAGGAACTGCAGCCACTCGACGTGGGTGTGGCGCTACTGACACCGGCCGATGACTTGCCGGGCCAGCACGTTGAGCGCCGCGAACAGCGTGGTCGTGCCGTGGCGCTTGTAGTCGTGCGTCATCGTCTGCGCGCGCCCCTTCTTCATCGGCCAGTGCCAGCAGCGCCACACCCACGCCGAGTGGTTGAAGTTCCTGCACAAGATTGATCGCCAAACGCCCAAGGGCATGCTCGGGCGGGGACATGTACAGGCCCACGATGTCTTCGAGCTTCTCGACGAACTTCGGGTCGCGCGAGAC
>JANXZN010000003.1 GCA_025355545.1 Rhizobacter sp.
CGCGCCGGCGGCAAGCACAACGACCTCGAGAACGTCGGCTACACCGCGCGCCACCACACCTTCTTCGAGATGCTGGGCAACTTCAGCTTCGGCGACTACTTCAAGAAGGAGGCAATTGCCTACGCGTGGGAGTTGCTGACCGAGGTCTACCAGCTGCCGAAGGAGAAACTCTGGGTCACCGTCTACGCCGAGGACGACGAGGCCTACGAGATCTGGAACAAGGCCGTCGGCGTGCCGGCCGAGCGCATCGTGCGCGTCGGCGACAACAAGGGCGCGCGCTACGCGTCCGACAACTTCTGGATGATGGGCGACACCGGCCCCTGCGGCCCGTGCACCGAGATTTTCTACGACCACGGCCCCGAGATCGCCGGCGGCCCGCCGGGCTCGCCGGATGAAGACGGCGACCGCTACATCGAGATCTGGAACAACGTGTTCATGCAGTTCAACCGCCAGGTCGACGAGAAGAGCGGCGCGTACGTGATGCACAAGCTGCCCAAGCCGAGCGTGGACACCGGCATGGGTCTGGAGCGGCTGACCGCGGTGCTGCAGCACGTGCACAGCAACTACGAGATCGACACCTTCGTCAATCTGCTCGCGGCGGCGAAGCAGGCGGTCGATGATGCATCAGGCGAAGGGCGGGGCGCCGGCGACTGCGACATCGACGCACCGTCGCTGAAGGTCATCGCCGACCACATCCGCGCCTGCAGCTTCACGGTGGTCGACGGCGTGATCCCGAGCAACGCCGGGCGCGGCTACGTGCTGCGCCGCATTGCGCGGCGCGCGATCCGCCACGGCTACAAGCTCGGCGCACGCAAGCCCTTCTTCCACACGCTGGTGCCGGCGCTCGCCGCCGAGATGGGTGATGCCTACCCCGAACTGCGGCGCGACGAGAAGCGCGCGCTCGAGGTGCTCAGGCAGGAGGAGGAAGGCTTCTTCCGCACGATCGCGAACGGCATGGAGATCCTCGAGAAGGCGCTCGAATCATTGGACCAGGCGGGAACCGGGCAGATCGACGGCGACACCGCGTTCAAGCTGCACGACACCTTCGGCTTCCCGGTCGACCTGACCGCCGACGTCTGCCGCGAACGTGGCGTCACGGTCGACGAGACGCGCTTCAACGTGCTGCTCGACGAGCAGAAGAAGCGCGCGCGCGAGGCCGGCAAGTTCAAGATGACGCAGGGGCTCGAGTACAGCGGCGCGGCGACCCAGTTCCACGGCTACGACGAACTCGTGCGCGAGGGCGTCAAGGTCATCGCGGTGTACGTCGACGGCAGCGCGGTCGCGAGTGCCAGGGCCGGCGACGATGCCGTCATCGTGCTCGACCAGACGCCGTTCTATGCCGAGTCCGGCGGCCAGGTCGGCGATACCGGCGAGCTGCGCAACGCCACGTCGCGCGTGATCGTCGACGACACGATCAAGGTCCAGGCTGCAGTGTTCGGCCACCACGGCCGCGTCGTCGAGGGCGCGGTCTCGGTCGGCGACATGTTCAGCGCGCGCGTCGATGCCGAGAAGCGCGCGAAGACCGTGCGCAACCATTCGGCCACGCACCTGATGCACAAGGCGCTGCGCGAGGTGCTCGGCGAGCACGTGCAGCAGAAGGGCTCGCTGGTGAACGCGGAGCGCACGCGCTTCGACTTCGCGCACAACACGCCGATGACCGAGGCGCAGGTCGCCAAGGTCGAAGCGCTGGTGAACGCCGAGGTGCTCGCGAACGCCGCGACCCAAGCCCGCGTGATGCCGATCGACGCGGCGCAGAAGTCGGGCGCGATGATGCTGTTCGGCGAGAAGTACGGCGACGAGGTGCGCGTGCTCGACATCGGCAGCAGCCGCGAACTGTGCGGCGGCACGCACGTGCAGCGCACCGGCGACATCGGCCTGTTCAAGATCGTCGGCGAGAGCGGCGTGGCGGCAGGCGTGCGGCGCGTCGAGGCGATCACCGGCGACAACGCGCTGGCCTACCTGCAGTCGCTCGAAGGCACGCTGCAGCAGCTCGCCGGCGCGCTGAAGGCGGCGCCGGCCGAGGTGCCGGCGCGGCTCGGCCAGGTGCTCGATCAGCTGCGCGCGCTCGAGAAGGAACTCGCCGCGCTGAAGGGTCGGCTGGCGTCGTCGCAGGGCGACGACCTGGTGGCGTCGGCGGTCGACGTGAACGGCATCAAGGTGCTGGCCGCGGTGCTCGCCGGCGCCGACGCGAAGGCCTTGCGCGAGACGATGGACAAACTGAAGGACAAGCTCAAGACCGCGGCGATCGTGCTCGCCAGCGTCGACGGCGGCAAGGTGCAGATCGCGGCCGGTGTCACCAACGACAGCCTCGCCAGGCTCAAGGCCGGCGAACTCGTCAACTTCGTCGCCCGGCAGGTCGGCGGCAAGGGCGGCGGCAAGGCCGACATGGCAATGGCCGGCGGCACCGAGCCGGGCAAACTCGACGCCGCGCTCGCGTCGGTGCGCGGCTGGGTCGCCGAACGCGTGTGAGGGCGAGGGCGCGCGCATAGCGCTGCTGATTCGTCGCGCCGCGGCCGGCGATGCGGCCGCGCCGGCGCAGCACATGCGCGACCCGGCGGTGTTCCGCGGGCTGCTGGCGCCCGGCACGCCCGCGCGACGGCGCCGACGTCGACGCGCATGCGATGGCGCGGCTGCACCCGAACCGGCCGCGCAGCGACGCGGTTTGACGCTCAGTCGGTCGGCGCCCAGAACACGCCGAACCAGCCGCGCCCATCGGTCCAGTGCGCGGGCTGCGCGAAGCCGGCGTCGCGCAGCAGCGCACCGAAGCGCTCGACCGTGTACTTGCACGAGTTCTCGGTGTGCAGCCGCTCGCCGGCGCGGAACGCGCGCTGCGCGCCGGGCCAGCGCACCAGCACGCCGTGGCGCGCCTCGAGGTGCATCTCGATGCGCGCCTCGGCCTCGTTGTACAGGCCGATGTGGCGCCAGTCTTCGGGCCGGAAATTGCTGCCGATCAGTCGGTTCAGCTGGCGCAGCAGGTTCAGGTTGAACGCGGCCGTGACGCCCAGCGCGTCGTCGTAGGCGGCCTGCAAGGTCGCCGTGTCCTTGACCAGGTCGACGCCGATCAGCAGCCCGCCGCCGTCGGCCTGCGCGCGGATGCGCCGCAGCAACGCGAGCGCGTCGTTCGGCGCGAAGTTGCCGATGCTGGAGCCGGGGTAGAAAAACACCGCGCGGCCGTCGACCAGATCGTGCGGCAACGCGAGAGCGGTCGAGAAGTCCTGCCCGATGCCGACCACGTCGAGCGCTGGGTGCTCGCGCTGCACGCGCTTCAGCGCGTCGTGCAGGAAGTCGACCGAGATGTCGACCGCCACGTAGCGTTTCGGCTCGAGCAGCGGGAACAGCTTCGAGGCCTTCGCGCAATTGCCGGCGCCCAGGTCGATCAGGGTCGCGCCGGCACCGATCCGGCCCGCGATGGCGGCGCCGTGCGCGGCGAAGATCGCCGCTTCGGTGCGCGTCGGGTAGTACTCGGGCAGCTCGGTGATGGCCTCGAACAAGTGCGAGCCGAGGCGGTCGTAGAAGTATTTGGGGGCGGCGCGTGCCGGCTCGCCGAGCAGGCCGGCCTCGATGTCGGCGCGGTCGGCGGCCGAGTCGGCCACATGGCACTGGAGGAATCGCGGCGTGCGCAATGGGGTCATGGCAGCTTGTGGTGCAATCGTAGCCGACGAGGCCCGAGGGTGTCGATGAACGCCGCCCGACCTTACACCGGCTGGACTCCGAATGCAGAGCACGCTCGCCCACCGCTCGGGTAGGACAACGCGCCGTCAGGCGCTCGCCGCCTCGCTCGCCGCCGCGGCGGTGTTCACCTGGCCCGGCGCGGCGCGTGGCGCGCACACGGTGCGGCTCTGGCCGGCCGGCCGGCCGACGCCGGCGCTGAACCTGACCGATCTTGACGGCAAGGCCTGGACCCTGGCCGCGCTCAAGGGCCGCCCGGTGCTGCTGAACTTCTGGGCCAGTTGGTGCGAACCCTGCCGCGCCGAGATGCCGTCGCTCGAACTGCTCGCCACGCGCCATGAGCAGGCGGGGCTGGTGATCCTCGCGGTCAACTACCAGGAGGCGCCGCCGACGATCAGGCGCTTTCTGGAGACACTGCCGTTCTCGCTGCCGATCCTGCTCGACCGCGACGGCGACGCGGCCAGCGCCTGGACGCCGCGCGTGTTCCCGACCACCGTGCTGATCGACCGCAGCGGCAGCGCGCGCAGCTCGGTGATCGGCGAGCTCGACTGGATGGGTGGGCCCGCGCGTGCGATGGTCGAGCCGCTGCTGACGCCTCCGAAGGCCGCCTGACGGCAGCGCCGGCTCGCGGCCGCAGGCCGCCCCGATAATCGCCAATCTGTTTCCGATGGAGTTGAGAGCATGGCCACACTGAAACGGCGCTACCCGCTGGCGCCGGCGCCCGGCGCGCTGGCCGCCGGCGCGTGGGAGTTGGCGGCATGAGCGTGCAGCTGGGCTTTTCGATCAACGAGATTCTCGCGCTCGCCACGCTCGCGACCGGCGCCTGCTGGGTCGCGTGGAAGCTGCGCAAGCGCCGCCTCGGCCGTGAGCCCGAGAAGAAGCCGCTGTGGGTCAGCTTCGGTGCCGAGCTGTTCATCGTCGTCGCGCTGATGTTCACCTGCCGCATCGCGCTGGCCGACTGGCCCAAGGTGCCGTCGGGCTCGATGGAGCCGACCCTGCGCGTCGGCGACTACCTGCTCGTCAACCACCTCGCCTACGGGCCGCGGCTGCCGTTCACGAACACCGCGATCGAGTTCGGCAGCCCCAAGCGCGGCGACGTGGTCGTGTTCCGCTACCCGGTCGACGTGTCGGAGTTCTACGTCAAGCGCCTGATCGGCCTGCCCGGCGACGTGGTGCGCTTCGACGGTGGCGTGGTCAGCGTCAACGGCGCGGCCTTCGAGGCCAAGGTCGTCAGTGAAGGCGTCGGCACGAACGTCGCGCCCGAGGACCGCGGCCAGTGGCTGCTGAACGAAACCAGCGCCGGCAACAGCCGCACCGTCAAGGTCAACCCCTTCGTGCAGGGGCGCCTGCCGCCGAGCGGCATGGGCAGCGCCTGCGCCATCGAGAGCCCGACCACGTGGCAGTGCAGCGTGCCGCCCGGCGAGTACCTGATGATGGGCGACAACCGCGACAACTCCTCCGATTCGCGCGTCTGGGGCTTTCTGCCGCACGCAGAGGTCTACGGCAAGGCGGTGCGGGTGCTGTTCAACCTGCACGACATGTCGCGCGTCTGGACCGCGCTGTGAACGTGCCGACGAGCCCGGCTCCCGATCTCGCCGGCAAGCACATCGTGCTCGGCCTGTCGGGTGGCATCGCCTGCTACAAGGCGGCCGACTTCACGCGCGAGTTGGTGAAGGCCGGCGCGACCGTGCAGGTCGTGATGACCGAGGCGGCCGAACGGTTCATCACGCCGGTGACCTTGCAGGCGCTGTCGAACCGGCCGGTGTTCACGAGCCAGTGGGACGCGCGCGAAGCCAACAACATGGCGCACATCAACCTAACGCGCGCGGCCGACGCGATCGTCGTCGCGCCGGCCAGCGCCGACCTGATGGCCAGGCTCGCGCAGGGCCGCGCCGACGACCTGCTGAGCCTGACGTGCCTGGCCCGGCCGATCGAGCGCTGCCCGCTGCTGCTGGCCCCGGCGATGAACCGCGAGATGTGGGCGCACCCGGCGACGCAGCGCAATCTCGCGCAGCTGCGCGCCGACGGCACGACGATCCTCGGCCCCGGCAGCGGCGACCAGGCCTGCGGCGAGATCGGCGATGGCCGCATGCTCGAGCCGACCGAGCTGCTCGCCGAGTTGATTGCCTTCTTTCAGCCCAAGCTGCTGGCCGGCAGGCGCGTGCTGATCACCGCCGGGCCGACCTTCGAGCCGATCGACCCGGTGCGTGGCCTGACCAACCGGTCGAGCGGCAAGATGGGTTTCGCGGTCGCGCGCGCTGCCGCCGAGGCGGGCGCATCGGTCACGCTGGTCGCCGGCCCGGTGCACCTGCCGACGCCGCGCGGCGTGACGCGCATCGACGTGATCACGGCGCGCCAGATGTTCGATGCGGCGACGCGCGCGGCGGCATCGAGCGACGTGTTTGTCGCCACCGCCGCGGTCGCCGACTGGCGGCCTGTCGCGTTCAACGACCACAAGATCAAGAAGCGGCCCGGCGCGAAGGCGCCGCCGAGCTTCGAGCTGACCGAGAACCCGGACATCCTCACGACGATCGCGCGGCTCGACAAGGCGCCGTACTGCGTCGGCTTCGCCGCCGAAAGCCACGACCTGCTGGAGCACGCGCGCGAAAAGCTGGAGCGCAAGGGCGTGCCGCTGATCGTCGCGAACCTCGGCCCGGCGACGTTCGGGCAGGACGACAACATGCTGACGCTGGTCGACGCGAGCGGCGAGCGCGAGCTGCCGCGCGCCGACAAGCTCACGCTGGCACGCACGCTGGTCGCCGAGATCGCGCGTCGGCTCGGAGCGCGTGCATGACGGTGATCGACCTGAAGCTGCTCGACGCGCGCCTGGCCGAGCAGCTGCCCGCCTATGCCACGCCGGGCAGCGCGGGGCTGGACCTGCGCGCCTGCCTCGATGCGGCGCTCGTCATCGAACCCGGCCAGACCGTGCTGATCCCCACCGGCCTGGCGATCCACATCGCCGACCCGGGCCTGGCCGCGATGATCCTGCCGCGCTCGGGCCTGGGCCACAAGCACGGCATCGTGCTCGGCAACCTGGTCGGGCTGATCGACTCCGACTACCAGGGCCCGCTGATGGTGAGCTGCTGGAACCGCGGCGCGGCCGCGTTCACGGTGCAACCGCTGGACCGCATCGCCCAGCTCGTGATCGTGCCGGTGGTGCAGGCGGCCTTTCGGGTCGTGCCGGCGTTCAGCGTGTCGGACCGCGGCGCCGGCGGCTTCGGCTCGACCGGCCACGGCTGAGCGTCGCGCGTTCGCCCGGGGCGCGTCCACTTGGGATCGACATGAACCGAGCGTTTACGGGTTGGGCGATCGCCGTCGTGGCCGCGATCGGCGCCGCGGGCTGCGGCAAGGAGCCGGCGACCGGCGCCGCACCGGCCGCGGCCGCCGCTTCGGGCGCCGGCGCTGCGGTCAGCATCAGCAGCGTGCGGGCGCTGACGAGGGACGTCGACGTGATGCTCGAGGCCACCGGCACGATCAGCGCGCTCAACAGCGTCGACATCCGGCCGCAGGTCAGCAGCGTGATCACCCGGGTCAACATCCGCGAAGGGCAGTTCGTGAAGGCCGGCCAGCTCCTGTTCACGCTCGACGCGCGCAACGACGCGGTCAATCTCGCCAAGGCCCG
Organism: Rhizobacter sp.; assembly: GCA_025355545.1. Classification (GTDB taxonomy): domain Bacteria; phylum Pseudomonadota; class Gammaproteobacteria; order Burkholderiales; family Burkholderiaceae_C; genus LMDS01. The sequence goes on from JANXZN010000003.1 coordinate 7,292, forward strand.
CGCCCAGCTCGCGCGCGACCAGGCCTCGCTGGCCGATGCGCAGCGCCAGCTGCAGCGCAGCCGTGAGCTGCTGGCGCAGAACTTCATCTCGCAGGGCGCGGTCGACACGAACCAGACCCTGGTCGAGACGCAGCAGGCGGTCGTGACCGCCGACCGCGCCGCGATCGACGCGGCCCAGGTCGGCCTGTCGTACAACCGGATCGTCGCGCCGGCCGCGGGCCGGGCCGGTGCGATCAACGTGTTCGCCGGCAGCACCGTGCAGCCTGGCGGCGCGGCGCTGGTGACGATCACGCAGCTCGATCCGATCGCGGTCAGCTTCGGCCTGCCGCAGCGCTATCTGAACGAAGCGCTGCAGACCTTGCGCACGGGCGGCGGCAAGGTCTTCGCGGTGCTGCCCGAGGGGCGCGGCGAGGTCGTCGGCAAGCTGCAGTTCGTCGACAACGCCGTCGACCCGAACTCCGGCACGGTCAAGGTCAAGGCGGTGTTCGACAACGCCCACGAGCTGCTGTGGCCCGGCGCGTTCGTCAATGTGCGCCTGGCCACCAGCACGCTGAAGGGCGCGATCGTCGTGCCGCAGGCGGCGGTGATCCGCGGACCGCGCGGCACGCTGGTGTACACCGTCGACGCGAACAGCCGGGCGGTGGCGCGGCCGGTGGAACTGCTCTACGCCGCGGGGCTGGAGGCGGCGGTGCGCGGCATCGAGGCGGGCGACCGCGTCGTCCTCGACGGCCGGCAGAACCTGCGCCCCGGCGCGGCGGTGGTGGAGCGCGCGGCCAGCGGCGCTGGTGGTGCGCGCGCGGTCGCGGCGAGCGGCGCGAACGGCAGCCTCGGCGGGGTCGTGCCGTGAATCTGTCCGAGCTGTTCATCCGCCGGCCGGTGCTGACGGTGCTGCTGAACGCGGCGATCGTCGGCGCCGGCGTGATCGCCTGGGGCAAGATCCCGATCGCGGCGCTGCCGAGCTACAACACGCCGGTCATCAACGTCTTTGCAGCGCTGCCCGGCGCGAGCCCCGAGACGATGGCGACCTCGGTCGCGCTGCCGCTGGAGAAGCAGTTCGCTACCATCCCCGGCCTGAACGTCATCAGCTCCAGCAACACGCTGGGCTCGACCTCGCTGACGCTGGAGTTCGACGAGGGGCGCAACATCGACGCGGCCTCGGTCGACGTGCAGGCGGCGCTGCTGAGGGCGCAGCGCGTGCTGCCGCAGGACATGACGACGCCGCCCTCGTACCGCAAGGTCAACCCCGCCGATGCGCCGGTGCTGTTCATGGCGCTGACCTCGCCGTCGCTGAACCTGTCGGAGCTGAACGACTTCGCCGAGCACCTGATCTCACCGACGCTGGCGACGCTGGACGGCGTGGCCCAGGTCACGATCTTCGGCGCGAAGCGCTTCGCGGTGCGAGTGCGGGTGCAGCCGCAGGCGCTGGCGGCGCGCAACATCGGCCTGGACGAGCTCAGCGCCGCGCTCACCGCGGCCAATGTCAACACGCCGGTCGGCACGCTCGAAGGGCCGCAGCAGACGCTGACGCTGCAGGCGAACCGGCAATTGCGCAGCGCGGCCGAGTTCGCCGAGTTGATCGTCAGCAACCGCGCCGGCGGCCCGGTGCGGCTGCGCGACGTGGCGTCGGTGGAGGACAGCTACGAATCCGTCAAGACCTTCGCCAGCTTCGACGGCGAGCACTCGATCTCGCTCGCGGTGTTCCGCCAGCCCGATGCCAACACGGTCAAGGTTGTGGACGCGGTGCGCGCGGCGCTGCCGGGGTTCCAGTCGCAACTGCCGCACTCGGTGCGGGTGTCGCTGGTCAACGACCGCTCGGTCTCGGTGCGTGCCGCGCTGCACGACGTGACGTTGACGATGTTCGGCACGATCGCGCTGGTGGTGCTGGTGATCTTCCTGTTCCTGCGCCGCTTCATGGCCACGGTGATCCCGACCTTGTCGCTGCCGGTGTCGCTGCTCGGCGCGATCGCGCTGCTGGCCGGCTTCGGCTACACGCTGGACAACATCTCGCTGCTGGGCATCACGCTGGCGGTCGGGCTGGTCGTCGACGACGCGATCGTGATGCTCGAGAACATCATGCGTCACGTCGAGGGCGGCGTGCCGCCGTTCCAGGCCGCCTTGCGCGGCTCGCGCGAGGTCGGGTTCACGATCCTGTCGATCTCGACCTCGCTGATCGCGGTGTTCATCCCGATCTTCTTCATGCCGGGCGTGATCGGGCTGCTGTTCCACGAGTTCGCGGTCGTGGTGTCGCTGGCGATCATCGCGTCTGCCTTCGTCTCGCTGACCCTGGTGCCGATGATGGCGGCCCGCTTCCTGAGCGACCAGGCGCACCGCAAGCCGCCGGGCCGCGTGGTGCGCACGTTCGAGCGCGGCTTCGACGCGCTGCTGGCCGGCTACACGCGCTCGCTCGACGCGGCCTTGCGGCATCGCTGGTTCATCGGCTTCGTCGCGCTGCTCACGCTCGCCGCGACCGCGTGGCTGTTCGTGACGATCCCGAAGGGCTTCTTCCCCGAAGAGGACATCGGGCAGCTGCGCGTCACGACCGAGGCCGCCGAGGACACCTCGTTCCCGGCGATGGTGCAATTGCAGGAGCGCGTCGCCGACATCTTCCGCGCCGATCCGAACGTGGCGAGCGTCAACTCGTTCAACGGCGGTGACGGCGCGCAGAACACCGGCCGGCTGTTCCTGAACCTGAAGCCGCGCGCCGAGCGCGCGCCGATGAAGGAGGTCGTCGAAGGCCTGCGCAGGAAGCTGCGCGACGTGCCCGGCATCACCGTGTTCATGCGGCCGATCCAGAACCTGCAGCTCGGCGGGCGCCAGAGCAAGGCGCAATACCAGTACATCCTGCAGAGCGTGACCGCCGGCGAGCTGAGCGACTGGGCCACGCGGCTGCAGGACGCGATGCGCGGCGACCCGCTGTTTCGCGACGTCACCAGCGATTCGCAGCTCAAGGGTCTGCAGGCCTCGCTGAAGATCGACCGCGAGCGCGCCAACACGCTCGGCGTGTCGATCGACGCGGTGCGCAATGCCCTGTACAGCGCCTTCGGCGAGCGCCAGGTTTCGACGATCTACACCAGCGTCGACAGCTACCAGGTGATCATGGAGGTCGCGCCCGAGGCGAAGCAGGACGAGAGTGCGTTCAGTGCCATCTTCGTGCGCTCGAGCAACGGCACGCTGGTGCCGCTGTCGGCGTTCACGGCGGTCGAGCGCACGATCGGGCCGACCTCGGTGAACCACGCCGGCCAGCTCCAGGCCGTGACCGTGTCGTTCAACCTCGCGCCCGGCGCGGCGCTCGGCGACGCGACCGCGAAGATCGAGAGGTATCGAGATCAGATCCGCATGCCCGCGTCGGTCATCACCAGCTACGGCGGCGACGCGGCGGTGTTCAAGAGCTCGCAGGGCAGCCAGGCGATCCTGATCATCGGTGCGCTGCTCGTCATTTACGTGCTGCTCGGCGTGCTGTACGAGAGCTACGTGCACCCGCTGACGATCCTGGCCGGGTTGCCGTCGGCGGCGGTCGGCGCGTTGCTGATGCTGCGCCTGTTCGACATGGACCTGACGCTGATCGCGACCATCGGCATCCTGCTGCTGATCGGCATCGTCAAGAAGAACGCGATCATGATGATCGACTTCGCGCTCGACGCGCAGCGCAGCCGCGGCGCGACGCCGGCCGCGGCGATCCGCGAGGCCTGCGTGCTGCGCTTCCGGCCGATCATGATGACGACGCTGGCCGCGCTGATGGGGGCGCTGCCGATCGCGCTCGGCCTGGGCGCCGGCGCCGAACTGCGCCAGCCGCTCGGTCTGGCGGTGGTCGGCGGGCTCGTGTTCTCGCAGGCGATCACGCTCTACATCACGCCGGTGATCTACCTCGCGCTCGACCGCTTCAGCGGCAAGGGGCCGGTGACGACGCCGGAACGGCCGGCCGCGGTCGAGGAAGCGGGCTGACGGCGCCCGGCGCGCCGCCGCGTCAGTGCAGCGGCGAGCCGCTCGGCGCGGTGTTCATCACGCTGAACACCGGCTGGCCGACGCTGCCCGCCTGGACCTCTTCGTCGGTCGCGGCGCGCACGTCGCGAATCACCAGATCCAGGCGCAGCGCGATCCCGGCCAGCGGGTGGTTGCCGTCGAGCACGACGTGGCCGGGGTAGACCTCGGTGACGGTGTAGACCGCGTCGTCCGGCATGCCCTGGGTGGTCGCGCCCGGCGGCAGGCCGTCGAACTGCATGCCCACTTCGACGACCTCTGAAAACACCGAACGCTCCTCGAAGAACACCAGCGCCGGGTCGTAGTCGCCGAAGGCGTGCTCGGGTTCGAGGTGCAGCGTGGTCGTGAAGCCGGTGGTCTGGTCGGCGAGCGCCTCCTCGACCTTGGCGAGCAGGTCGTCGCCGCCGTAGAAGAACTCGACCGGGTCTTGCAATTCGTCGATCGGGCTGCCCTGGGCGTCCTGCAGCTTCCAGGTCAGGCTGACGACGCACGGGGTGGTGATGAGCATCGCTCGATGATCGCACAATCACCCATGGACACGACTCTCGCGAGCGCCTTGCTGGGCGGCCTGTCGCCGCAGGTTTTCATGCGCCGGCACTGGCAGAAGAAGCCGCTGCTGGTGCGCCAGGCGGTGCCCGGCGGCATCGCGCTGATCGAGCGCCGGCGACTGTTCGAATTGGCGGGGCACGACCAGGTCGAATCGCGTCTGGTGCTGCGTGACGGTGCGCGCTGGACGCTGCGGCAGGGGCCGCTGAAGCGCGCGTCGCTGCCGCCGCTGAAGCAGCGCGCGTGGACGCTGCTGGTGCAGGGGCTGGACCTGCACGTGCCGGCGGCGCGCACACTGCTCGATCGTTTCCGCTTCGTGCCCGACGCCCGCCTCGACGATCTGATGCTGTCGTACGCGAGCGATGGCGGTGGCGTCGGCCCGCACGTCGATTCGTACGACGTGTTCCTGCTGCAGACGCAGGGTCGCCGGCGCTGGCGCATCGGCCGCGCGCGGTCGCCTGAACTCGTGGCCGGCGCGCCGCTGAAGATCCTCGCGAATTTCGAGCCGGAGCAGTCGTTCCTGCTCGCGCCCGGCGACATGCTGTACCTGCCGCCCGGCTGGGCCCACGACGGCGTTGCCGACGGCGAGTGCACAACCTGCTCGATCGGCTTTCGCGCAGGCGGCCGCACCGAACTCGGCCGCGAGGTCCTGCAACGGCTGCTCGACGCCAGCGACGCGGACACACCGGGACCGCGGTACCGCGATCCGGCGCAGCCGGCGACCGACGCGCCCGGGCGCATCCCCGGGGCCTTGCAAGCCTTCGCCGCCGATGCGGTGGCGCGCCTGCTGGCCGACCCGGCCGCGCTCGCCTGTGCGCTCGGCGAGGTTCTCAGCGAACCCAAGCGCGGCGTCTGGTTCGATACCGCGCCGGCCGCCGACGCGGCACAATCGCTGGGCGTCGCGCTCGATCAGCGCAGCCGGATGATGTATGACGAACGCCACGTGTTCATCAACGGCGAGTCGTTCCGCGCCGCCGGACGCGACGCCGGGCTGATGCGCCGGCTCGCCGATCTGCGCCGACTCGAGCGCGACGAGGTCGAGCGCTTGAGCGCCGAAGCGAAGGCGCTGCTCGATGACTGGCTGGACGCCGGCTGGCTGCGGCGCGGCGAAGCACGATGAAGGAGACAGGCGATGACCACCGAACCCGTTACCCTGATCACGAGCCGCGGCGAGTTCCACACCGCGCTGCGCGATGCGCTCGCCGAAGCGGCACAACTGGGCTGTCCGGAAATCTGGCTGTGCGACAACGACTTCGGCGACTGGCCGCTGGGCGAGCGCGCCGTCATCGCGCACTTCGAGCAATGGGCCTTGTCGCGACGCAAACTGGTCTTGCTGGCGCGCCACTTCGACGAGGTCGCGCGGCGTCATCCGCGCTGGGTCGAGTGGCGGCGCACCTGGTCCCATATCGTCAGCTGCCGTGCCAACCCGGAAGTCGAGACCGGCGGATTTCCATCCATCCTGTTGGCCACCGGAAGGGTCAGCGTGCAGTTGTCGAACCTGGAGCACTACCGTGGCCGGATGTCGCACGACAAGGTCGACGAGACTCGATGCAAGGAACTGATTGATGCGGTTTTGCAACGCTCCGAAGAGACCTTCCCGGCAACCGCCACCGGCCTATAGGGAATCTCCCTAGAGCTGCTTATAATCGTGGGCTAGGCATTGGAAGGGCGCGAGCTTGTCTGTGCCTGAGAACGTTGGGGCTCTGCAAAAACCCGCAAGAGTTTCCACAAAGATCGGTAATGTTCGACCCTAATCAGATTCTGAGGACACCTATGACCAAGTCGCTTTTGCTCGCTTCCATCCTTGCTGCCGTTGCCCTCACCGCCTGCGGCAAGAAGGAAGAAATGCCGGCTGCCGCCGCTTCGGCTGCTGCGGCTCCGATGGTGGCTGAAGCCGCTTCGGCCGCTGCCACCGCCGTTGACACCGCCGCTTCGGCCGCTGCCGCCGCGGCGATGGACACCGCCAGTGGCGCGATGGGCGCTGCTTCCTCCGGTGGCGCGATGGCCGCCGATGCGATGAAGGACGCCGCCGGCAAGGCTGCCGATGCCGCCAAGGACGCCGCCGGCAAGGCCGCCGACGCCGCCAAGGACGCTGCTGGCAAGGCTGCCGATTCGATGAAGAAGTAAATCGGCGATCGCCGGTACCCAGAGAAGCCGCCTTCGGGCGGCTTTTTTGCGGAGCGCTCGCGCCGGCCGCTCAGTTCAGGTCGAGCCAGCCGAAGCCATGCGAAGGGTCGGCGACGACGATGTCGTCGGGCTCGCCACCGCAGGCTCGCGCCAGCGCCGCGCGCGCCAGTGCCGGCGTGTTGTTGCGCTCGCTCAGATGGGCCGCGACGAGGTGGCGCAGACCGTCGTGCACGCACGCGGCTAGGATCTGCGCCGCGGTGTCGTTCGCGAGGTGCCCGAGGCGACCGCCGATGCGCGACTTCAGCGACGCAGGGTAGCTCGACGCAGCCAGCATGCCGCGGTCGTGGTTGCATTCGAGCAGCAGTGCGTCGCAGTGCTGCAGGTTCGCGAGCAGGTGCGGCGTGATCGAACCGACATCGGTCAGCACGCCGAGGTGCTGCGCGCCGTCCGACAGGCGCAACTGCAGCGGCTCCAGCGCGTCGTGCGCAACGGTGAAGGGGGTGAGCTGGAGTTCGCCGACCGCGATCGCCTGACTGTCGCGCGCGAACTGCGGGTTGCCGGGCGGCAATTCGGGTTGGCCGATCGCGCGCCAAGTGCCGCGGCTCATCCACAGCGGCAGGCCGAAGCGCCGCGCCAGCGTCAGGGCGCAGCCGATGTGGTCGCCGTGCTCGTGGGTGATGAACACCGCGTCGAGCGCGTCGCAGGCCAGGCCGATGCGGCCGAGCCGCGCCTCGAGTTCGCGCAGCGAAAAGCCGCAGTCGATCAGCAGCCGGCTGGTGCGGGTGCCGCCGCGCGCCTCGACGAGCGTGGCGTTGCCGCCGCTGCCGCTGCCCAGGCTGCAAAAGCGCATCGCGGGCGTGCCGGCGGGCTACTTCAGATCGTCGAGCAGCAGGCTCGTGATGCGCTTGCCGACCTCGCCGTTCTCGGGGGCGCCCTGGTTGTCCAGCACCGTCACGTTGCTGCGCTCGCCGTCGCTCTTCACGACCACGCGGTAACGCGTCGGGTTGCCGGCATCGTCCTTCTTGCCGAAGCTGAACAGCTTGGAGAACAGGCCGGGCTCCTCCTTGCCGGCAAACTTCGGATCGATGTAGCGCACGAAGTACACGCCTTGCGTGCGGTCGCGGTCTTCGACCGTGAAGCCACTGCGGTCGAGCGCCACGCCGACGCGCCGCCAGGCGCGGTCGAAGCCGTCATCGACCTGCAGCGTCGCCGCCGCCTGGCCGGCGACGAGACGGGCGCGCGCCGGCCCGCCACCGGTGACGGCAGCGCCCGGTGCGGCGACCGCGGTCTTCGCGACCTCTTCGGTCGCCCCGAGCTTGAGCATCAGGCGCGACAGCAGTTCGCCCTCGAGTTGCGGGTCGGGCTGGCGCGGCTGCCAGACCGTGCTCTCGCGGCGCTCGCCGGTGTAGATCTCGACCATGCCGCGGTGCGTGATGTAGACCTCGGTGCCGGCGGGTGCGCGTTCGACGCGGGTGCGGAACTTGTCGAGCTCGCCGGTCGAGTAGACGCCGTCCAGGACCCTGCCTATCGACGCGCGCACGATGTCCTGCGGCAGCTTCGCGCGGTTCTCGGCCCAGTCGGTTTCCATCACGCCGGCGGCGGCGTCGTCTTGCGTTAGGACGAAGCCGCGCTCCTTCCAGAAGGCCTGCAGTTTCGGCCAGAGCTGCTCCGGCTTCAGGTTCGTGCGCAACCAGCGTTCGTTGCCGAGGCGCTCGATGCCCACATCGCCCGCCGCCTGCGGGGCGACCGTGGTCGCCACCGCAGGCGCCGCTGGCGTGGCGGGCGTGGCGGCCTGGAAGGCCGCCGCGCTGACCGCGCCACCCTGGGTTTGCTGGTAGCGCGAATCGCGCGTCAGCTGGGTCAGGTCGGGCGGGACTTCGAGCCCGGTGGTACGAGCCGTGCTGTTGGTGCGGTAGTCGATCTTGTCGCCCGACAGCAGGCTGTCGACCGTGGAGCAGGCCCCGAGGGTCAGTGCGGCCGTCGCCGCGAGCGCCGGGAGGGTTAGGGAACGGGTCACGGGATGCATCTCCAGTGGGGCTGGGCGTGCAGCGGAATGCTGCGCCGGCCCCGGTGATCGGGAAAAGGAAGGGACGAGCCGGCGCAGCCGGGTCAAAGCAGACCCGACTCGCGCATCGCCTGGCCGAGCGCCGCCTGGCCGGCGTCGGTCAGCGGCGTGATCGGCAGGCGCAGCGCCGCATCGCACAGGCCCAGCTGGGCCATCGCCCACTTGGTCGGCGCGGGGCTGGGTTCGGTGAACAGGAACTTGTGCATCGGCAGGAGTTTCAGGTGGATTGCCGCGGCGGTCTTCGCGTCGCCGGCCATCGCCGCGACACACAACTCGTGCATCGCGCGCGGCGCGACGTTGGCGGTGACGCTGACATTGCCGTGGCCACCGAGCAGCATCAGCGCGACTGCGGTGCCGTCGTCGCCGGAGTAGATCGAAAAGCCTTTCGGCGCCTGCTTGATCAGCCAGGCCGCGCGGTCGATCTCGCCGCTCGCTTCCTTGATGCCGACGATGCCGGGCACCTGGGCCAGCCGCAGCACGGTCTCGACCTGCATGTCCGCGACCGTGCGGCCGGGCACGTTGTACAGCACCAAGGGGATGTCGACCGCTTCGGCGATGGCCTTGAAGTGGCGGTAGATGCCTTCCTGCGACGGCTTGTTGTAGTAGGGCACGACCGACAGCGAGCAGTCGGCTCCCACCTGGCGCGCAAAGCGTGCGAGCTCGATCGCCT
>JANXZN010000020.1 GCA_025355545.1 Rhizobacter sp.
GCTGGCAGCGGGCGACCAGGCCCGCTTCCGTTTCCATCACGTGTCGACCGACGAGGTCTACGGCTCGCTCACGAAGGCCGACCCGCCGTTCACCGAAACCGACACGTACGAGCCGAACAGCCCCTACTCGGCCAGCAAGGCTGCGAGTGATCACCTGGTGCGCGCCTGGCACCACACCTACGGCCTGCCGGTGCTCACCACCAACTGCAGCAACAACTACGGCCCCTATCACTTCCCCGAGAAACTGATCCCGCTGATGATCGTCAACGCCCTCGCCGGCAAACCGCTGCCGGTCTACGGCGACGGCCAGCAGGTGCGCGACTGGCTCTACGTGAAGGACCACGCGAGCGCGATCCGCGAGGTGCTGGCGCGCGGCCGGGTCGGCGAGACCTACAACGTCGGCGGCGGATGCGAGAAGCCCAACGTCGAGATCGTGCAGACCATCTGCGCGCTGCTCGACCAGATGCGGCCCGACCCGGCCGGCAGCTACAGCCGCTTGATCACCCATGTCACCGATCGCCCCGGTCACGACCGGCGCTACGCGATCGACGCGCGCAAGCTCGAACGCGAGCTCGGCTGGCGGCCCGCCGAGACCTTCGACTCCGGCATCCGCAAGACGGTGCGCTGGTACCTCGACAACACCGAGTGGGTCGGCCGGGTGCAGAGCGGCGCCTACCGCGCCTGGGTCGCGACGAACTACGGCGCGCGCGCCGGCGCATGAAGATCCTGCTGCTCGGCAAGAACGGCCAGGTCGGCTGGGAACTGCAGCGCGCGCTCGCGCCGCTCGGCGAGCTGATCGCGCTCGATTTCGACAGCCCCGGCCCGCTGAGCGCCGACTTCTCGCGGCCCGAATCACTCGCCGCGACGGTGCGCGCGGTCGCGCCGCAGATCATCGTGAATGCCGCGGCGCACACGGCCGTCGACAAGGCGGAGAGCGAGCCGGGCCTGGCACGCGCACTGAATGCCACGTCGCCGGCGGTGCTGGCGCGCGAGGCCGCCGCGCTCGGTGCCTGGCTGCTGCACTACAGCACCGACTACGTGTTCGACGGCAGCGGCACCGCGCCACGCGACGAAGCCTCGCCCACCGGCCCGCTGAGCGTCTACGGCGCCACCAAGCTGGAGGGCGAACTGGCGATCCGCGCCAGCGCCTGCAGGCATCTGATCCTGCGCACCAGCTGGGTCTACGCCGCGCGCGGCGGCAACTTCGCGAAGACGATGCTCAAGCTCGCGCGCGAGCGCGAGCGGCTCACCGTCATCGCCGATCAGATCGGCGCCCCGACCGGTGCCGATCTGATCGCCGACCTCAGCGCCCACATGCTGCGAGCCGTGCAGCAGCGCCCCGAGCTCGCCGGCACCTACCACGCGGTCGCCGCCGGCGAGACGAGCTGGTTCGGCTACGCGCGCCATGTGATCGAGTTCGCACGCGCGCGCGGGGAAGACATTCGCGTCGCCCCCGAGGCGATCGATGCGGTGCCGACCAGCGCGTTCGTGACGGCGGCGCGACGACCGGCCAATTCGCGCCTCGACACATCGAAGCTGCGCCACACCTTCGGCCTGCAGCTGCCGCACTGGCAGACCGGTGTCGAACGCATGCTGACCGAGGTGCTCGGCTGAGCGCGCTGCAACCACTTTGAGCACCCGACCCATGACGACCTCGACCCGCAAGGGCATCATTCTCGCCGGCGGCTCCGGCACCCGGCTGCACCCCGCGACCCTGGCGATGAGCAAGCAGCTGCTGCCGGTGTACGACAAGCCGATGGTGTACTACCCGCTCGCCACGCTGATGCTCGCCGGCATCCGCGAGATCCTGCTGATCAGCACGCCGCAGGACACACCGCGCTTCGAGGCGCTGCTCGGCGACGGCAGCCGCTGGGGCCTGGACATCCGCTACTGCGTGCAGCCCAGCCCCGACGGCCTGGCGCAGGCGTTCATTCTGGGTCGCGACTTCGTCGGTTCCAAGCCCAGCGCGCTGGTGCTCGGCGACAACATTTTCTATGGTCACGACCTGCAGCGGATCCTGCAGGCCGCGGCGGCCCGCGAGCACGGCGCCTCGGTGTTCGCCTACCACGTGACCGACCCGGAGCGATATGGCGTGGTCGCGTTCGATGCGCAAAGGCGCGCACTCAGCATCGAAGAGAAGCCGCGCGCGCCGCAGAGCAACTACGCGGTCACGGGCCTGTACTTCTACGACGAGCAGGTCTGCGACATCGCCGCCCACATCAAACCCTCGGCGCGCGGCGAACTCGAGATCACCGACCTCAACGCGATCTACCTGACGCAGGGCCAGCTCAACGTCGAGATCATGGGGCGCGGCTATGCCTGGCTCGACACCGGCACGCACGACAGCCTGCTCGAGGCGAGCCAGTTCATCGCGACCCTCGAGAAGCGCCAGGGCCTGAAGGTGGCGTGCCCCGAAGAGATCGCCTTCCGCTCGGGCTGGATCAGCGCCGGGCAGCTCGAGGCGCTCGCGCAGCCGATGCTGAAGAACGGCTACGGGCAGTATCTGCAACGGGTGCTGGTCGACCGCGTCTACTGAGCACCCCCCAGGACGCCGCCCCCGAGATGCGGGCGTCGAACGCCTCCTGTAGCCGCAGGTAAGCCGGGTTTCGAGACTGCACGCGAGCGGCCGACCAGCGTCGGCCGTGTAAGAGCGCGCTACGGTTGAACCCCGAACGCGGCCGCAAATGCGACGAGTTTGGGCGGTTTGCCCGCGGAACCGGTCGGGCACGCGATCTGCAATCCGGCCCATGTCTCCGACCCGCCCTTCGCCGGATCACCCGGCCTTCCCGACTGCATGCCCCTGCTCCCTGTTCCCTCAAGCACCCCCGTTCGGGGCTTACGTCACGTTACCTACGAAACACTTGCAGAGAGAGAAGCCTCTCAAGTGCCGGCGCATGACGCCGATACCGATAACAACCCAACACTGAGCCTGCATCGCAGGCCGGTGGTGGTCAGTGCCTCGCGACCCCCGCGCATCCGCGCCATACCGACTTCAGTCGGTCCACTCGTATCGCCGCACCGCAGCCCCGTCGATTCACGTCGACGGGATGAACCGACACACGAGTGAGACACCGACATGATCAATAAGCGCGGCTCCAGGCTCTCCGCCATTCCAACGACACTCTGCGCCTTGTTCGCAGCCACTCTTTCCGCCTGCGGCGGCGGCGACGCCGGCTCGTCCACGGGCACCGATTCACTGGCGATGGGCCTGACCGACTCCTCCCCGCTCGCGCAGCTCCAGGCGGCCGGCGGCAACGGGCGAGGCAAGGGCAAGGGAGTCGATCTCACGCCCCCTGCACCTGCACCTGCACCTGCACCTGCACCTGCACCTGCACCTGCACCTGCGCCTGTCACTGCTCCTGCTCCCGCTCCTGCTCCCAGCAGCGCGACATCGCTGATGCCTTTCATTGACGCCACCAAGATCCCGACCGGATTCGCGGGCGCGAGCACGTTCAACGTAACGTCCACTACGGAGATCGCGCCCGCCGCTGACGGCGCATTTCGGACGGTCTGCACGCTGGCGAAGATGGCTTACGACGATCCGATCGTCTATCCTGGCCAGGGTGGCATATCGCACCTCCACGCCTTCTTCGGCAACACGGGCACGGACGCCAGTTCAACGACCGATTCGCTGCGGAACACTGGCAACTCGACCTGCCGCGGTGGCATCGCGAACCGCTCGGCCTACTGGGTGCCGGCAATGATCGACACCAAAGCCGGAACGCCGCTCCTGCCCGACAACAACGGCGTGTACTACAAGGCAGGATTCGACATCCCTGCGTCGCAGATACAACCCATTCCCGCAGGCCTTCGCATGATTGCGGGCGATCCCACAGCGAGCGCGTCGCGCCCGGCCCCCGTCAGCATGCGGTTTAAATGCATCGGGGGGCCGAACAACGAGAACGACAAGTACGGACCGACCATCCCGAACTGCGACGTGGGTGCGCAGGTCTGGAGCGAAGTGTTCTTCCCGCAATGCTGGGATGGCGTAAATCTCGATTCACCCGATCACAAGAGTCACATGAGTTACGTGGTGCAGGATCAAACTGCGCCGTTCGCCAAGCACTGCCCTTCTACCCATCCGGTGCCCATTCCCGCAATCACGTTCAATGTGACCTACACGGTGACCGAACTGAACGCCCCACTGCGCTGGAGACTGTCCTCCGACAACTATGACCCTGCGCAACCTGGAGGCCACTCATCGCACGGCGATTGGTTCAACGGCTGGGACCCGAGCATCAGCAACGCGTGGGCGAAGAACTGTGTTCAGAATGCAAAGGATTGCCACAGCCACTTGGTCGGTGACGGGCGGATGATGTTCTGAGCGTCGGCGACGCCTGTCCGGATTCCTGGCCACTCCAACGTCATTCGAGTGTTGCGCGAAAATGGCCCGCATGAGATTCGTTGCGCTCACACTGCTGTTCTGCACCAACGTCGCGCTGGCGTTCGCGCCCGTGCCTTCTGATCTGGAGGCACAGCAAGCGCACGCACAAGGATCTTGCGGCAAGCTTGGCCCCGGGACCGGCCTGAAGAACGGGAAGGGCTGGATCGTCTCGATGATGCCCGGAAGACACGAGTTTCGAATGCGAGGCGGTGGCAAGGTCCTGCTGACCGTGGCAAAAAAGACCGTCATGGACTTTGACATAGGCCGCCCTTACTACATCGTCATAGAAGATGCAGCCCCGGGGGCGATGCTGGAGTGGAAGATTCCCGGCAGTGACTGGGTACCGGTCTCGAAATACTTCCTCTATCCCCCGCAATAGTGCCCACCAGCTTGGCGCCTGTCTGTGCAAACGCAGGCGACCCGAGACTTCACGATTGCCGCACGTTCAGCTCGAAGGTGACGTTGCGAGCCGAACAGGACCGTGCCAGGGTCAGCCGGTGCGATCCCCGGGGGAGTCACGCAAAGCGACGGGGTAGCGCTTGACCACGCCAAACACCTTGTGCATCGGGATGTGCGGCCTGTTCGAAAGATAGCTGTTCATCGCAGCTTCCTCCTTAGCCTTGTCGTAAGTGGATGCCTGGGGCCGCAGGCTGTGATCGACCGACAGCGCATCGACAATTCCCATCCTCAGCCGATTCCTCTCGATCACCTCCGCCCAGACCAGATCGATGCCCCACATTTCGTCCTGCTGGTCGAAGGGCAACAGCAATCGGGCGGCATCCCTTCGCAACGAGACCAGCGGGCCGCATTCGACGAAGAGGGTCTGACGGGCCTGCAGCCACGGGCGTCTGAGCACAAAGGAATGATCGAAGTGACTGTGCCAGGCCCTCGAGGGCTGAGCGACCGCGAAATCGAATTTCTGCTGGTAGGCAATGTAGGCGGGCAGGAAACCCCGCGGCAAGTAGATGTCGTCGTCGCAGGCGACGATGAAATCGAAGTCGTCCACATCCGAAGGTCGAAGCAGCCGATTCAGCAACGCGAACTTCGGCTCCGGCTCGGTCGCGACCAACGCAGTGACCTCGCGAACCTTCGAGTTCTCCGACCTGCCCTTCAAGGCCACCCAGCGCTGCTCGACCCGCAAGCCCTGCTGCGTCGACGCGAACGCTTCCACGAGATGGTCGACGGCGTTCGCCCGGTCGGCCATGTAGACACCGAGCACAAGGATCCGAACCGGGGCATCGGGTTCGATCGCGTTCGAAGGCATCGGTGCGCGCGTGCGCAGGAACAGGCGGTGACGCAGACGCCGCAGGCGACCCGAGTGAAGCATCTTCAGGACGATGGAACGAAGCAGATTCATGGCAGTCGACCCCGCCCCGCCCTCTGACGGTCGACTGCTTCCTTCATCGTTCGAACGATCGACGGGACGTTGACTGCCGCGTTGTATTCCCGATCGATCAGCGACCTGCCGCGCAACCCCATCTCGCGGGCCAGCCCGGGCCGATCGCAGACGTGTTGGATGGCCTGACGCAGCGCCTCGCCGTCGCCCACCTTCATCGTGAACCCGGTCTCGCCGTTCCTGACGACTTCGGTCGACGCGCCGACCTCGGTGCTGATGATCGGCAAGCCCATCGTCATCGCCTCCAGGAAGACCCAGAGAGGGCCGATGTCGGCCGTGGTGGGCACGACCAGCACATCCATCTGCGCGTACAGCTGCCTGAGCCGTTCGTCGTTGGGCTCGAAGTCGGCGTGCACGTGGGCATTCGCAGGCAGCTCCTTCGGCGCCTGCTTGGTGACGAGGTGCAGTTCGGCGATGTCCTGAAAGTGGGCCTTGAACACCTGCAGCAGCAGCGGGCCGCCCTTTCTGACGAAGTCACCGCCGACGAACAGGAGTCGAAGGCGCTGGCCCGGCGCGCGCGAAGGCTGCGGCACCCAACGCCACAACTCCAGATCCATCCCCACGTGCAGCGCCTGCACCCGCTCGCCCGGCACGCCGCAGTCGCGCGTCAGGATGCCGGCGCCCCAATGCGAGAACGGCAGGAAGTAGTCGGTGTGCCGCACGCGCCAAAGGTCGAGGGCCAGGCGGGCCCGTTGCCGCAGTCGTGACTTGGCGAGCTCGTTCGGATACAGCGGATAGTTGGCGCGGTCGGTGATGGGGGCCTCGTCGGTGCTGCTGAACCGCAATGGCCTGGCACGCAGGCAGCCGCGCAGCGCGCACAGCACGTCCGCCTCGAACAGATGAATCATCACGGCGTCGAAATCGTCGAGCCGCCGCAGGAACGGCCATGCCTGCTGCAGCACCCGTGCCCGCATGAACAGCGGCGCCGGCAGGAAGCGCAAGCGGCTGGGCACGTCGGGCGCGGTGTAGTGGCTCACCGGTGCCCAGGTCAGTTCTACATCCGGCTCGCGCTGCGCATACTTGCGCAGGTTGAGGTAGCGGGTCATGTTGCCGATCGCCGTGTTCAGAATGAAGCCGAATCGGTACGGCGTGCGCGCAGTCGTCTGCGGGGGGTCGGTTGAAGTCATGTGATGGTTCGCTTGATGTCAACGGTGACGGCCTGGCGCCGCATCGCCGCTCGATAGACGTCCAGCATGCGGTCGACCTTGAGTTCCCAGTCGAATTCGGACCGGACCTTGGCCAGGCCGACTTCGCCCAGGCGCTTGCGCCCTGGTGCAGACTGCGCCATCGCGACCATCGCAGCGGCGAACGCATCGACGATCCCGGTGCGTGATGTCGGTTGCACCAGCACGCCGCAGCGCGGGTCGAGGTAGTCGAGCGGGCCCCCCCACGCCGTGGCGATCACCGGCTTGGCCATCGACATCGCTTCGAGCACCACCGCGCCGCCGCACTCGAGCAGGCTGGGCAGCACCAGGCAATCGGCCTCTCGCAGGCGCCGGGCGCACACCGCCTGCGCCAGCCAGCCGGCGAAGTGGACCGTTCCGGCCGGCCCCGCGTCCGTGCCGGCGATTCCCAGTTCAGCGGCCAGCGTTTCGAGCCCGGCCCGCTCGCTGCCATCGCCCAGGACCAGCAGGCGCATCGGCGCCTGCGCACGCGCCCGGGCGAATGCGCGCAGCAACAGGTCGACGGCCTTCCAGTCGACGAGGCGGCCCATGAATGCGAAGGTGACGACTGCATGGTCTGCTGGGTCCAGCCGCTCGGGCGGCGCCTGCCACAGGCTCAGGTCGACGCCGTTTTCCACCAGCTCGATCACGTTCGTGCAAACGCCCGCGGGCAGCGCGGCGCGGGTGCGCAGGTTCGCCACCAGCAGCGTCGCGGCGCGGCGCTTGCCGGGCATCAACGCATTCAGCAGCGCGGCGCTGGCGCGGCCGAGCCCGAGCAGCGCGCGTTCGATGCCGCCGCGGTTGCGCCGGAATGCGGGCGGGTAGTCCATGCCGCCGTTCATCGGCCCGATCACGACCGGCACACCGAAGCCGAACAGCATCGAGGGCTCCCGCGGCGACACCGGCATCGGCTGGTGCACGACCGTGATGCCCTGCTCGCGCACGAGCCGGCGCACCAGCCGGCGTTGCGCCAGCTGCGTCGACAGGCGCGACAGGAACCCGGTCGTGAAGTACGCGATCTGCGGCGGCAGGCGCCGGCCGATCTGCCACATGGCGCGATGCCAGGCCGTGTCCTCGATGTAAAGGATGCGTTCGTCACCGGGGTAGAGCTGCGTGAGCTCGGCGCGCGTGCGCGCATGCGTCACCAGCCACACCGGGATGCCGCGCCGGCGCAGCACGCGGAAGTAATGCAGCGGCAACGCGGCTTCGCCGCCGAAGCGCGCCGACGCGTGCTCGGCGGCGATCAGGACACGCAGATCGTCGGTCAATCTTTACCCCCCGCTGACCACGCCGCATCGACGGCGAACATCTGGGTGACTCGCGCGTCGCACGGTCGGTCGCGTGTGCCGGCCAACGCCAGCAGTGGAATGCGTCGCCGAGAGAAATCTCGGTCGCTCATTCGATTGCGCACCCCGATCCACTAGCCGTTGCGGGCGCGACGCACCGCTGAAGTGAAGTACCGTACACCGGGCATCCGATCAAACCAACGAAGTGCATGGATGTCGGTACGCGACGCGCGCTGGTACCCAAGTGCCGGCACCGCAACCAGCGTCGCGTAGCACGGGTTGGCTCGGCGGAAGAAACTGTACGCACCGTCCACGTGCATTGGCCCCCCGTCCGGATGGCCTGCGCTGCGCTCCAGCATCGCCTCCAGATACTTCGCCAGGGCCGGGATCACCGCCCCTTTGAAGCCGACGAAATGAGTGGTCCTCACCACAATCGTCGGTGAAATCGCGACGCATGCATCGACGGACTCGGGAAGCCGATCCATTTCATAGCCACCGTAGAAAATCGCCCAACCCAGCGCTTCGAGATGCGCCCAAACCGTCGGCGCACGGGTCGCGAAGTCTCGGGAAAAATTCAGGTCGTCCTCCAGAATCAGGATCCGATCCGACCGTGCCGCCGCAGCATCGCGAAGCACGCTCAAATGACTCATGAAGCATCCACGAGCGCCGATGCTCGGAAAATCACCGGCGTCCTCCGGTCGCACGGCCTGAACCAGCCGTACCTTCTCGTTCCCTGTGATGCTGAGCCCAATGCGCCCAAGTTGCTCGGCCATTTCGGCGCGACGGTCGCTGCGGCTGGCGAGGTTGATGATGGAGATGCGGTCGAAGTTGCCCAGCGAATTCTGCATGGCGGTCGGATCAGTCGTTACCAAGAAGTGCGTCGCGCGCCAGTTGGCGGCGTAAGTCTGCGCCAACGGCTCGGTTAGGGTTCTCGATGTCGAGGCCGCTTCGTGAGTCGAACCAGCCGCGGGCAACGAGCATCAACGCAATGAATGTGCCGCCGACCGCGGTCACCCCTGCCATGTCGACCGTGAGATGGAAATCGTCGGCAGCGCAGCGCGCCAACGCGGCGCGCAGCGCGCCGATGCCGCCTTCGCCGCGCCAGTCGCCGCCGAGCCGCAGCATGTGACCGCGCGGCGTGCGCGTCAGGTCGAGTTGCGCCGGCAGTACCGCGCCCGGATCGAGCCCGCGCCAGCGGCGCGCCTCGAGCGCGTCTGGCAGCACGCACGTCAGCAACAGCCTCGACAAGGCGACGCCGTCCCGCCAGTAGCGCCGCCACAGCGACGGCTCCTCCTTGATGCGCCAGAGCCATTCGAGTCCCAGGGACTGCATCCTGCGCGGTGCCCGCGCCACCGTGCCGGCCGCGAAATTGACGACCGCGCCCAGGTGCGAGAGCACCGGTGCGGTCAGCCGCGCGGCGTTGTGCTCGATCCAGGCCTGACCCTTGGCGGCGCCGAGCGACACGACGACGAACTGCGCGCCGCTGCGGTTGATGCGCACGATCTGGTCGTCGCCGCTCATCGATTCGATCGGGCCGAAGCCCGCGGCGTCGTGCCCGACGCAGCGCACGCCACCGCCGCGCCGATTGATGGCGTCGCAGGCGTGCGCCGCGGCGCCCGGCGGCCCACCGAACAGGTACACCGTGAGCGGCGGCCCGGCGTGCGCCTGCAGCGCCTCGAACACGTCGGCGCCCGACACCCGCTCGCGCACCGGCAGGCCCAGCAGCCGCGCGATCCAGACCAGCGGCATGCCGTCGACCAGGCTCAGGTCGCTGCGCAGCACCGAGCCGCGAAAGGCCGCATCGGCGCGCGCCGCGATCGCGAAGTTCAGGTTCGGCGTCGACACGAAGCAGCGGCTCCTGCTGAAGGCGGCGTCGCGAATGCGCTGCACCGCCTGCGCGACGTCGACCGCATCGAAGGGCAGGCCGAGGATGCACACCAGCCTGCGCTCGAAGTCGACCCGGCGCGCGGGCGCCGCGTCGAGGGCAGCGGCAACGCGCGTGTCAGTGGCTGCGGTCATCGCGTTTGGTGCGCACCCATTCGACCTGGCGCTTCGTGAACAGTCGAACATAGACCGGGATTTTGGCAGCGACATACAGCGGCAGACCGAGCAGTTCGCGCCCCGTGACGATGTGCCTGGCCCCGCGCCACCAGGCCGCCATCACGCCCGCGACCAGCAGCGCCAGCGCCACGGCCGCCACGCCGGCCGGCGACGCGTCGGCGCCGAACCACCACCACGCCAGATCGATCACCAGCAGCGTGCCGAGGGCGAGCACCAGCGCCGCCAGCGGCGGCACCATCAGGTCCAGCGCCAGCGCCGCCGACGCGGCGTCGCGCCGGGCCAGCGCACTCATCAGCAGACGCGGGCCGCTCCGGGCGATCACCGACAGATGGCCGTGCTCCCAGCGCGTGCGCTGCGCCCGCGCGCCGGCAGCGTCGATCGGGAACACGCTGCTGACCAGCGCCTGCGGGCAAAACAGCGGTGCGGCCCCGGCGCCGGCCAGATCCAGGCCGAGCTGCATGTCCTCGACCAGATGGCCGGAGGCCAGCGGCGCGGCGCGGATCAGCGCCCACGGGAACGCCATGCCGGTGCCCATCAGCTGGCAGGGCCAACCCAGCACCGCGCTGCCGAGCGGGCGGACCTTGTTCTTCACGAGCCAGGCGAACTCGGCGATACGCAGCCCCAGCGCCGCGCCGGGCGGCGCATGCATCAGGTACAGCGCCTGCACCGGCCGCCCCGACGCCAGGCAGCGGTGCGCGAGGCGCTCGAGCGCGTGCGGCGCGACGATGCAGTCGGCGTCGACGATCACGACCACCGCGGGCGGATCGCGCCGATCGTGCTCCAGCCAGCGCACGCCGTGATCGAGCGCGTAGCCCTTGCCGCGGCGTTGCGCGTCGGCGCGCTCGGTGACCTCGGCACCCGCGGCGCGCGCGATCGCCGCGGTGGCGTCGCTGCAGTTGTCGGCGACCACCAGCAGCCGGTCGCGCGGGCCGAGTTGCGCACGCACGGCGGCGATCGCGGCGGTGATGCCCGCGGCCTCGTCGTGCGCCGGCATCAGCACCGCGAGCGTGTCGCGGCGCGGCGGCGCCGCATCCGCCTCGTCGGGCCGAGCGCGTCTCGTCACCGCCGCAACCAGCTGCAGGAACAGCACACCCGCCGGCACGGCCATCAGCAGCGTGACCAACAGCAGCCCGAGGCCGATGACGTCGCGCAGGCTCATCGGGCCGGCCCGGCGGCATCGGGTACAGCGACCGTAACGCGGTCGGGGCCCGCAAACAGCGCCGCCAGCTTCGCCGCCTCGCGGTCGATGTCGTGCCGTTCCAGCACGCGCCGGTGCGCGGCGGCACCCATGCGTTCGAGCACGTCGGGCGACGCCGCGAGGCAGGCCTGGATGGCGCTCGCCAGCGCGTCGATGTCGCCGGCCGGCACCAGCCAACCGTTCTCGCCGTCGCGCACCAGCTCCGGAATGCCGGCCACGAAGGTCGTGATGACCGGTCGGCGCAGCGCCATCGCCTCCATGATCACGACCGGCAGGCCCTCGGCGAAGCTCGGCAGCACCAGCGCGCGCGCGGCGACGATCTCGGCGCGCACTTCGGCGCTGCCGATCCAGCCGGTGATGCGCACCTGGGAGCGCAAGCCGAGCCGCTCGATCAGGGCCTCGATCTCGGCGCGCAGCTCGCCGTCGCCGGCCAGCACGAGTTCGAGCGCCACACCCTGGGCAAGCACACGCTGCAGCGCCTGCACCAGCAGCAACTGCCCCTTCTGCTCGCACAGGCGCCCGACGCACACCAGCCGCGGCGCGGCGGCCACGCCGGTCGCCAAGCCGTCGTGAAACACGCGCTCGAGCCCGCAGTGCACGACCTGCACCTTGTGCCAGTGCGCCTGCGGCAACCAGCGGTAGAGCTGGCTGCGGCCGAAGGAACTGATCGCGACGACGAACGCGGCGCGCCGGCCCTTCTCGCCGAGCCCGAGCGCCTCGGGCTTGTCGAACTCTTCGGGCCCGTGCACCGTGAAGCTGTAGGGCGGCCCGCCGAGCACGCGGGCCAGCATCGCGACCTCGGCCGGGTTGGTGCCGAAATGCGCGTGCAGGTGATCGATGCGTTCGGCCGCGAGCCAGCCGACAAGCTCGGCGGCCTCGGCCAGGTAGGCCAGGTGGTGGAACAGCGTGCGCCCCGAGCGGCGCCACATCGACAGCGCCAGGCGCGCAGCCGCCACAAAGCGGCCGGGACGCGCCAACCCGAGCCGGGCGGCGGCGAGCAAGGGCGGCACCAGGCCGCGCTGCAACAGGTAGCGCGTGCGCGAGCGCTCGGCCTCGTCGGCGGGATCGGCCAGCGCGTCGCTCCAGCCGCGTACCGCGATGCGCAGCACCGCGACGCCCCGCCGCTCCAGCGCCAGGATCTCGCGCCGGATGAAGCTGTGGCTGACCTTCGGGTACTGGTTGATCAGGTACGCGACGCGCCGCGGCGAAGTGGGCGAGGCGCTCATTTGTATTCGATCAGCACGGCGCGCCGACGGCGCGCGTGCAGCAGCCAAGATTTCATCTGCCCCAGCGCCTCGGGGAACTTGCCCGCGACCAGGAAGAACGCGCGTGCCCAGCGCGCGCGCGCAGGCCCCGGAAAGCGCCACGCGAGCCGGGCCACCTGCAGCGGATAAAGCGCCAGCCCCCACCACGCCACCGCACCCACGCCGAGCGCCGCCATGGCCAAGGCGAGCGGGATCCCCGCACCCCAGACCCAGGCGCTGCGCGACTCCCGCACCCAGTGCCGCTCGGGCGGCGCGCCGTGCAAGCGCACCCCTTCCGCGTACGCGAAACCGGCGCGCAGACAACGCCGCCACCACTGGCCGAAGCGGGTCATCGCGGCATCGTGCCAGGCCATCTCGGCGTCGAGGCGCCAGACCCGCCAACCGCGTGCGCGCAGGCGAACGCAGAGTTCGGGCTCCTCGCCCGCGATCAGGTCGGCGCGAAACCCGTCGACCTGCTGCCACGCCGCGATGCGCATCATCGCGATGCCGCCGCAGGCCTTCGCCTCGCCGACCGGCGTGTTCCATTCCATGTCGCACAGCAGGTTGTAGATCGAGCGGTCCGGAAAGCGCTCACGCAGGCGGCCGCAGACGACGCCGATGTCGGCATGCTGGTCCAGGAAAGCGACGGCCGCTTCGAGCCAACCAGCGACGACTTCGCAGTCGCCGTCGACGAACTGGATCAGTTCCAGCGCCGGTGCGAGCGCCTGCAGCCTGCGCACGCCCTCGTTGCGCGCCCGCGCCGCTGTGAAGGGCCGGGACATGTCGAGCGCGTGCACGACCGCGCCGGCGGCACGGGCCAGCGCGACCGAGTCGTCGGTCGAGCCTGAATCGACGTACACGACGCGCTGCGACGCTGCGACGACCGATCGCAGGCAGCGCGCCAGCCGCTCGCCTTCGTTGCGGCCGATCACGACGATGCCCAGCCGCGCCGTATCGGGGTTTGCGCCGTGTTGGACGTGCGGGAACATGCTGCGAGCCTGGCCTCAGCGCGTCGGGCGGAGCGCCCAGCCGGTGCGGCGCAGCAGCGCCCAGGTGAGCACGGCGTGCTGCCAGTACGGCCCGGTGCCGCGCAGCGTGCGACGGCGCAGCAGCCACTTCAGCGTCAGCAGCGCGTCGGCCAGGGTCACGAGCCCCATGTTCTGCCACAGGCCGACGCGGCCGTGGTGCTTGCGGTGGTACAGCAGGCTGCTCTCGATCTGCAGCGCAGAGATCTGCCGCCCGGCAGACGTGAGCTCGGCGTCCGACTTCGCGCTCTCGCCGCCGATGTGCACGACGGTCGTGTGCGGGTAGTACACGACCTGCCAGCCGGCGGCCTTGACCGCGCGGCAGTGGTCGACTTCTTCGTAATACAGGAAGAAGCGCGGGTCGAACAGGCCGACCTGGTCGACGACGCCGCGGCGCACCAGGTAGTAGCAGCCGGGAACCCAGTCGCACGCGCGCGGCGACGCGTGATCCCAGGACATGTCGTCGATCATCCGGGTGCGTGGGAAGAAACGCTGCAGCCCGGCGCGCGCGACGAACTCGTTCCAGGGCGTCGGGAAATACCGGCACGAAGGCTGCAGCACGCCGTCGCGCCCCACCAGGCGCACGCCGAGCAGCGCGCAGGCGGGGTGTTCGTCGAGGTAGCGCACGGTCTGGCCGACGCTGTCGAGTGCGACGAACGCATCGGTGTTCAGCAGCAGCAGGTAGCGCCCGCGCGCGCTCGCCCGGGCCTGGTTGTTGGCGCGACCGAAGCCGACGTTGTCGGTGTTGAGCAGCAGCTCGCAGTCGGCGAACTCGCGGCGCAGCAACTCGGCCGAGCCGTCGCGCGAGCCATTGTCGACGATCACGATCTGCAGCCGCAGCCCCTCTGCACCGGCGCGCAGCGCGTCCACGCACGGCTGCAGCAGCGCGCGGGTGTTGTAGTTGACGATGATCGCCGTGACGTCGATGTCCGCGGAACTCATGCGTCGCCGAAGAAATGCTGCACGCGCTGGCGCACGAGCTCGGGCTCGAGGGCGGGGTCATAGGGCCCGTCGCGGGTTTCGACCAGCGCGATCCACGGGTACGCGTCGGAGCGCGTCTTCAAGCGCTCCATCAGTTCGGCGGTGCTGCAGATAAGCTTGGCCGGCACGCCGCCGACCACCACGCCCGGCGGCACGTCCTTGGTGACGACCGAGCCTGCGGCCACCACCGAGTCGGGCCCGATCGTCGTGTTCGGCATCACGATCGCGCCATGGCCGATAAAGCAGTTGTCGCGGATATCGATCTTGCCGACCGCGTCCATCCGGGTCCCGTGGACGTTGTTGAGGATGCGCACGACCGCGTCGTGGCCGAGCAGCGTGCAGGCCGACAGCGCGTAGTTGTTGCCGATGCGGACATAGGCCGGATCGGTGATGTTCGCGCCGACGTTGATCGAGCACTTTTCGCCGATCGCGTACAGGCGCCGCTGGCTGCGCCAGTACTCGGCGTTCTCGAGGCTGTCGGGTCGGCACAGGCGCAGGTAGAACCAGCCGAAGCGGCCGTGTCTCCACGCCATGTGGCGAACGAACCGGCGAACCCATCCCATCATTGCGCTATCTCCATAGTCATCGCGGCTGTTTGATGCGGCCCGCGCCGTGAGCAATGCACGGCTACCCCCGCGCGCCTGCAATCACACGCTCGTACAGGGCCAGCGAATCGCTTGCCACCTTGCGGGCTGCGTGATTCTCCAGGACATGGCGACGTGCCGCGACTCCCAACGCTGCGGCGCCCGACAAATCGTCAAACACGCGTGTCAATTGCAACGCGAAATCAACTGGATCGCCAGACTTGGCGAGCAGGCCGGTCTGACCATGAATCACACTTTCCGGAATGCCGCCCGCATCGCTGCACACGACCGGACACCCCTGGAACATGGCCTCCAATGCGGCATAGCTCTGATTCTCCCAACGCGAGGTGACCACCGTCACCATCGCATGGCTTCGCAGCAGGGCAATGTCGTTGTACGCCATTCGCCCGCGGAAATTGACTCGCTCGCGCATAGATGCAGGAAACAGTGCGTCGCGGAAGGCATCGAAGTGGATCTTTGTGCCGTCCGGCTGCAAGAGGCCGAAGTCGGGGCCCACGACGATGAGTTTGAGTTCGGGGCGCTGGCGCAACAGGATTTCGAACGCCTGAAGGAGGACATCGGCGCCCTTGGGCAGGTCGAAGCGGCCGACGAACAGGATGGTTTTCGGGTCGCACGTGTCAAGGCTCCAAAGCGGGGTTTCCTTCGGCATGCTCAACGGATTGCAGATGCGCTGGCTTAGCGCCGGCGACAGGCCATACCGCGCGATCGTTTTCGTCAGAGTCAAGTTGGTGGGGGCGACCACCGCCGCGACACTCCTCAGCGCCTGCCCCTCGCGCTCGACCCGAGCACGTCCCATGGGCGTGACGAGGTCGCTTTCGACCAACGACAAGAACGCGGGGCCGTGAAGCTTGACCAGCGTCGGAATCTTGGTGACGCGGGCCACGTCGCCGGCCCATCCGAAGGTCTCTTCCATCTCGATGACGTCGATTGGCTCGCGTCGGTGAACCGCGCGAATGCTGGCAGCCGCCATCTTGCCAAAGTCGATGATGTCGCGTTCCAGCGGAACGAAATGGGCCGTGAATCGACGCGCGAGCCGTTGCCAGAAATTGTGGCGAACAAGGTGAACCTGTGGATCCTCGTGCGCCGGGTCCATTCGGGAAGTGAACACCGAAACCCGATGACCGAGCGCCTCGAATTCCTGCCGCATCGAATGCACATAGGTGACGACGCCGTTCTGGTACTTCTCGAGCGGCCAGCCGGGAGACCATAGTGCGATGTGCATGACGAACCGTCCTCTTGGTATCAAGGGCGCCGCGGCGCGTGGTGCAGCAGGCCGGTCGGCAGGAAATGCAGCAGCACGCCGCTCAACACCAGGCACGCGACGAACACGCCGAGCGCCCAGCCGGCCCGGGCCCATTCGGCATGCGAGTCGAGCAGCCCCTGCCGCGCTTGCTCCCGGTAGAAGTACGCCAAAACGACCAGGTTCGAAATGACGCTCGCCCACAGAAAGCCCTGAAATCCAAACCAGTAGTAGCCAAGCAACGTCGAGGCCGGTATGGTCGCCAGTCGCACCAGATTGGCGATCAGCACCACCTGGGTCCGCCCCGACGCCACCAGCAGATTCTCCGACGGGTTCGCGAACGAGGAGAACACGGTGACCAGGCCGAACACCATCAGGATCTCGCCCGCCTGCGCGTAGCGGCTGTCGTAGAGCATCGTGACGATGGACTGCGACAGCCCCGCAACCGCGGCCGGGAGCAAGGTGCCCAACGCAAGCAGGCGCCTGTTCTCGTTGTAGTAGCGCGCGGCAGCGGTGGCCCGATCGGCTCGGAAGTAGTCGGCGCAGCGTGCATACAGTACCACCCGGCAGTTGCGCATGATCAGGCCGCCGATCGGCGCAATCATGCTGCCCGCTACGCCGTAGACCCCCAGCAGCGCAAGATCGAAGAGCCTGAGGAACACGACCTTGTCGTACTGCGAAAGCACGATCGTCAAGATGCTCGACGGCATCACGACCCGGGCGAACGTGAACTGGTCGGCGAGCGCTTCGCGGTCGAAGGCTATGGCCACACCGACCTCGCGATAGTAGAAGTAGCTCGCGATGGTCATCAGCAGGCGCTGGAACAGGATGCCGTAAATGAACGCGTAGTGGTCCTTGACAACCGCCGCCAGGCCGATCACGGCGACGGTCATCATCGCGTTGGTGACGAGGTCGGCGTAGTTCGAGATGCGCGAGCGCTGGTCGCGTTGAGCGAGCACGAACGACATCGACTGCAGGCCGGCGAGCGCGAAGGTGAAGCTGTACAGGCGCAGGGCATCGGCCAGCAAGGGCGTCTCGTAGAGATCGGCGATCAGCGGCGCGAACGCATAGAGCAGGCCGAAATTGAGGAGGCTTCGGAGCAGGCGCACCGTCCAGACGGTGTGGACGAAGCGGCGCTCGGCGCCGCGTGGATGGCGAATCAGCAGCCCGACGGTGCCGACGTCGGAAACCAGCTCGAGCATGTAGGCGACCGAGAACAGGATCGCGACCACACCATAGGCAGACGGGTTCAGCAGCCGGGTGAGGATCAAGCTGCTGACGAGTTTGATGATCGCCGTGAGCCCATAGGTAAAGGTGGACGAGAACAGCTCCCCCTTGAGGTTGATGTACCGCGAAAGAGTCCGCACGTTTGCTGTCTCTGCTGGCTCAGCGGCCACCGATCAGGCGAGCGGAAGCTCGGTTCGCGGGCGCTATCGCCATTCCCGCAGCGCGGGGCTGGCGCCCGAGGGTACATAGCCTGCGTGGTCGGCCCACGCAGCTGGCTGCGCGACCATTGCCGCGGCATAGGCGCTGCAGAGCCCGGCCAGCACCCAGGACATTTGTTCGAAGGAGTTCCCGAAGCTTGCAGTCGCCATCATCAACAAGGTGCCCGACATGCACGCCGCGAGCCCGACACCAAGGTTCACAGCGTCCGCGTCATCCCCCCTCGCCGACAGCACGGCGCGCAAACAGCGGGCCAGCGGGTACACGAAACAAGCAACGAACAGCGCGCATCCGACAAGCCCGTAGAACAGGCTGACCGACGCATAGGTGTTGACGATGTCGATGATGCCTTGGCCTTGCCGCAGGTCCTCCATGTAGTTCGTCGCGAATGGACTGCCGAACATCGGGTTCAGCTTGATCAGTTGCCACGAAACCGTGGCCAGTTGCTGCCGGTAGTCGACGTTGAACTGATCCGCAGTACCGATGAACGGCAAGGTATCGACCAGCCGCGCGCCCTGCGGCGTCATCAAGAACGGCACGCCGATCACGGCCAGTCCGATGACGGCACGCAGCAGCCCTCGCCGCCCGGCAGGCGACGCGAGCATGTAGATGGAGCCCGTCCAGGCCGCAACGAGCCACGGCGCGCGGGAGTAGGCGGCGAGAAGGCCTAGCCACAGGCCGATGCCGACGAGCCAAGTACTGCGCTTCGATTCCAGCCGGCTCCCCAGGTAGAGCCAGAAACCGAACGCGATCGCAAGCACGTAGCCCATCGTCAGAGAGTGTCCGACCGAGGCCTGGGCCCGCAGCGAATCACCCCGGAACAACCACGAGAACGTGTTGGGCACACCCCATCTAGCGGGAATCCCGGTGAACAACAACCAGCCCTTCAACGATTCGAATACGGCAATGGGAGCGACGATCGCGCAAGCCAGCCAGAAGCTGCACATGGTGTCGCGCAGCGCCTCCCGGTTCGCGGCGCCGCGGCTGAAGACGAAGTAGAGCGCGTAGGTGTCGAGCATGAACAGAAACGCGCGCCGCATCGTGTTGGTCACGGATTCATAGGGCATGTACAAGACGAGTTGCAGCACGCCGAATGCCAGCACCAGCAAATCCGCGTTGCCCAGGCCGCGCTGCCTCGCCTCGCCCGCGCCCAGAATTCGAAACGCGGCCGGGACGAGCAGCGCCAACTCGAGAATGCGAAAGTTGCTGAGGTCGAACAACTGGTTGATCAACGGCATCGGGATCGGCAGCCGCGCCGGCGGCACCGCCAGCAGCAGCAGCAGATACACGGCGGTGGGGTGGCGGTCGACGCGCCCGGCCCAATAGACCAGCGGCAGCGCGACTACGGCGAAGAGCCACAGGTTGGGTGCCAGGAAGGCGGCGCAGGTCAAGCCGAGCCAGACATTGCGGCGCCGGGCAAACGCCTGCGGTTCCATGAAATGCAGGCAGATCGGCCTGGCCAGCGCAAATACGATCAGCGCGAGCGCCAGTACCACCACCAACGGCTTCAGTTCGTCAAACATGGCGTCTGGCACCGACTGCTGGGTACGGCTTGTGGCCCGCCACCGTCGGTGGCGCCGCGGCCGCCGGGTAACGCGCCGCGCCGCCTGTCATGTGGCGGGCTTGCTCGAGCCGAGCCGCCGCTTCAGCGCCATGACATAGCGCAGCAAGGCGGGCGGAACCCACTGCTTCAGATGCTCGTTGACGCGCAGATCCAGCGCTTCGCGCCGATTGGCGGCACTCTCGCCGGGCCGTGCCTGGTACATCGTCGACTTGTTCGGCAGCTCGTCGTAGATGGCCTTCGACGCGGTGTAGTAGTACAGCGCGATCGAGCGTCGAAACACGCCTTCCGGTGACTCGAGCGGATCGGGGTGGCCGTGGTACGAGTCCTCGTCGGTGTTGAAGATGACGCAGCGGTTGACCAGCGGTGCGATCGACGCGCACTTCGTCGTCATCTTGCGGTCCCACAACTCCAGGAACCCGCCCCACTGCTCGTCCCAGCCTTCGTTCAGGTAGATGATCACGTTCATCCGGCGGCTCAGATTCAGCCGGTTGTTGATCCGGAAATCGGCGTGGATGCCGAGCTTGCCGCCCTTGGCGATCTCGTGGTAGCCGCCACCGACGTAATGCGGGTCGGGGATCAGACCGTCGATCGCCGACAGGCCCTCGAGAAACTCGAGGAAGGGTTGCGAGTTGAAGAAATGGAACAGTGATCGCGCCGGCCCGTTGCAGTCCTCCGGGAGGATCTGCCGCTTGTGGAAGCCCGCATAACCCTGCTCGAAGCTCACGTCCGAGCGCAGGCCCTGCACCGGGAAGTTGTCGATCGCCGTTTGCAGCACGCCGGGCGGCAGGAAGTTGTCGAGCACGACGTGCGGGAACGGCTCCGCGAAGCAATAGCGTGCGGACAGCGATTCGCCGATGCCGCGCGCCGCCGCGGCGTCGAGGTGCAATCCGTTCGAGGCGTCGATGGGTAGGACCGAGTTCAACTGTTCAACTCCCGCTTGCTCAAAGTGACTCCACTGCCCGGGCGGCTCAAACGGCCGATTGTGGCCCAGCCGGGCCGGGTTTTCGAGCATGCCCAATCGTCGCACGTGCACAACTGCCACTTCGAGCAACCCGAGTGCCGGCGCGCCGCCCAGCAAGGCATCGGCGCCGCCGTGCGGCTTCGCGAAACGCGCAAACTTGCTCCTTTTCGACAGCGCGGACGAAACCAAATCCGCCCGGCTCGGTCACAATTTGCTGTCTTCCGTGTCCCCGCGCTTCAACGCGATCATGATCATGAAATTGAACACCACCGCTTTGACGCTGACCGTGCTGATGTGCAGCGCCTCGATTGCGGGTTTCGCGATGCGTCCCGATGCCAAGGCTGCGACAAAAGGCAATGCCGTCTCGCTCGAGACACTGGTGCCCAAGCGCTTCGGCGACTGGGCCGAGCTTCCCGAGCAGGGCGCGCAGGTCGTCAATCCGCAGACGCAGGAACTGCTGGACAAGCTCTACAGCCAGTTGCTGGTGCGGACCTACGTCAACAAGCAGGGCTACCGCATCATGCTGTCGATGGCCTACGGTGACGACCAGCGCGGCGGCTTGCAGGCGCACCGCCCGGAGGTGTGCTACCCCGCGCAGGGCTTCAGGCTGGGCAAGGTCGAAGACGGCCTGCTCCCCACCTCGTACGGCAACATCGATGTGCGCCGCCTCGCCACGAGCCTGGGCGCGCGCAACGAGCCCGTCACCTACTGGCTGACCGTCGGCGATCAGGTGATCAAGAACACGCTGGACAAGCGCATCGCGGAAATTCGCCTCGGGCTGACGGGCCAGATCCCCGACGGCCTGTTGTTCCGGATCTCGTCGATCGACAACGACAACGCGCGTGGCTTCGAGATGCAGCAGAAGTTCACCGCAGAGATGATGTCGGCGGTGCCAGCCGCGGCGCGAAAGCAACTCGGCGGCCTGGCGCCCGCGGCCTCGGCGGGCTGAGTTCCGGGCCGGCGCCGCCGGCGCCTTGCGCCCGAACACCATTGGGCCTGCCTACGACAGCGGCCGCGGTTGCCCGGCCGCTGCCGCCGGCCTGGGCAACCACTTGTCCAGCAGCCAGTCGAGAAAGAAGAAGAACACCAGCGCCACCAGCATCAGCACCATGCCGGCAGCGCCGTGCAGGAAACCTTGCCCGGTCTCGTCGCCGAGGTAATAGGTGACGAGCACCAGCGTGATGACGCGCACGATGTTCGCGGCGAACGCGATCGGCAGGATCGAGGCCATCATGACCCCGAGATGCAGCTTGCTCTTGCGCCCCATCATGTACATGAACAGCGTGCCCAGCGCCGACAGGCTGAACATCGAGTGCAGGCCGGAGCAGGCGTCGGCGACCTGCAGCTGATACTGACCGATCGACAGGATCACGCCGCTGCGCGCGATCGGATAGCCCAGCGTGTACAGCAGGCTCTCGACGATGTTGGCGATCAGGCTTTTCAGCGGCCCGGTGATCGCGTCGACCAGGATCCCCGGCAGCGGGACCATGAAGATGAAGTACAGCAGCGGAAACCACGCGACCCGGATCGCGCCGGTGCCGCGCATCAGCAGCAGCGCGGCGACGACGACGAGCGGCTGCGAGGCGAATTCGAGAATCGAAATGTCGAACACCCGGCCGACGAAATACACGAACAGGCCGACGATGAAGATCGGCCAGCCGAGTGCCGGTACCGGCTTGACCGGCGCGCGGTCGATCTCGTGGCGCAGCGACCAGAACAGCCACAGCATCACCGCCAGGATGATCGCGCCGTGGCCCTGCTCCTCGCTCTTCCAGATGCCGTTGGCCGCCCACCAGTAAAGCGGCAGGTACATCGACGCGAACCCGGCGATCGCGACCAGCCAGGTCGTCGGCAGCCTGATGCCGGCCTCGCTGCTGTTGTCGCGCAGCACACTGCTCACTGGTCTTTCTCTTTCTTCGCCTTGCTCGCCGGCACTTCGTTCAGCACCGAGCCGACCACGCTCACGCCGGCGTTCATCAGGCCAAGAACCATGTCCGCGAAGCCCGACACCTTGGTCTGCGAGTTGCGCGCCACTGCCAGCGCGGCGCCCGTCCTGACCGCGACCATCGCGGCGTCTTCGCCCACCGACAGCGCCGGCGTGTCGATGATCACGATGTCGAATGTGGCCTTGGCCTGAATCAGGAATTCGTCGAAGTTCAGGCGGTTCAGCAACTCGAGCGGATTCGGCGGCACCGGACCGGCGGGCAGCACGCACAGCCCCGCCAGATCGGGGATGCGCACGATCGCTTCCTCGCGCGAGCGCCCCGACAGCACCGTCGAAAAGCCGATCTTGTTCTCGAGGTAAAAAAGCTCATGCTGGCGCGGATGGCGCAGATCGGCGTCCACCAGCAGCGTGCGCTCGCCGAGCTGCGAGAACACCACCGCCAGATTGGCAGCGAGGTGGCTGCGGCCTTCGCCCCGCTCCGCGCCCACGATCGTGAGCACCTGGCGCTGGTCGGCCTTGTCGAACCAGCGCAGCATCAGCTGGCTGCGCACGGCGCGCAGTTCCTCGACGCGCGAACTGAAGGGTTCATAGGCCGCGACGAGCTCGTCGCTCACCGGCTTCTTTTCGCCGGGCGACTTGCGCAGGTAGGCGTAGGCGAACTGGCGCGACAACGCATACTGGATGTCGGCCTCGGTCAGCAAGCCCAGGCGCACCGCGGCGTCGCCGAAGCGCAGGTTGTGCTCCTTCTGGACCAGCAGCACGCGTTCGGCGTCCTCGGGCTTGAGCAGGCCACTGTCGATCAGGATGCCGCCCAGCGAGCGGCTGACCCGGGGCGCCCCGGACAACATCGACACGGTCATCTTCATGAACGCACTCCCGGTGCCGACAGCAGCGGCCTGCCCGGCCCGGGCGGGCCCACCTGCAACAGCCGGCGGAACACCGGGCGCTTGGAGCCTTCAGGGCGCAGCACGCCGAGAACGGGCACGCCGGCCATCACCATCAGGTCTTCGGGATCGCGCACGCGCCGGTCGATCAGCTCCCAGCCGAGCGCCGCCAGCACGCCCAGCACCAAGCCGCCGATGATCGAACCCGCCACGCCGACCGCCACCTTCGGGCGCGAAGCCTCGAGCGGCTCGACGGCGGGGCTCAGCAGGCGCGTGTTGGCCTGGTTGTTCTGGCTTTCGAGGTTGAATTGCCCGACCCGCGTGCTGACACCTTCGTAGGCACGCTGGGCCGTGTCGACATCGCGCTTGATGACGGCCTCGAGGTCACGGTCGGCGCGCAGGGTCTGCAGCTTCTTCTTCTGCTCGTCGACCATCGACTGCAATTCGGCGACCTTTTGCCCGCTGGTGCGGCTCAGTGTCGAGGTTCCTCCCGAGACGAGCCTGGACTGCGCCGCGATCTGCTGGTTCAACTCCGAGATCTGCGCCTGAAGGCGAATCCGTTCCGGGTGGTTCTTGCCCCAGATCGAACTCATCTCGGACATGCGGGTCTCGGCGCTCGCGAGCTGCCCTTTCAACGCCTGCACGGCAGGATTGAACAAGACGTCGGGCGACGACTGGCTGCCCGAGTTGCGGGTGCGCGTCTCGGCATCGACCCGCTCCGCCTGCGCCGTGCTCAACTGCGCCGTCAAGGCCTGGTAGCGGGCATTCTCCTGATCGAATCGCTCGTCCGAGACGATGATGCCCTTCTCTTGCTGGAACTTCGACAACCTCGCCTGCGCGGTCTCGAGGTCGTTGCGCAGCACCTTGGTCTGGTCGTCGAGGAACGTCGCCGACTGGCGCGCCGGCGCCACGCGCAACTCGACCGAGATGTCCATGTAGGCCTGCACGAATGCGTTGGCGGCGGCCTGCGCGAAGATCGGATCCTGCGCGGAGAACGAAACGTTGATGACGTTGCTGCCGCGTCCGGGCTCGACCGCCAGACCGCGTTGGAGCAGGCTCGCAAAATAGCGCTCGAGCGGGATCTTGGCGCTGGTCTGGTCACGCCACTGGGCGACCGCCGCCGGCGAGCGCTCGACACCGAGCATCTTCACGACGCGCGACGCGACGCGCTCGCTCTTCAGGATGTCGACCTGCGTCGCCAGGTAGCCCGGCACCGCCAGGCCCGGCGCGATCGCGCCGAGCACCGGGTCGATGCGGGTCTCGACGATC
Source organism: Rhizobacter sp. (assembly GCA_025355545.1). Lineage (GTDB taxonomy): Bacteria > Pseudomonadota > Gammaproteobacteria > Burkholderiales > Burkholderiaceae_C > LMDS01. Next base: position 24,650 of record JANXZN010000020.1, read on the forward strand.
ATCGCGGAGTCGGCCGTGTACTGCTTCGGCAGCAACAGCGTGATCGCCGTCCCCGCTGCCGAAACCAGGACCAGCAGTGCCAGTACCAGCCATTTGCGCGCCCAGATGACGCGCAGTATTTGTTTGATCGACATGTTGATTCGCTGACGCCCTCTTAGAAGAGGGATTCCTTGACATAGATCACATCGTCGCGCGCGACCGGATCGTTGAGGTCCACGCTGATGATCTCGACGGCCCCGTTCGCATCGCGACGGTGCACCTTGATCCCGCGCTGCGTGCCGCGGGCCGTCAGGCCACCGCTCTGGGCGAGCGCCTGCATCAGCGTCATGCCGCGCTCCAGCTTGAACTGGCCGGGGCGTTGCACCTCGCCGTAGATGTAGGCCGTCGGCGCGCGGTCTGCATAGATGACGTCGCCGTTCTGCACCTCGAGGTCCAGTTCGGCCTTGCCCGACTGCAGGATCGCCGGCAGGTCGATGTCGAGCTTGATCGGCCGGCCGTTGCGGGTGCCCACCAGGGTGACGACGTCGGCGCCGCCGGGGACGACCCCGCCGGCCGCCGCGATCATCTCCGACACCTTGGCGCCGACGGTCTCGATCGGGTAGCGGCCCGGCTTGCCCACCTGGCCGAGGATCGAGATCACGGCGCTGCGAATCTGCCCGACCTGGATCGTGACCTGCGGGCGCAGCACGAAGCCGCCGTCGCGCAGCAGCTTGGCGATCTTCTGTTCGGCCGCCGTGGCGGTCAGGCCGCCGATCGCGACGTTGCCGACCAGCGGGAAGTTGATCTGATTGGTCTCGGAGATGCGCGCACCATCCACGGTGAGATCAGGGTTCTGGTACACGGTGATCTTGACCACGTCGCCGGCCCCGAGCAGCGCCTCGGTCTTGGCCGCCGTCGCGGCAGCCGCGGTGGCCGACGGGCTGGTTTGAGCGAACGCGACACTGGAACACAGGGTCAGCGCCAGCAACACATAGCGAAGAAAGTTGCGCATTTTTTGTCTCATGCCTCGCGGGAGGTTGGGACGCCGGGCGCCCGATCGAGCTGAATCATCACTTGAATCCCTTGATGCCCTTTTCGAGCGTGCCGGCGCTCGGCGATGACGCCGGCGCCGTGTTGATCGGCTCGACCTCGACCTGCGGGGCAGCGCTCGGGATCGAGCCGGCCGGCATCGCCGGGGCGACCGATGTCAGCGGCGGAGCCTCCGAGGCGGCCGGCGCAGGCGGCTTCACTTCCTTCGAGCCGCCCTTGGCATAGTCGCCGACGTACTCGACCTTGGCCGCGCCGCGCAGCGCCTTCATGTCGTCCTCGACCACCTTGCGCTTGCGCTCGTTCCACAGGAACTGCTCGATCGCCGGGCTGGCACGCGCCTCATCGACCGGCTGGCTGCGCACCCCGGACATGATCACCACCTGCGCACCGGTGGGGGTCGCGCTGAAGATCGTCTGGCCGTCCTTCAGCTGCGCGAACTTGTCCAGGCTCGCCAGCGGCAGTTGCTCGGCACCCCGGACCGCCTGATTCGCAGCGAACTTGAAATCGTTCGCCTTCAGGTAGTTGATGAAGTCCGGCAAGTCCTTGGACGCCGCGAGCTTGGCCTGCAACTCCGCCACCTGCTCGGGCTTGGCCTGGACCGCCAGCTCCTGCAGGTTGTAGACGCGACGCTCCTTGAACAGCGCCGGGTGCGCCTCGTAGTAGGCCTTGATATCGGCCGCAATGGGCTTGGGTGCGCCGACGGCGATCTTGTCGACGTAGGCCCGCGCGATGATCTCGCGGCGTGCCGCCTCGAGCTGCTGCACGACGCGCGGATCACGGTCGAGCTTCTGATCCTGCGCCTTCTGCAGCGCCAGCTCCTGGTCGATCAGCCGCTCGAGCGCCACCTTGCTGGCCGACGCCGCCTGCTCGGGCGCCAGGCCGCGCTGCTGCTGCAGCACGAAGTTGATCTGGTGAACGGTGATTTCTTCCTTGTTGACCTTGGCCGCGGTCTGCGAAGCAGGCTTGTCCTTCTTCTCGCCGCAACCGGTCAGCGCCACCGCCAGCACCGTCGCCGTCAGCGCGGCGAGGGTCGTCGGGCCGAGGTGGCCCCGCATGGCAGGTGCATGAATTCTTGAAGTCATTCGAAGATCGCTCCCAATCCATCAAAATTGTGGCTCAGCGAGCGGCCAAACCAGTCGCGGAGGGGCCGGATCCGCTCGTGGGACGGTACCGCTCGCCACAGTAGTCTCCGACCTACAACGCCCTCGCGGAGTGTACTTGTGAAGCATGGCCGCACATCAACCCCCAACTGAGGGAACGCCGGCCGCAATCTCTCGCGAAAGCGTGAACAAGTCGCGCGTTCGCGCCCGCCAGCGCACGCTCACAGCAACGCTTGGTGGCGCGCCAGACGCCAGCCCTCGGCGCCGCCTTTTGACCGAGTCAACATCCACAGTTCCCTGAACGGCACAGCGCCGCCATCGGCGGACTCCCGGATCAGGCCCGAGAACTCGACGCTGACCACAATGGCCTGCGCCAAGGTCTCGAACCCGAGCAGTTCGGCGTGCAGGGTGACGACTTCGGTCGAGCGCGACTCCTCGCCGCAGACGCTGCGCCCCGGCAGTTCCAGGCACAACTCGGCGAGCATCTCGGGGGTCGTGAGCACGCCGAGCGTGCACATCTCGTGGCGATCCCATGCGTCCTGCAACTGCACGAACAGGCGGCGCAGGTCCGCCAGCAGCGCCGCGCGGCCCTCGCCTGCCGGCAAGGCGATGACCGCCGCTCGGCCGAGGCCGCCGGCCCGCGGCCGAAGGTCGCCGCCGACCCGCCGGGGCAGCGCCACAAACCCGGCCAGGCGCTCGGCCGAGCGCGCGCGCCACCACCACGCGACGGCGCCGGCGACCACCAGCGCGCCACCCGCCGTCGACAGTGTGGAAGCCGGCAGGTGCGCCGGCCAGCCCTCGAGCACGAGCAGTGCGGCCAGCGCCGCGAGCACGCCGACCGACGTCGCAAAGCTCCCGAGTGCCGAGGCGCATGCTTGATTGGCGCTCAGCGCGAGCAGCACCCCCACACAGACGCGCGCCGAAGCACCGAACGCGAACCGCCCTCGCGCGCGCGCTGCGTGATCGGCGATGGGTGGGTGGTGGATGCGCATCGGACCCCGCCTCAGCCGCCGCTCAGCACTTGATGCCCACATGCAGCGCGACCACGCCGGCACTCAGGTTGTGCACGTCGACGTGGCCGAAGCCGGCCGCCTTCATCATCGTCTTCAGTTCTGCCTGGCCCGGGTGCATGCGGATCGACTCGGCCAGATAGCGATAGCTCTGCGCGTCGCCCGCCACCCACTGGCCGATGCGCGGCAGCACGTTGAACGAGTACCAGTCGTAGGCCTTCGCCAGCGGCGGCGCGACCTTCGAGAACTCCAGCACCAGCAGGCGCCCGCCGGGCTTGAGCACGCGGTTCATTTCGGTCAGCGCGGTGTCCTTGTGCGTCATGTTGCGCAGGCCGAACGCGACGCTGACGAGGTCGAACCTGGCGCTCGCGAACGGCAGCGACTCGCCGTCGCAGATCAGCGTCGGCAGCACCAGGCCCTCGTCGAGCAGCCGGTCGCGCCCCTGGCGCAGCATCGCCTCGTTGATGTCGGTGTGGACGACGGTGCCGTTCACGCCCACCTTCTTCGCGAACGCGCGCGCCAGGTCGCCGGTGCCGCCGGCGATGTCGAGCACGCTCTGGCCCTCGCGCAGGTTCGCCACCGCCACCGTGTAGGCCTTCCAGGCGCGATGCAGGCCCATCGACATCAGGTCGTTCATCACGTCGTACTTCGACGCGACCGAGTCGAACACGCCGCGCACGCGGCCGGCCTTTTGCGATTCGTCGACGGTCTGGGAACCGAAATGGGTGTCGCTCATCGTCGGGGCCGCTCAGTGGTCGCTCAATGGTGATGGCCGCAGCCGGCGCCGGACTCGGCCTGCATCGGCGCATCGCGGCTGCCCCCGGCCTGCGCCAGACGCTCCTCGTACTTGCGCCACAGATCGCCCCGCTGCGAACCGAGGAAGTACAGGTAGTCCCAGGAGAAGATGCCGGTGTCGTGGCCGTCGGAGAAGCTCGGCTGCACCGCGTAGTTGCCGATCGGCTCGAGTGCCGTCAGCACGACCTCGCGCTTGCCGGTCTGCAGCACCTCCTGCCCGGGGCCGTGGCCCTGGACCTCGGCCGAAGGCGAATAGACCCGCATCAGCTCGAACGGGATGCGAAACTGCACGCCGTCGGCGAAGCCGACCTCCAGCACGCGCGACTGCTGATGCACCGTGATCGAGGTCGGTTGCGGGGTGTTCGCGGTCAGTCCAGCCATGCGTTTCGTTCTGTGGGACAAAGCCGCCGCAGTGTAGCGAACCGCCCTGCCCCGGCTCGGCTCGGGGACTTGCGCCACAGGGCTATTCGCGGCGCTCAGACCAGCACGCGCTCGATCCCGCCGTCGTTTGCGCGCGCCACGTACTCTGGCATCCAGTCGGGGCCGAGGATGCGGTTCGCCATCTCGACGACGATGTAATCGGCCTCCAGCAGCCCGTTCGTCAGGTCGCCGGTGTAGCGCGACAGCCCCTGCAGGCAGCTCGGGCACGATGTCAAAATCTTCACCGGCCCGCTGTCACCCACTGCACCGGTCTTGCGCAACGCGGCCTCGTCCTTGCGCAGCTCCTCTTCCTTGCGGAAGCGCACCTGCGTGGAGATGTCGGGCCGCGTGACCCCGAGCGTGCCGCTCTCGCCGCAGCAGCGCTTGCTCTCGAGCACATTGGCGCCGAGCAGCGCCTTCACCGTCTTCATCGGCTCCTGCAGCTTCATCGGCGTGTGGCAGGGGTCGTGGTACAGGTAGCCACCGCCGCCGGCCGCTCCGAGCGTGATGCCCTTCTCCAGCAGGTACTCGTGGATGTCGATGATTCGGCAGCCGGGGAAGATCTTGTCGAACTGGTAGCCCTGCAGCTGGTCGTAGCAGGTGCCGCAGCTCACCACCACGGTCTTGATGTCGAGGTAGTTCAGCGTGTTGGCGACGCGGTGGAACAGCACCCGGTTGTCGGTGATGATTTTCTCGGCCTTGTCGAACTGGCCCGAGCCGCGCTGCGGGTAGCCGCAGCACAGATAGCCCGGCGGCAGCACTGTCTGCACGCCGGCGTGCCACAGCATCGCCTGGGTCGCCAGGCCGACCTGCGAGAACAGCCGCTCCGATCCGCAGCCCGGGAAGTAGAAGACAGCCTCGGTCTCGCTGGTCGTGCCGACGGGGTCGCGGATGATCGGGACATAGTCCTTGTCCTCGATGTCGAGCAAGGCCCGCGCCGTCTTCTTCGGCAAGCCGCCCGGCATCTTCTTGTTGATGAAGTGGATCACCTGTTCCTTGATCGGCGCGGTGCCGACGGTCGCGCGCGGCGCCGCGGTCTGCTTGTTGGCCAGGCCGCGCAGCAGGTCGTTGGCGATGCGCTGTACCTTGAAGCCGATGTCGACCATGCCGATGCGCAGCAGCTTGATCGTCTCGGGGCTGGTGGCGTTCAGGAACATCATCGCCATCTTGTTGCCGGGCCGGAAACTCTTCTTGCCCATCTTGCCGAGCAGGTTGCGCATGTTCATCGAGACGTCGCCGAAGTCGATGTCCACCGGGCACGGGCTCAGGCACTTGTGGCAGACGGTGCAGTGGTCGGCCACGTCCTCGAACTCTTCCCAGTGCTTGATGCTGACGCCGCGGCGCGTCTGCTCCTCGTACAGGAAGGCCTCGACCAGCAGCGAGGTCGCGAGGATCTTGTTGCGCGGGCTGTACAGCAGGTTCGCGCGCGGCACGTGCGTCGCGCACACCGGCTTGCACTTGCCGCAGCGCAGGCAGTCCTTGACCGAGTTGGCGATCTCGCCGATGTCGCTGCGCTGCATGATCAGCGACTCGTGGCCCATCAGGCCGAAGCTCGGCGTGTAGGCGTTGGTCAGGTCGGCGCGCAGGGCCGGGTCGCGCAAGAGCTTGCCCTTGTTGAAGCGGCCTTCCGGGTCGACCTTGAGCTTGTATGCAGTGAACCCGGCCATCTCGGCCACGGTCAGGAACTCGAGCTTGGTGATGCCGATGCCGTGCTCGCCCGAGATCACGCCGTCGAGCGAACGCGCCAGCTTCATGATCCGCGCGACCGCCGCGTGCGCGGTCTGCAGCATTTCGTAGTTGTCGCTGTTGACCGGGATGTTGGTGTGCACGTTGCCGTCGCCGGCGTGCATGTGCAGGGCGACCCAGACGCGCCCCTTCAGCACATCGCCGTGGATCTTCTGGCATTCGTCGACGATCGGCTTCAGCGCCGCACCGGCAAAGATGCTTTGCAACGGGGCACGAATCTGCGTCTTCCACGACGCACGCAGCGTGTGGTCCTGCAGTTCCTCGAAATAGGTGCGCGTCGCCCCCGACTCGGCCACGTCGAGGTGCGTCAGCCAGTGCTGCCACTGCGCGCCGACCTCGCGCAGAACCGCCAGCGCCTGCTGCACCCGGTCTTCGAGCAACTCGGCCGAAGCGATCTCGCCGGCGTCGTCGCTCTTGCCCAGCGGCAGGTCGCCCTTCGTGAAGAAGGCCTCGAGCGCGTCGACCAGCGCCAGCTTGTTGCGCAGGCTCAGCTCGATGTTGATGCGTTCGATGCCTTCGGTGTACTCGCCCATGCGCGGCAGCGGGATCACCACGTCCTCGTTGATCTTGAAGGCGTTGGTGTGCTTGCTGATCGCCGCGGTGCGCTTGCGGTCGAGCCAGAACTTCTTGCGCGCCTCCGCGCTGACCGCCACGAAGCCTTCGCCGGCGCGACCGTTCGCCAGGCGCACGACTTCACTGGCGGCGCGCGCGACCACGTCGGCGTCGTCGCCGGCGATGTCGCCGAACAGCACCATCTTGGGAAGACCGCCGCGCTTGCTCTTGGTCGCGTAGCCGACCGCGCGCAGGTAGCGGTCGTCGAGGTGCTCGAGGCCGGCCAGGATCGCGCCGCCGCGCGCGGCCTCGGCGAACATGAAGTCCTTGATGTCGACGATCGACGGCACCGCGTCCTTCGCGTTGCCGAAGAACTCGAGGCACACCGTGCGCGTGTGCGCCGGCATCTTGTGCACAACCCAGCGCGCGCTCGTGATCAGCCCGTCGCAGCCTTCCTTCTGGATGCCCGGCAGGCCGGCGAGGAACTTGTCGGTCACGTCCTTGCCCAGGCCTTCCTTGCGGAAGACGCGGCCGGGAATGTCGAGCTGCTCGGTACGCTCCAGGCGTCTGCCGGAGGCATCGAAATAGCGCAGCTCGAAGCTCGCCACCTCGACGTCGTGAATCTTCCCGAGGTTGTGGTTCAGCCGCGTGACCTCGAGCCACTTCGCCTCGGGCGTGACCATGCGCCAGGACGCCAGGTTGTCCAGCGCGGTGCCCCAAAGCACCGCCTTCTTGCCGCCGGCGTTCATCGCGATGTTGCCGCCGATGCACGAGGCTTCGGCCGAGGTGGGGTCGACCGCGAACACGAAACCGCCGCGCTCGGCCGCATCGGCGACGCGTTGCGTCACGACGCCGGCTTCGGTCCAGACCGTCGCGACCTCGCGGGCTACGCCGGGCAGCACGCGCATCTCGACCTCGGTCATCGCCTCGAGCTTTTCGGTGTTGATGACTGCGCTGTTCCAGCTCAGCGGGATCGCGCCGCCCGTATAGCCGGTGCCGCCCCCGCGCGGAATGATCGTCAGGCCGAGCTCGATGCAACCCTTCACCAGGCCCGCCATCTCGGCCTCGGTGTCGGGTGTCAGCACGACGAACGGG
>JANXZN010000091.1 GCA_025355545.1 Rhizobacter sp.
TCCAGCGCTGCGCTCTCCGGCGACAACAACCTCGCCACCGCTCTGTCCTTGAATGCCTGTCCGTATCGAGCCAAGTTCGTCCTTCATCGCCACCCCCTGGGTTGTTCTATGGAGGCGACAACTATTCTGACGCGGGGGGGACCACGACCCGTCTACTACTACGGTCAGCCGGTGTACTACTATGGCGAGCGCTGGAGTCAGCGCCATCGCGAGCGTGACGACGACGATGATTGATCGTCAATCAGACCGACGGAGGATCTACGCATGGACAAATCAATGATCAAGGGAATGGCCGTCGGTGGCATCGCCATGGTGGTGCTCGGCTCGGGCGCCGTCACAGGCTACAAGGCGATGACAAAGCCGAAGTTTGCCGATGTCGTCGCGGTGAAGGAGGTCACCGAGACGGTGGTGACTCCGCATGAGAGATGCGAAGACGTTCAGGTGCGGCATCAGGCGCCCGTGAAAGATGAGCATCGCGTTGCCGGCACCGTGGTCGGCGGACTGGCGGGTGGTCTGTTGGGAAGTGCCGTCGGTGGCGGCAAGGGCAAGACACTGGCCACTGTCGCCGGTGCCGCCGCCGGGGGCTTTGCCGGCAACCGAGTCCAGAAGAACATGCAAGAGAAGGACGTCGTCACGACGACCGAGCACCGCTGCAAGACCGTGAACGAAAGATCGCAAAAGGTGGTCGGCTACAACGTCAGCTATCGCCTCGAGGGGAAGGATGGCGTGGTGCGGACGTCCTTCAAGCCGGGCCCGACGCTGCCCGTGAAGGACGGGCAAGTGGTAACGACCCCGCCGCCCTCCGAGAACAAGTCGTAGCCGCGCAGCACCTGCGGGCGATCACTCATTTTCTGACCTGGTGAATTTCGCGCGCCTCACCGATGGCCGAGCCAGACAATTTACCAATGGCGCGGCAGCGACGTGCGCAACATCCTCACCTTCGAGGATCGCTACGCAGATGTCACCCAGGTCCGCCTCGAGGAGAACTTCCGATCCAGCGAGGGAGTCGTGGCGGTAGCGCGCGACTTCATCCGCCAGATCGTGCGACGGTTGCCCAAGGAGATGAAGGCCACTAACGCGCAAGACTACGAGCCGGGAGACATCACCGCACTTCCGTTCGACTCGCCCGAAGACGAGGCCCGTCACATCGCGAGCACCTGCCAGGCGCTGCGTGGGGTTGCGATCCGCGAAGGCGGCGAGAGTCGCGGCATCTCCTGGTCCGACATGGCCATTCTGCTGCGCTGTGTGCGCCGCGACGGCAGTGCGATCACGGCGGCGCTGGATGCGGCTGGCGTGCCCTACGACACGGGCCCCGAAATCAGTCGCTGAGCCCACCCCTCGCCCCGCCCCGAGGGCGGGGAAGTCCTGGCCGCCGGACGGGCTCGGGGGCTGCCGCCTGAAGTCGTCGCCAGCCCCGCTCGCGTGAGCGTGTTGGCTTGCCGCGTCCCGTCAAGGGTTCGCTGCGCCAGGCGATGCCCGCCCTGGACCGGACCCGGCAATGCAGATTCGAGGGGTCGGACGGTCCGACCCCCTTCGCCGTTCGCGTTGGCCGAGCACACGGATGAGGATACGAGTAGATATTGCTCAGGAGTTCTACATTGTAATTATGTCTTTTAAGGAATCTATTGCATAAATGCTAAATAAGGCATAGACTGCGTCTCCATGGACTACCCCATCCAGTCACCCGGTCAACTCTCTGCCCACCTGCGTTCATTGCGCAAGTCGCGCGGGCTCAGCCAGGTGCAGCTCGGTGCAGTACTGGGCGTCGGGCAGGCACGCATCGCACGCATCGAACGCGATCCGACCGCGGTAAGTGTCGAACAGTTCCTGGCCCTGCTGGGAGCGCTCGGCGTGCAGATGGTGCTGCGCCCGAATGGACCTGGCAGCGTTGCTGATGCGCCGGCGGACGCATCCAGTGCGAAGTCAGTCAGCCCCGCGCTGACAAGACGACGCCCGTTGGGCGAGCCCTGGTAACTGACGTCACCGCGTCCGCATGGCAGAGCTTCACGTCTGGATGAACGGGCAGCCCGTGGCCGTGTGGACCACGCTGCGTACCGGCACGCCGGTGCTGCGTTACCACGAAGTCTGGGCGCGCTCGGAGGAGGGTCGGGCTTTGTCGCTGTCGTTGCCCTTCACGGTGGGGCTCGAGCACCGTGGCGATGCGGTCATGAACTACTTCGATAACCTCCTGCCGGACAGTACCGAGATCCGGCGTCGACTTCGTCGGCGGTTTCATGCGCGTTCCGACGATGCGTTCGACCTGCTGACCGCCATCGGACGGGACTGCGTCGGTGCGGTTCAGCTCATGCCGCCGGGCGCCGATCCGGACGGTTGGAATCGGGTCGATGCCGAGAGGTTGACGGATGTGGACGTCGCCAGGGTCCTGGCATCGGTGACGTCGGAGGCTCCACTTGGCCAGCGGGACGAGGACGACCTGCGCATCTCCATCGCCGGAGCGCAGGAGAAGACGGCATTGCTGCGAATGGGCGCGAAGTGGTACAGGCCGATGGGGGCCACACCCACCACGCACATCCTGAAGCTGCCCCTCGGTTTGGTCGGCAACATGCGCGCCGACATGACCGACTCGGTCGAGAACGAGTGGCTGTGCGGTCAGCTGATGAACGAGCTGGGCATCTCGACCGCCGAAACGGAGATCGGTACGTTTGGCGAGTCGAAGGCGTTGGTCGTCACGCGATTCGATCGTCGGTGGCAAGGTGTGCCCGAAGGTGGCGAACAGAAAGCGCGCTTCAAGCCGCCGGAGGGCGCGTGGATCGCGCGACTGCCGCAGGAAGACTTCTGTCAGGCGCTCGGCATCGCGCCCGATCGGAAGTACGAGAGCGATGGCGGCCCGTCAGTGCGCGATTGCCTCGGTGTGCTCGCCAACAGCGAACAGGCGGATGAAGACCGCGCGACGTTCGCGATGGCGCAGCTGGCGTTCTGGCTACTGGCAGCGACGGATGGCCACGCAAAGAACTTCTCGATCCGGCATCGGCGTGGGGGACAGTTTCATCTGGCGCCGCTGTACGACGTGTTGTCTGCCTGGCCGATCATTGGGCGCGGTCCGAACCAGCTGCCTTACCAGCGCGCCAAGCTCGCCATGGCCCTCCGGGGTCAGAACGCGCACTACCGACTGAACGAGATCAATGTGAGGCACTGGCAACGACTGGCCGCCTCGTGCGGTCCGGACGTGTTCGATCGAATGACAGCCATGGTCGAGCGGGTCGATGACGCTCTGCAGGCCGTGGAGCGTCGTCTGCCGGCGGACTTTCCGGACAACGTCTGGTCGCGTGTTGCCGACGGCATGCGACGACACGCCGCGCAATTCCTGCGATCGGTGATGTAACGTTGCCGCCCCTGGATCGTCAACCCATGGGGTCGGACTGTCCGAGCGGCCGAGCCGGTCGAGTTTCCACACCACCAGGCTGTCGCCCTCGCGGGCGAATGCCAGCGCATCAGCCAAGCCAGGCCGGTCCGCCTTCGTGCCACTCGCTTTGTCGGTGAAAACCTTTCCTCTCAAGAAACAGTAACGGGGGCTGGGTCTTCATGCCGGCACTGAGGACAGTTTGATCTCGAAGCCGAGCGCGGCGGCGCGGCGTTTCAGTGCGGCGACGCTGCGCTGGTGCTGCTGCTCTTCGTAGTGCTGTTG
>JANXZN010000089.1 GCA_025355545.1 Rhizobacter sp.
CTCGTCGAGCACCTCGCGCTCTTCGTCCGACAGCACAATCTCAGGGGCAACTCGCACTCTCGATCTCCGCACCAGTCTGTAGTAGATCATTGGTGTGGCAGGGTTCGTTTACGTTCCCTCAAGATTGCATCTCTACACTAGGATGTACCCGTTCAGAATCGCAGTCATGGCGTTCTGATCGATCCGCCACGGGGAGATGTCGATGGTTACGCGCAAGCAGCCCGCACCGGTGAAGAAGCTGGTTTGGCGGATCACGGAGGCCGCACCGCTCGGCGAATTCGTCGACCCGCACGCGGTGGCGCCCAAGCCAGAGCCCGCCTTGCCCGAGGCCACGGTGTCGACCGGCGGTTGGGTCGTGTCGTCGTTCGAGTTGCTGCACGGCGCGGATGTGACGGAGGGCTACGACACCGTGCCCGGCGACTTGTTCGATCTGCTCTTCGCGGCGCCGGCCCCGCCACCGAAGCCGCCCGGTGCCGCTTAGGCGGCGCCGGCCGACGCTTCAGGATTCTTTACGTCCCGGCGGGGCCTGCCTCACGACGGCCCGGCAGCAGTTGAGGGCGTCGCAAAGGCATTCGACCGCGGCGCTTGCCCGCGGCGAAGCGACGCCGCAGGGGCGAATGCCCCGACGCATCGTGCAACTTTCCCGCCTGTTCGAGGCTCCAAGCCCGGCGCAGGAATATACTGACCGCAGAGGTATTTTTTGGACCAGTTTCACGCTGCCGACGGGCATTACAAGGGGTCACTCATGGGTGCCAAACTCAAGGTCGCCGGGTGGTTGGCCGTCGGCGCAGTCGCCGGCGCACTCGCCACGATGCAATTGCAGGCCACCGCGCGCAACGGCGTGTCGCAGTTGCCGCTCGAAGAGCTGCAGCAGTTGGCCGCCGTGTTCGGGATGATCAAGACCGATTACGTCGAACCGGTCGACGAGAAGAAGCTGATCAACGACGCGATCGGCGGCATGGTTTCAGGCCTCGATCCGCACTCGCAGTATTTCGACAAGAAGTCGTTCAAGGAATTTCGCGAGGCGACCACCGGCCGCTTCGTCGGCATCGGCATCGAGATGGGCATGGAAGACGGCCTGGTCAAGGTCGTCAGCCCGATCGAGGGCTCGCCGGCTTTCCGCGCCGGCCTGAAGAGCGGCGACCTGATCACCAAGATCGACGACACGCTGGTGAAGGGCCTGACGGTCGACCAGGCCGTCAAGAAGATGCGCGGCGACCCGCAGACCAAGGTCGTGCTGACGGTGTTCCGCAAGACCGAGAGCCGCAGCTTCCCGGTGACGATCGTGCGCGAAGAGATCCGCACCCAGAGCGTGCGTTCGAAGATCCTCGAGCCGGGCTACGCCTGGTTGCGCGTCAGCCAGTTCCAGGATCGCACGGTCGACGATTTCGCGAAGAAGCTCGAAGAAATCTACAAGCAGGAGCCCAACCTGAAGGGCCTGGTGCTCGACCTGCGCAACGATCCGGGCGGCCTGCTCGAGGGTGCGGTCGCGATCTCGGCGGCGTTCCTGCCGGCAGACGCCGTCGTGGTCTCGACCAACGGCCAGATCGCCGACTCGAAGCAGAGCTTCAAGGCCTCGCCGAGCGACTACCTGCGCCGCGGCGGCAGCGATCCGCTGCGCCGCCTGCCCGAGGGGCTGAAGAAGGTGCCGCTGATCGTGCTCGTCAACGAAGGCTCGGCCTCGGCCAGCGAGATCGTCGCCGGCGCGCTGCAAGACCAGAAACGCGCGATCATCATGGGCGCGCAGACCTTCGGCAAGGGCTCGGTGCAGACCGTGCGCCAGCTCTCGCCCGAAACCGCGCTGAAGATCACGACCGCGCGCTACTACACGCCCAGCGGCGCGTCGATCCAGGCCAAGGGCATCGTGCCCGACGTGATGCTCGACGAAACCGCCGAAGGCAATCTGTTCGCCGCGCTGCGCACCCGCGAGGCCGATCTCGACAAGCACATCGCCAGCGGCCAGGGTGCCGAGCAGAAGGACGAGGCCCGCGAGAAGGCCCGCGAGGAAGCGCGCAAGAAACTCGAGGAAGAAGCCATGAAGCGCGCCGCTGCGCCGATCAAGCCGCCGCCCGAGTTCGGCACCAGCGAAGACTTCCAGCTCGCGCAGGCCTTGAACCGCCTGAAGGGCAAGCCGGTGCTCGTCAGCAAGACCGCGGTCGAACGCAAGCCCGAGGCCGAGACCGTCAACTGAAGCGCCCGCGCCACGAGACGCCCGTGCGAGCCACGGGCGTTTTTGTTTGTATGCTCCGGCGATGAACGACGACCAGCTGCTGCGCTACTCGCGCCACATCCTGCTCGACGAACTCGGTATCGAGGGCCAGCAGCGCCTGCTCGCCGCACACGTGCTGGTGATCGGCGCGGGCGGGCTCGGCTCGCCGGTGGCGCTGTACCTCGCCAGCGCGGGCGTGGGCACACTGACGATCGTCGACGACGACTGCGTCGACCTGACCAATCTGCAGCGCCAGATCGTGCACAGCGTCGAGCGCATCGGCCGACCCAAGGCCGAGTCGGCCGCGCAGACGCTGCGCGCGATCAACCCCGAGGTGCGCGTGCACGCGCTGCGCGAGCGCGCCGATGCGCAGCGCCTGCTGGAACTCGTCGCGCCGGCCGACGTGGTCGTCGACTGCAGCGACAACTTCGCGACCCGGCACGCCGTCAACGCCGCCTGCGTCGCGCATGCGAAGCCGCTGGTCTCGGGCGCGGCGATCGGATTCGACGGCCAGGTCTCGGTCTACGACACGCGCGATCCGACGCGCCCCTGCTACGCATGCCTATTTCCGCCCGACGCGGCGTTCGAGGAGGTGCGCTGCGCGACGATGGGCGTGTTCGCGCCGCTGGTGGGCATCATCGGCAGCGTCCAGGCCGCCGAGGCGCTGAAGCTGCTCGCCGGCATCGGTGCCTCGCTCGCCGGGCGGCTGCAGATGCTCGACGCGCGCACGATGGAATGGACCGAGATCGGCATGGCGCGCAGCACCGGCTGCCCGGTGTGCGGCCAGCGGCCCGGCCCGCAGTAGCGCCGCAACCAGGCAGTGCCTCAGTCGACCGTGATGTGCGCCGCGCCGATCACCCTGGCCCGGAGCTGAACCTCGTCGGCGAGGAACGGCGTGAACCGATCGGCGGCGCGCGCGTCGACGCGAAAACCTTGCGTGCGGTTGCGCACGATGATCGCGTCGGCGCGTGCGGCCTCGGCTTGCAGCCGCGCCGGATCGTCGACCAGCGTCGGCTCGTACAGAACGTCGTGCTCGCCCGCAGTTGCGCGACCGCGCGCTCGTCCATGAACTCGCAAACGACGATCCACGCCATGTCAGGCCGATTCGAACAAGCGCGTCAGCACGAACTCGCGGTGGCCCAGCGCCTCGGCCGCGGTCAGGCGCCCGTTGGCGGTGCGCAGCATGCATTCGAGCAGCCGGTCGCCGGCCTGGTCGAGGTTGATCTCGCGCTGCAGCAGGCCCGAGGTGTCGACGTCGATGTGCTCGCTCATCAGCCGCACCGTGCGCGGGTTCGCGCAGATCTTGATGACCGGCACGATCGGGTTGCCGATCACGTTGCCCTGGCCGGTCGGGAAGAAGTGCAGCGCGAAACCCGAGGCCGCGCACAAGGTCACCATCTCGGCCGCCGCTGAAGACGAGTCCATGAACCACAGGCCCGGGTGCGTCGGCATCTCGGCCTTGTCGATCACGCCGTCCACCGTGCATTTCCTGCCGATCTTCTGGATGTTTCCCAGCGCCTTCTCCTCGATCGTCGTCAGGCCGCCGGCGATGTTGCCCTTGGTCGGTTGCGAGTCGGACAGGTCGCTGGTCTTGTGGCGATTGATCATGTCCTGGTAGCGGTTGAACATGAACATGAACCGGTCGCGCACCTCGGTGCTCGCGCAGCGCTCGGCGACAATCTTCTCGCCGCCGGTGAGCTCGCTGGTCTCGCCGAAACACAGGTAGTTGCCCAGCGGGTGCAGCTTGTCGAAGGCGTTGCCGACGGTCGGGTTCGCGCCGCAGCCGCTGGTGGTGTCGCTCTCGCCGCACTTGGTCGAGACCCACAGCTCGCCGATCGGGCAGGCCTCGCGCTGCTTCTCGCTCGCCCACTGCGCGTACTCGCGGGCGGCCCTGCTGGCGCGCAGGATCGTGTCGTGGTCGCCGTGGCCCTCGATGCCGAAGCCGGCGACCGGCTTGCCGGTCGCCGCAATCCCGTCGACGACCTTCTTGGTCCAGCTGTCCTCGATGCCGATCACCACGACCGCCGCGACGTTCGGGTTGCAGCCCGCGCCGATCAGCGTGCGGAAGTGCAGGTCCAGGTCGGCGCCGAACTGCAGGCGCCCGTACGGGTGCGGGATCGCCATCGTGCCCTTGATGTTGTGGGCGACGGCTTCGGCCGCGGCGTTCGACAGGTCGTCGAGCGGCAGGATGATGACGTGGTTGCGCACGCCGACCCTGCCGTTCTCGCGGCGGTAGCCGAGGAAGGTGGTGTCTTTGGAGATGATTGCCATGGTGCTGATGTCCTTGCTAGTTTGCTAGCGGCCCTGCGGGCCGCGAGTTGGTTCCGGCTGCGATCCCCACTGCGTGGGGCGCCTCTTTCGCCTGCACCAACTCACCACCGCTTGGTCTTGATGTTCTGCACGTGGGCGTGCTCGCCGGCCTTGATCTTTGCTGTGACCTTGCCGATGTCGATGCCGTACTTCAGCACCGTGTCGCCGACCGCCATGTCCTTCAGCGCGACCTTGTGGCCGATCGGAATGTCCTGCGTGGCCGTGACCATGATCGTCTTGTCCTCGTCCATGATCCAGCCGGTCATGGTCGTGCCGGCCGTCACGCCTTCCACAACGACCACCGCCACCGTGTCGTGGGCGTCGTGCAACACGAAGTGAATCATCTGCGTCTCCTGGGGTTTGCGGTTCGAACAGAGCGCGATCTTAGGTGCGCCTCGAGACCTGTCAAATGTGACATATAAATGACTTAGTTCACACAGATGATTCAAATGTATAGTTGCGCGTCATGCAGACTGCCCTGTCCGCCCCGTTGTTCGAGGCCATCGCGCCCGAGGCGGCCGGCATGCCGCTGTACCGGGTCGTCAAGCGCTCGCTGCTGAGCGCGATCGAATCGGGCAGCTGCCCGCCGGGCGAGACCCTGCCGAGCGAGACCGAGATCGCCGGCGCGATGGGCGTGTCGATCGGCACGCTGCGCCGCGCGGTCGACGAGCTCGCGGCCGAGCACATCCTGGTGCGGCGCCAGGGCCGCGGCACCTTCGTCGCGACGCACGGCACCGACCGCTTCCTGTTCCAGTTCTTCCATGTCGAGCGCGCCGACGGCCTGCGCGAGGCGCCGCTGGTCGATCTGGTCTCGTTCGAGCGGCTGCGCGCCGACGACGAGCCCGCCGAGGCGCTGCAGCTGCGCCCGGGCGACCCGGTGATCCAGATCGAGAACCGGCTGCGCCTGCAGGGCGGCGCGGTGATCTACGACCGCCTGATCTTGCCCTCGCTGCTGTTCAGGGGCCTGAGCGAGAAGCGCTTTCGCGAGCGGCCGGGCACGATCTACCAGCTCTACCAGTCGGACTTCGGCATCAGCGTGCTGCGCGCGAGGGAGCGCGCCCGCGCCATCGCCGCCGACCGCAACGCCGTGCGCGTGCTGGGCCTGCCCCTCGGTCAGCCGGTCATGCAGGTGCGCCGCACCGCCCTGACCTTCGGCGACCGGCCGGTCGAACATCGGATTTCCATCATCAACACGGCGCATCACGACTACGTGAATCTGCTGTCTCGACCGGCGGCCAAACATGACTGAAAAGATCGACCTTTCCAAGGCCGCGCGCGCCGCCGAGCAGGCCGCCTACGCCGCGGGCACGCACCTGCAGGCCTCGCGCTCGCGCCTGTCGGAAACGCTGATCACGCGCCAGGCGCCAGGCGAGGTCGTCGGCGCCATACATGCGGAGACGCAGGCCCTGGTCCGCGAGGTCGTGCTGAAGCACTTCCCGGATCACGGCTTCGTCGGCGACGACGACCTTGCCGGCGGCGCGCCGCGCCCGGACGACGGCCGCCCGCGCTGGGTCGTCGACCCGATCGACGGCAGCGCCAACTACCTGCGCGGCTACCCACAGTACGCGGTCGCCATCGCGCTGGTCGAGGCCGGCGAGCCGCAGCTGGGCGTAATCTACGACCCCTGCCGCAACGAATTCTTCGGCGCGATCCGCGGCCGCGGGGCGGTGCTGAACGGCGAGCCGATCCACTGCGCCAGGCGCCGCGCCGCGATCGAATCGCTGGCGGCGACGGTGTTCCCAAAACCTGCGAGCCGGTGCATGCCGGTCTACATGGCCGAACTCGGCCGCGTGCTGCGCGGTTTCGGCGGCGTGCGGCGCTCCGGCTCGATGGCGCTGGAGCTGGCCTACCTCGCGGCCGGCCGCATCGACGCGTTCTGGGAGCACGACACGGGCGCCTGCGACGCCGCCGCCGGCATCGTGCTGCTGCGCGAGAGCGGCGCGCTGATCAGCGCCCGCGATGGCCTGCCGCTGCTCGCGAGCGGCTCGCTGCTGGCCTGCACGCCGCAGCTGTACGAGCCGTTCCTGAGCCTGCTGGCGGAGCCGTGAGCTCGGGCGGCGTCGGCCCCGGTTTGCCTTAAGCTGCGCGCATGACAAAACCCGACCTGACCGGACGCAACTTCCCGACCGCGCGGCAGGACGCCGCCAAGGACGCCGCCAAGCCGCTCGGCCGCTACGAGGGCCCGGAGAGTTCATACCGCCTCGCGTTCACCGACACGTCCTTCATCCTGCGCGAAGAGATGCGCCCGGTGCGCATGCAGCTCGAGCTGCTCAAGCCCGAGCTGATCCAGAACGAGCAGGGCATCGAATCGACCGTGGTGATTTTCGGCAGCGCACGCATCGTGCCGCCCGATGTCGCGCAGCGCATGGTCGACGACGCGAGCTCGGCCGGCGACGAGACCGCGCTGGCGATCGCGCGCCGGCACCTCGCGATGTCGGGCTACTACGCCGAGGCGCGCTGTTTCGCCGCGCTCGTCACCGAGAAATCGAAGGCGCTGGAAACCCCGCTGTACGTCGTCACCGGCGGCGGTCCGGGCATCATGGAAGCCGGCAACCGCGGCGCGTTCGACATGGGCGGCAAGAGCATCGGCCTGAACATCGTGCTGCAGCACGAGCAGGTCCCGAACCCGTACATCACGCCCGAGCTGTGCTTCCAGTTCCACTACTTCGGCCTGCGCAAGATGCACTTCCTGATGCGCTCGGTCGCGCTGGTTTGCTTCCCGGGCGGCTTCGGCACGCTCGACGAGCTGTTCGAGGCGCTCACGCTGATCCAGACCGGCAAGTCGCGGCGCCGCCCGGTGCTGCTGTTCGGCCGCGAGTTCTGGACCCGGCTGCTGAACTTCGACCTGCTGGTCGAGACCGGCATGATCAGCGCGCTCGACCTGCAGCTGTTCCGCTTCGTCGAATCCGCCGACGAAGCCTGGAGCGTGCTCGAGGCCGAATACGGCTTCGAGCTGCGCGAGAACAGCAAAGACCTGCCGGCGGTCGATCTCTGACGGACGCGATCTGATGGACAAGCCCGCATGAACACCCGAATCAGCCTGATCGGCGCGCCCACCGATATCGGCGCCGGCAGCCGCGGCGCCAGCATGGGCCCGGAGGCGCTGCGCGTCGCCAACATCGGCCCGGTGCTCGAGAGCCACGGCCTAGAGGTGCTCGATCGCGGCAACCTCACCGGCCCGGCCAACCCGTGGCTGCCGCCGGTCGACGGCTACCGCCACCTGAACGAAGTGGTCGCCTGGAACCAGTGCGTGCACGACGCGGTGCACGCCGAGCTGGCGAGCGGCCGCTTGCCGATCCTGCTCGGCGGCGACCATTGCCTGGGCATGGGCTCGATCAGCGCGGTCGCGCGCCACTGCCGCGAGGCCGGCAAGAAGCTGCGCGTGCTCTGGCTCGACGCACATGCCGATTTCAACACCAACACCCTCACGCCCAGCGGCAACATCCACGGCATGCCGGTCGCGTGCCTGTGCGGCTACGGGCCGCAGGCGCTGATCGAGATCGGCGGCACGGTGCCGGCGATCAGCCCGAAGGTCGTCAAGCAGATCGGCATCCGCAGCGTCGATGCGGGCGAGAAGCGGCTCGTGCACGCGGCCGGGCTCGAGGTCTTCGACATGCGCTACATCGACGAGATGGGCATGCGCCACACGATGGAGCTGGCGCTGGCCACGCTCGACGCCAACACCCACCTGCACGTCAGCTTCGACGTCGACTTCCTCGACGCTGCGATCGCGCCGGGCGTGGGCACCACCGTGCAGGGCGGGCCGACCTACCGCGAGGCGCAGCTGTGCATGGAGATGATCGCCGACACCGGCCGCCTCGCCTCGCTCGACGTGATGGAGCTGAACCCGGCGCTGGACGTGCGCAACCGCACCGCGATCGTCGCGGTCGACCTGATCGAGAGCTTGTTCGGGAAGAGCACCTTGATGCGCAAGTGAGGCCGCTTTGCTTCGTCCATCAACAAGATGGGGCATGAAGGGCGCCGATACTCTTCTTGCCGGCTCATCTGATGAGCCAGTCCAAGGGTAGTCTTCCGGTCAAGCGCATTCGACCAAGAGCACTGCTTCATGTCTGACACCCTGGCCCACATCGGCCCCAACGGCGAGCCGCACCATCTGCGCGAGCACCTGACCGCGGTGGCCACGAGCGCTGCGGAATTCGCACAACCGCCCAGCTCAGCGCAATGGGCCGCCATTGCCGGGCTGTGGCACGACCTGGGCAAATACCGGCCTGGGTTTCAGCGATACATACGGCAGGTCACCGGGCACGACGCGCACATCGAAGGCAAGTTGCCCAGCGGCAGCGACAAGACTCATTCGGCCGCCGGTGCGCTGCATGCGCTTCGCCTTCTGGAGGCGCGCTTCGGTACGCAGTGGTCTGCGCTCGGCCGCGTGCTGGCCTATGTGATCGCTGGCCACCACGCCGGCTTGGGTGATTGGGTTGCAGGGCTGGACAAGCGGCTGCTGGGCACCGGGTCCCCCGACAGCGAGCTCGAGTACGAACAGGCACTTGCCGTGTGTAGCGGGCAGGCAGCCGATCTGCTGATCCTTCCAGACTCGTTCACCCTACAGGTTGCATTGGCGGCCATCCCTGGGCCCAGAAGCAATCAGCCCCTCACGACGTCGCTGTGGATACGCATGCTATTTTCCGCACTCGTCGATGCCGACTTTCTGGATACCGAGCGCTTTCTGAATCTTGGCAAGGCGGAGTCGCGCATTGGCTTTCAGCCCCTTGCGGCCTATGCGCGGCGGCTCGATGCCCATTTGGCCGCCAAGGCCGCTGAGGTGGCAAGCCTCGGCCGCAGCGACGACGCGGTGATGCAAGCCCGCATCAGCGGGCTTCGACAATGCCGGGCAAAGGCGCAACTCGGGCCCGGCGTGTTCTCCCTCACCGTGCCCACCGGTGGAGGCAAGACGCTGTCGTCGCTCGCCTTTGCCTTGCGGCATGCCCAGGCCAATGGCCAACGGCGCGTGATCTACGCCATCCCGTACACCAGCATCACCGAGCAGACCGCTGATGTGTTCGGCGCCATCTTCGGCCTCGAACACGTCGTGGAGCATCACAGCCAAGCCGATGTGGCGGAACGCGACGAGACCCAACGCGGCCGCCTTGCCTGCGAGAACTGGGATGCGCCTCTCGTCGTCACCACCAATGTCCAGTTGTTCGAGTCCCTGTTCGCAGCCCGTACCTCGCGCTGTCGCAAGTTGCACAACATTGCGAACAGCGTGATCGTGCTCGATGAAGCGCAACTGCTGCCGCCCGATTTTCTTCAGCCGATCCTCGATGCCCTCAATGTACTGGTCACGCACTACGGCGTGACGCTGTTGCTGTGCACCGCCACGCAACCCGCGTTGATCGACACGCCGCGCTTCGACCCGCGTCAAAGCCTGCGCGGCTTGCCACCGGCCACGCGCATCGTGGAGGACGAAGCCTCGCTGTTCTCGGCGCTGCAGCGTGTCGAGGTCGAGTGGCCTATTGACCTGCACACGCCGCTGCCCACCGAGGCGCTGGTGTCGCGCCTGGTCGAACTTGACTGCGTGCTGGTCATCGTCAACACCCGCAACGACGCCGCCGAGATCGTCAAGAAGCTCGATGTGGCGACTGGCGAAATCACGCTCCACCTGTCCGCTGCCATGTGTGGCCAGCACCGCGCCGATGTGATCGCGCAGATTCGCGCGCGGCTTCAGGCGCGGCGCGCGGGGGCTGATGCGCGACCGCTACGGGTGGTGAGCACTCAGTTGGTCGAGGCCGGAGTGGACATCGATTTCCCTGTGGTGTTTCGCGCCCTGGCCGGGCTGGACTCTGTCGCGCAGGCGGCTGGCCGCTGCAATCGTAAAGGCCGGCTGGCCGATGGCGGCAAGGGGCAGGTGGTGGTGTTCGTGCGCGACATCCCGAAGCCTTTGCACCAGGTTCGCATCGCCGCCCAGGCCACCCGGACCATCGTGCAAGGCGGCGGCGATGCGCTGTCTCCCGCCGCGTTCGAGCGTTACTTTCCGCTCTACTACGACGGCTTCGCAAGCCGCGACAAACACGGCATCGTTGACCACCTGCGCAAGAACGCCAGATTCGAGTTCGAGTTCCGAACCGCGGCCGAGAAGTTTCAGTTGGTGGATGACGCAGACCAAGCTACCGTCATCGTCGTTTACACCGGGACGGGAGCCTTGTCCATCCTTCCGTTGATTGAGAAGTTGCGAAGCGGTGACACCGACCGATGGCTGCTGCGCAAGCTTCAGCGCTACACAGTTAATGTACGGCGCAAACTGCTGGCCACTTGGCAGGCTCAAGGCGACGTTAGAGAACTGGTGCCTGGCATGTACCTCCTGATCGACGGGCTTCGGTACGACGACCGCCTGGGCTTATTGCCCGACGGGCGATTGCTCGATCCTGCAAGTCTGGTGGCATGAATTTCAACGAAAGTTGATTACGACCATGAAACGCTATTGCCTCGAAATCTCAGGTGACCTTGCCTGCTTCACCCGGCCCGAGATGAAGGTCTAACGCGTCTCGTATGACGTGATTACGCCATCCGCCGCGCGGGCGGTGTTTGAAGCGATTCTGTGGAAGCCCGCCATCCGCTGGCACGTGCGGCGCATCGAGGTCCTGAAGCCGGTGCGCTTCATGAACCTGCGCCGCAACGAGGTCGGCAGCAAAATTTCGGTGAGCAATGTGGCGAAGTCGATGAACGGGTCGGGCATCGATCTCTCGATCTACGCCGACGACCCGAGCGAGCGGGCCCAACGAGCCAGCCTGCTATTGCGTGACGTGGCCTACCGAGTGCACGCCGACCTTGAAGTGCGAGCCGATCGACAAGATCCGATGCCGCCGCAGAAGTACCACGTCATGTTCGAGCGCCGCGCCGAGAACGGGCAGTGGGTCAACCAGCCTTACCTCGGTTGCCGCGAGTTCGCCGCGCGGGTGCGGTTGGTGACCGAGTCGGTCAACGAGCCCGCGCCCATCGGCGAGACCCGCGCTCTCGGCTGGATGCTGCACGACCTGGACTTCACTGACCCGGCCGATCCGCAACCGGTGTTCTTCCGCGCGCAGATGACGGCCGGTGTGATCGAAGTGAGCACGGAAGGAGCAGCCCCATGATCTTGCAAGAGCTCGTGCGCTACTACGACCGACAGCGCAATCTGCAAGACAGCGACATCACACCGCCTGGATGGATACGGCGGCCGTTGGACTACATCCTTGTACTGCGATCTGATGGCGAGTGCATCGATCTGCAAGCAAACTTCGTCTTGAAGAATGGCAAGT
The DNA here is from genome assembly GCA_025355545.1 of Rhizobacter sp. Classification (GTDB taxonomy): domain Bacteria; phylum Pseudomonadota; class Gammaproteobacteria; order Burkholderiales; family Burkholderiaceae_C; genus LMDS01. The sequence goes on from JANXZN010000089.1 coordinate 11,776, forward strand.
CTGTCAGCGGGTCTGCGCTTCTGCCATCCATTGGCAAGCAGGCGTTGAAGCACACCAACAGTGGAAAAGACGCGAACCTCCTCTGGGACAACGCGAGCTTCGTCCTTGGTTTGGGTGACACGAGGAACACCAAGCTGGCGAGCTTTATAGAGACGATCAAGAGTTGGCTGCCTGATACCAAAGACGAAGCTGTCCGTGCAGTGCTGGTGTTCTTGTATTCGCTCACCAAAGACAACGCGCGTGCAAAGGCAATCGTCGAGAAATTCAAGGCCACCGACGAATTTGAAAAGCGCGATCCGACCATTGCCTTCCGTCTCTTGGAAGACGGACCGCTCTGTGTGCACGAGCGAGACAACCGGCGCGCGTCAAGGTAGTTGTCGCCTGAGTCACGCAGCTTTCTGCTGAGTATGTTGAGCGCCGGCAGCCATGTTGACCACCGAGTCGCGCTCGGGATTGAGAGTGACCGCACCGATGTGCGACCAGTCGCGTGTGTTG
>JANXZN010000095.1 GCA_025355545.1 Rhizobacter sp.
GGCCACATGGTCAGCGGCCATGTCGACGGCATCGGCACGGTCGCGCACTTCGCGCCGGTCGGCGAATCGTGGGAGCTGCGCGTCACCACACCACCCGGGCTGGCGCGTTTCATCGCGTACAAGGGCTCGATCACCGTTAACGGCGTGAGCCTGACGGTGAATCGCGTGATCGATGGCAGCGCCGGCTGCGAACTGAGCATCAACCTGATCCCGCACACGCTGGAAAACACCACGCTCGGTGCGCTGACGGCGGGCGCGCGCGTCAACCTCGAGATCGACCTGATCGCGCGCTATGTCGAGCGCATGCTGACCGCACCGAAGGGCCACTGAGCCGCCTTCGGGCAACCCGGCCCGCCACCTACAATTCAAGGATGGCAATTTCTCCCATCCCCGAGCTCGTCGCCGAGCTGGCCGCGGGCCGCATGATCATCCTCGTCGACGAGGAAGACCGTGAGAATGAAGGCGATCTGCTGATCGCCGCCGACCACGTCACCCCCGAGGCGATCAACTTCATGGCGCGCTTCGGCCGCGGCCTGATCTGCCTGACCCTGACGCCCGAACGCTGCGACCGGCTCCAGCTGCACTCGATGACGGCGCGCAACGGCACGCGCCACGGCACCGCGTTCACGGTGTCGATCGAGGCTGCCACCGGCGTCGACACCGGCATCTCGGCCGCCGACCGCGCGCGCACCGTGCAGGCCGCGGTTGCGCGCGACGCGAAGGCGAGCGACCTGGTGCAGCCCGGCCACATCTTCCCGCTGCGCGCCCAGCAAGGCGGCGTGCTGATGCGCGCCGGTCACACCGAGGCCGGCTGCGACCTCGCCGGCATGGCCGGCCTGACCAGCGCCGCGGTGATCTGCGAGGTCATGAAGGACGACGGCACGATGGCGCGTCTGCCGGACCTGATCGCGTTCGGGCAGCAGCACGGCCTGAAGATCGGCACGATCGCCGACCTGATCGAATACCGCAGCCGCCACGAATCGCTGATCGAGCGGGCCGGCACCCGGCCACTGGTCACGCCGCAGGGCGAGTTCGAGTGCGCGGCGTTTCGCGACCGCAGCGGCGGCCTGCACCTGGCGCTGACCAAGGGCCGCTGGACCGCAGCCGACGAGGTGCTGGTGCGCGTGCACGAGCCGCTGTCGGTGATGGACCTGCTCGATGTCGGCCGGCCGTGCCAGCACTCGTGGCCGCTGCCGAAGGCACTCGCGTTGCTGCACAAGGGGCCGCGCAGCGCGGCGCTGCTGCTCAACTGCGGCGAAGACGTCGCCGCGCTGGTGCCGCAGGTGCTGCCGCCCAAGGACGCCACCGCGCGCCAGCCCGGCCAGATGGACCTGCGCACCTACGGCATCGGCGCACAGATCCTGCGCGAGCTCGGCATCGCGAGGATGAAGCTGCTCGGCAGCCCGCGCCGCATGCCCAGCATGACCGGCTACGGCCTCGAGGTGACCGGCTTTCTCGCCGCAGAACAACCATGAAAGCGATTCGACATGCAAGACGCTGACCAGGGCCGGACCCGCAGCGGCGGTCTGCAGGCGCCCATCGACGGGCGCGACCTGCGCATCGGCATCGTGCAGGCGCGCTTCAATGCCGCGCTCACCGACAAGCTCGCGCACGCCTGCCTGGCCGAACTGCAGCAGCTGGGCGTCGCCACCAGGCACATCAAGCACGTGACGGTGCCGGGCGCGCTCGAGATCGCCCTCGCGCTGCACGCGCTGGCCGAGGCCGACGACTGCGACGCGCTGATCGCGCTGGGCTGCATCGTCCGCGGCGAGACCTATCACTTCGAGCTGGTCGCCAACGAGAGCGGCGCCGGCGTGACGCGGGTCGCGCTCGACCACGGGATCCCGATCGCCAACGCGATCCTGACGGTCGAGAACGAAGCGCAGGCCTGGGCGCGCGCCGAAGACAAGGGGCGCGACGCCGCCCGCGTGGCCGTCGAGATGGCCAACCTGATGGAAAACCTGTCGTGACCGAACCCGTTGTACCCGACGAGGCCGCTACCGCCGCCGCATCGACGGCGCCGAAAAAGAAGTCCGGCGCCAGGCCAGGCGCCCGGGCCGCGCGGCCGAAGTCGGCACGCCGGCGCTCGCGCGAGGTGGCACTGCAAGGCCTGTACGAGTGGCTGATCTCGGGCGCCGAGGCGAGCGTGATCGATGCCCACATGCACGAGCAGGACGACTTCGACAAGTGCGACTCGGTGCACTTCGACGCGCTGCTGCACGGCTGCATCGTCGAGGCCGTCGCGATCGACGGCGTGCTCGCGCGCCACGTCGACCGCAAGACCACCCAGCTCTCGCCGATCGAGCACGGCGTGCTGATGATCGGCGTCTACGAGCTGACGCACTGCATCGAGATCCCGTACAAGGTCGCGATCAACGAGGCCGTCGAACTCGCGAAGAGCTTCGGCGGCACCGACGGCCACAAGTACGTGAACGGCGTGCTCGACAAGGCGGCCTCGGACCTGCGCCCCGCGGAGGTCGAGGCGATGCGCGCGGCGCGGCGCTGAGGCCCTCGATGCGGCTCGATCTTCGACGCCCGCTCGCATGAAGCTCGCCCGGCGGCTCGACCACATCGAGCCCTTCTACGTGATGGAGTGCGCCAAGGCCGCGGCCGAGCTGGCGCGCAGCCCCGCGTGCGACGCGCGCCTGGGTGGTCGGCCGATGATCTTCCTGAACATCGGCGAGCCCGACTTCACCGCGCCCGTGCTGGTGCAGGAAGCGGCCGAGCGCGCGCTGCGCGAGGGCCGCACCCAGTACACCGACGCGACCGGCCTGCCGGCACTGCGCGAGCGCATCAGCGCGTGGTACGCGCAGCGTTTCGGCCTGGCCATCGCGCCGCGCCGCATCGTCGTCACGGCGGGCGCGTCGGCGGCGCTGCAGCTCGCCTGCCTGGTGCTCGTCGACCGCGACGACGAGGTGCTGCTGCCCGACCCGAGCTACCCCTGCAACCGGCACTTCGTCGCGGCGGCCGAGGGCGTGCCGGTGCTGTTGCCGGCGTCCGCCGAGGCGCGCTGGCAGCTCGATGCCGCGAGCGTGGTCGCCGCATGGACGCCGCGCACCCGCGGCGTGCTGCTGGCCTCGCCGTCGAACCCGACCGGCACCTCGATCGACCCCGACGAAATGGGCCGCATCGTCGGCGCGGTGCGCGCACGCGGCGGCTTCACGCTGGTCGACGAGATCTACCTGGGCCTGAGCTTCGACGAGCGCTTCGGCCACAGCGCGCTCGCCCACGGCGTTGATGACAACGACAGCGTGATCGCGATCAACAGCTTCTCGAAGTACTTCTCGATGACCGGCTGGCGCCTGGGCTGGCTGGTCGTGCCCGAGGCCCTCGTGCCGGCGGTCGAGAAGCTCGCGCAGAACCTGTACATCTGCGCGTCAACGGTCGCACAGCACGCGGCGCTGGCCTGCTTCGAACCTGAATCGATCGCCGAGTACGAGCGCCGGCGCGGCGAGTTCCGGGCCCGCCGCGACTTCCTCGTGCCGGCGCTGAACGCGCTCGGCCTGAACGTGCCGGTGATGCCCGACGGCGCGTTCTACGCCTGGGCCGATTGCTCGGCCCACAGTGCGAACAGCTGGGACTTCTGCTTCGACGTGATGCGCAGCGCCCACGTCGCGATCACTCCGGGCCGCGACTTCGGCCGTGCGGTCTCCGAGCGCTTCGTGCGGCTGTCGTATGCGAGCTCGATGGCGCAGCTGCACGAGGCGGTCGAGCGGCTCCGGCGCGTCCTGTGAAGTCGGTTTCCTAGAGCGCCAGCTGCAACGACAGGTACCAGCCCCGCTGCGAGGCCTTGTTGGCCACGTTGCCCAGGTTCAACCATGCCAGCGTGGCACCCAGGTGGCGGCTCGGGAACCAGGCCACGAAAAGGTCGGCTGCCGATTGTTCGCGGAACACGCTCAGGTTGTCGGGCTTGTCGCGCCACTCCGCCCCAATCGCCAGATCGTCGCGCGGCAGCACCACGACCGAGCCCTCGGCCTTCAGGCGGCGCGCGTCGCCCCGGTCGCCACCGAAGCCGAGCAGGCCGAACTGGTTGGCCCTTGTCGCGCGCAGCGTCAGGTTCGCCAGCACATTGCGGCCTGCCAGGCCGCCCAACCAGACTTTGGTGGCGGCGAGATACAGATCGATGTCCTCGGCGTGGCGGGCGCCAAGTGCCGTGGGCACGGCCATGTCGCGGTTGCGCTTGTACTGCGCGCCGACCGCGATCTGTGGCCACCAGCGATCCTGGTCCTGGATCGCGTCGCCCCAGACACGCCACTTCGCGCCGAGCACGTCCATGCCGAGTGATTCGCCGGGCACGGTGTCGCTCAGGCCGAAGCGCCAGCGCGCCGCCGACAGCTCCACGGTGTCGTACAGGCCCAGCGCCGCGCCCGCCGCACGCAGGCTGTAGCCACCCTGCGAATGCCATGTGGTCGCGTAGCCGGTGGCGCCCAGTTGGTCGCGGCTGCCGCTGCCGGTGATCAGGGCCCAGGGCGTCAGGCCGCCACCGCCGGCGCCCTCGACCGCGCTGACGCCCCAGGTGCCGAGCAAGCGGTCACCGGCATGGGCCGAAACCAGCATGCCCAGCATGGCCAGCGCCACGAGCAGCGCGCGCACGGGTCTGCCGGCAGGCGCGCCCCGCGGGGCACGGGGCCCGGTTCGACACGTCAGTTTCAATGGTTTCTCCGGCGGTTCCAGGGCGATCGGTGATGAGGCCGGCCATGAGCGCGGCCGGAGCCTCGGATGCTGATGCAGGCGGTGCCGCGCGAGGCTCGAAATTGCGGCGCGTTCCCCCCGCTGTTCAGGCCATTCGCCGCGCGGCCCGCTCGATAGACTTCCGCTGCACCTCTTCGCACGCCTCGGCCCACGGCCGCGGCGCGCGTCCGCGGCCCGGCCGCCGCTCCCGAAGAATTCATGCCATGCCTGACCTGCTGCCGCCGTGTGTCGCGCGCTGTTTCTCCGCCCTGCTGCTGGTCGCGGTGCTCGCGGGCTGCGCGGTCGCGCCGACGGCGCCGCCGACGCTCTATCAGCGCCTGGGTGGCGCGCCGCGCCTCGAGCTCGTGATCGGCCGCATGATCGACCGTGCCGCGCGCGACCCGCGCACCCGCCGCAGCTTCGACGGCATCAAGCTCGCGCCGCTGAAGGAAAGCCTGGTGACGCAGCTGTGCTCGATCTCGGGCGGCGCTTGCCGCTACGAGGGCGAGACCATGGCCCGCGCCCACGCCGACGCCCGGATCGTGGCCAGCGAGTTCGACGCGCTGGTGAACATCCTGCGCGAAGAGCTCGATCGTGCCGGCGTGGACGCCGGCGCGAAGAACGAACTTCTGCGGCTGCTGGCGCCGATGAAGCGCGAGATCGTCGGCGGCCACGGCGGCGCCGCGGCGCCGCGCAGCTGACCATGCGCCGCCTCCTGTTGATCGGCCCGGCCTGGCTGCTGGCCTGCGCCGCGGCTGCCGCCCCGCTGACCGTCAGCGTGACCGACCTCGCCGGCAACCCGCTGGCCGACGCGGTCGTCTACGTGTTGGTGCGCGGCGCGAAGACGCAGGCCGAGCCCGGCGCGAGCGCGCAGATCGGCCAGCGCGACCGTCAGTTCACGCCCCAGGTGAGCGTGATCCAGACCGGCACGTCGGTGACGTTCCCGAACTTCGACACCGTGCGTCACCACGTGTATTCGTTCTCTGCGATCCAGAAGTTCGAGCTGAAGCTGTACGCCGGAACGCCGAGCGTGCCGGTGATGTTCGACAAGCCCGGCACCGCGGTGCTGGGCTGCAACATCCACGACCGGATGAGCGCGTGGGTGCATGTGGTGGACACGCCGCTGTTCGCCAAGACCGATGCGAGCGGCAACGCCAGACTCGAGGTTCCGACCGGCGACCACCAGCTGCGCGCCTGGCACCACCTCCAGCCCGAGCCGGGGCTGCCGCAGGAGCAGGCGCTGCACATGGGCCCGGCAGCCGCCGCGGCCCTGGTCAAGCTGGCCGTGCAGGCCGCACCGGGCTGAGATGCGAAGCGCGCGCGCGATCCTGAGCTCGCTGTGGCGGCCGATGTCGCGCCGCCTGGACGTGCGCATCGTCGTGCTGTTCCTGGGCCTGCTGCTGCTGATCCAGGCGCTCAGCCTCGTCACCATCAACCACAGCATCGACAACAACTCGCGCGCGCAGATCGCCACCGAGCTGCGCACCGGCGAAAACGTGCTGCACCGGCTGCTGGCCCAAAACGCCGAGAAGCTGACCGAAGGCTCCCGGCTGCTCGCCACCGACTACGGTTTTCGCTCGGCCATCAGCAGCGCCGACCAGGCCACGCTGGTCGACGCGCTGGACAACAACGGCGCGCGCATCGGCGCCAGCGTGTCGCTGTTCACCGACGCGAAATACCGGCTGGTCGCGTCGACCCTGCCGGATGCCGCCGAAGTCCTGGCGCTGGTGCAGGCCGAGGCCCATCCGAGCACCGGCGCGGCCCCGGAGGTCGCGGTCCAGCTGCTCGAGGGCCGCCCGTTCCAGCTCGTGACGGTGCCGGTGCGGGCGCCGCTGCTGATCGGCCATGTATCGATGGGCTTCCCGGTCGGCAAGCAGCTGGTGCTCGACATGGAAGAGTTGTCGGGCCTGAAGATGCATCTGCTCGAACGCACGCGCGGCGGGGCATGGCAGCCGCTGCCCGGCCTCGATCCGGGCGGCGTCGGGCCGGCGCTGGCGGAGCAGTTGCGCGACCTCCTGCCCGCGCAGGACGTGATCCTGGGCGGCGAAGTCAGCAGCGCCCGGCTCGTGGCGCTGGGCGGCAATGCGACCCACGAGGTCGCCGCGGTGCTGCTGCGCTCGGTCGACGACGCCGTCGCGCCCTACCGCCAGCTGCGGCTCACGCTGCTGGCGATCACGCTGATCGGCCTGGCGATCTTCGGCGCCGGCAGCGTGATCACCGCCCGGCGCATCACCGGCCCGATCAAGGCACTGACGCAGAGCGCCGACCGCCTGGGCACCGGCGACTATTCGACGCCGGTGGAGGTGAGCACGCGCGACGAGGTCCACGAGCTGGCGCGCTCGTTCGAGAGCATGCGCCAGGGCATGCAGCAGCGCGACGCGCAGATCCGGCGCCTGGCCTACTGGGATCCGCTCACCGGCCTGCCCAACAAGGAGCAGTTCCGCGGCCTGCTGCTCGAGCAGCTGGCCCAGGCCCGGCGCGACGGCCAGGCCTGCGCCGTGCTGATGCTCGACCTCGACCGCTTCAAGCACATCAACGACGTGCTCGGCCATGCCTTCGGCGATCGGCTGCTGCGCCAGATCGCGCTGCGCCTGTCGGAGGGCGTGCTGCGGTCGCACGACGTCGTCGCGCACATCGGCAGCGACGAGTTCGTGGTCTGCGCGCCGCAGGCCGACGCCGACACCGCCCGCACGCTGGCGCAGCGCGTGCTGCGCGCGCTGGAGGCGCCGTTCCTGCTCGACGATCACACCGTCGACGTGAGCGCCGGGGTCGGCGTGGCCGCGTTCCCGCTGCATGCCGACGCCGCCGACACGCTGATGGGGCGTGCCGAGGTCGCGATGTACGCCGCCAAGGCCCGCCAGTCGGGCATCGTCGTGTACGACCCGGCGCTCGACTCGGCCAGCGAAGAATCGCTGTCGCTGCTCAGCGAGTTGCGCACCGCGGTCGACCACGACCAGTTGCGCCTGTACCTGCAACCCAAGGTGGCGCTGGCCACCGGCCGCGTCATCGGCGCCGAGGCGCTGGTGCGCTGGCAGCATCCGACGCGCGGCATGATGGCGCCGATGCGGTTCATCCCGTTCGCGGAGCAGACCGGTTTCATCCGCAACATCACCGACTGGATGATCCAGCAGTGCGCCAGCCACTGGCGCGAGCTGCGCGCCCAGGGCATCGAGATCAAGCTGTCGGTCAACCTGTCGACCCGCGATCTGCTCGACCAGGACCTGCCGCTGAAGCTCGAAAAGCTGCTGGCGCGCGAGAGCATCGACCCCCAGGCCCTGTGCCTGGAGATCACCGAGAGCGCGATCATGGACGACCCGCAGCGCGCGCTGCAGACCCTGCGGCGCCTGCACGGGATGGGCCTGCGCCTGTCGATCGACGACTTCGGCACCGGCTACTCGTCGCTGGCCTATCTGAAGCAGATGCCGCTGCACGAACTGAAGATCGACAAGAGCTTCGTGATGTCGATGGAGAGCGACATCGCCGACATGAAGATCGTGCGCTCGACGATCGACCTGGCGCACAACCTGGGCCTGAGCGTGACCGCCGAAGGGGTCGAGACGGCGCAGGGTTTCTCGATCCTGCGCGCGATGAAGTGCGACGAGGCGCAAGGCTACTTCATGGCCAAGCCGATGCCGGGTACCGAGTTCGCGCCCTGGTTCCACGCCTGGCAGGCGCCGCAGACCCGGCTGCAGACCGGCTTCGCGGCGTTGATCTGAGGCCACTGACGGCAGCCCGCAAGACGGGCGCCGCAATCGAGGTGTGTGGCGTCGGGAATGAAAAACGCGGGCCGCGGTCCGGTTGAATCGTGAGCGTGTGTGACGAAGCCGGGAATGGCGGCGCATTTCGTGCGGTTGAGCCAGGGGTGCTCGGCTAAGCTGACCCGGTGACCTCGCTCACCCCACCTCCCGTGCCGGCGCCGAAAGATACCGAGCCCGGCGCGGCCCCGACGCAGCCGCCGAGCCTGCCCGCCGACAACGCGCTGTGGGACGAGGCCGACATGCGCCTGATGCACGGCCCGGCCGCGAGCTTCGCCGACCCGCCGCTCAACGCACCCGACGGCCCCGTCCCGACCATCGGCCACATCGGCCGCTACGCGCTGAAGCACCAGCTCGGCGAGGGCGGCATCGGCACCGTGTACGCGGCACACGACCCGCTGCTGTCGCGGCTGATCGCGGTCAAGACCTTGCATGTCGAGGTCGAGGAACACGAGCGCGAGTCGTTCAACGCACTGTTCCTGAACGAGGCCCGCGCCGCGGCGAGCCTGAACCACCCGAACATCGTGACCGTCTTCGACGCCGGCATCAGCGACGACCGCGCCTACATCGCGATGGAGCTGTTGAAGGGCCGCGACCTGCGCCAGCTGCGCCAGGACGGCTGGCGCGCCACGCCGGCGCAGGCCGCGCTGATCGTGCGCCGCGTCGCCGACGCGCTCGGCTACGCGCACAGCAAGGGCGTGGTCCACCGCGACGTGAAACCGGCCAATATCTTCATGATCGGCCGCAGCCAGCCCAAGGTGCTGGACTTCGGCATCGCGCGCATCGCGCACCAGCACGACGCGCCGCACAGCCGGGGTGGCGACATCGCGGCCGGCTCGCCCTACTACATGGCGCCCGAGCAGGTCCGGCACGAGCAGGTCGACCGGCGTGCCGACGTGTTCTCGCTCGGGGTCGTGCTGTACGAACTGCTGACCGACCTGAAGCCGTTCCGCGGCAACACGCTCGACGAAATCACCGTCGCGGTACTGAAGCACGATCCGCCGTTCGCGCACCTCGTCGACCCGGCCGTGCCCGAGGCCCTGGCGCAGATCACCGCCAGGGCGCTGTCGAAGAACCCCGAGCACCGGTTCCGTTCGGCGCGCGCGCTCTCGCGCGAACTGAGCCACTGGCTCGCCGAGAACACCGTCACCTCCGACGGCGACGTGCAGGTCGGCTCCGCACGCCGCCACCGACCGCTTTGGCTCGCGCTCGTCGCGTTCGTCACGCTGGCGCTCGGCACGATCGCCTGGACGCTGCTCGGGGCGCAGCGCTCGGTCGCACCCACGCCGCGGCAGGCCGCGGCCGCGAGCGCACCGGTGGAGATGCCCGCGCTCGCGGCATCGACCGCGCCGGCGGTCGCACCGGCCGTCGCGGCGTCGATCGCACCCAACGCCGACACCACACCGGCCCCGGCGGCAACGCTGCCCATGGCCCCGCCGCTCGTCCGCGAAGCGGAGGAAACATCGAAGGAACGGCGTGCCCGCGAGGCGCGCGAACGCGAGGCCCGGCTCGCCGCCGCGGCGACGCCGCCGAGGCCGGTGGCGGCCGCGTCGACCGGCCTCGTGCGGGTCGCGATCAGCCCCTGGGGCGAGGTCGAGGTCGACGGCAAGCCCGCCGGCACCTCGCCACCGCTGACCGAGCTCAGCCTGAGCGCGGGCCGGCACCGGATCGTGGTGCGCAACACCGACCTGCCGGCCTACAGCAGCGCGGTCAACGTCACCGCCGACCAGCCCGTCACCCTCAAGCACAAGTTCTGACCATGAAGTTCCTGCGCCCTTCGATCACGCTCGCGTTCACCGTCGCGCTCGGCGGCTGCGCGCTGCCCCCGCCGGCGCCGCCGGGCCTGATCGACGTGGCCGAGCGGCCGGCCGAGAAGGCCCTGCTCGCCGGCATGCGCGCCTACGACGACGCCCAGTACGCGCAGGCCGAGCAGCTGTTGATGCAGGCGCTGAAAGCCGGCCTGGCCTCGCCGCGCGACCGCGCCGCCGCGCACAAGCACCTCGCGTTCATCTACTGCACCAGCAAGCGGGTGCCGGCCTGCGAGGCCGAGTTCCGCGCCGCGCGCACCGACGACCCGGCCTTCGCGCTGAGCAGGGCCGAGGCCGGTCACCCGCTGTGGGGCCCGGTGTGGCAGCGGCTGCGGCAATAATCGCAGTTGATGCACGCAAGCGCCTCCACGCCCTACCGATTTCAGCTGCGCGTCTACTGGGAAGACACCGACGCCGGCGGCGTGGTCTTCTACAGCAACTACCTGAAGTTCTTCGAGCGCGCGCGCACCGAGTGGCTGCGCTCGTTCGGGCACGAACAGGAACGCATGCGCACCGACAGCGGCGTGGTCTTCATCGTCACCGACACGACGGTGCGCTACCTGAGCCCGGCGCGGCTCGATGACCTGCTTGCGGTCACGGTCCAGGTGAAACACGCCGGCCGCGCGCAGATGACGATCGCGCAGCAGGCCTGGCGCCAGGCTTCGCAACGCGAAACCTTGCTCGCCGAAGGCACGATCCGCATCGGCTGTGTCGATGCCGGAACTTTCAGACCGCAGCGCATTCCGAATTCGATCGTCGAAACGCTGTTCCCTCCTCTCCCCAGCCCGAGCCCTTCCGGATGAATCAAGACTATTCGATCTTCACGCTGGTCACCCAGGCGAGCTTCGTCGTCCAGCTCGTGATGGCCGGGCTGATGATCGCCTCGCTCGCGAGCTGGACCGTGATCTTCGCCAAGCTGTTCGGCCTGAAGCGCATCCGCACCTCGAACGAGGACTTCGAGCGCGATTTCTGGGCCGGCAAGAACATCAACGATCTCTACGCCGACGCCGTCAAGCGCACCGACGGCTCGCCGATGGAGCGCATCTTCGCTTCCGGCATGCGCGAGTTCATGAAGCTGCGCGAGCGCCGCGTCAGCGACGCCGGCGCGCTGCTCGACGGCGCACGCCGCGCGATGCGGGCGAGCTTCCAGCGCGAGCTCGACACGATCGAGGCGCACCTGTCGTTCCTCGCCACGGTCGGTTCGGTCTCGCCCTACGTCGGCCTGTTCGGCACGGTGTGGGGGATCATGCATGCCTTCGTCGGCCTGGCGAACATGACGCAAGTGACGCTCGCAACGGTCGCGCCCGGCATCGCCGAGGCGCTCGTGGCCACTGCGATCGGCCTGTTCGCGGCGATTCCCGCGGTGATCGCCTACAACCGCTTCGCGCGCGACATCGACCGCACCGCGATCCAGCTCGAGACCTTCATCGAGGAGTTCTCGAACATCCTGCAGCGCAACGCCGGCGCCCCGGCCGCCCACTGATGAAGCCCCCACGCTCACTTCGTTCACTGCCCCCCGAGGAGGCGCAGGCCCCCCTCGGGGCGGCCCGGCGGCAGGCCTGACATGGCCGCCGTCAGCCACCGCGGCCACGGCTCGCGCCGCCGCACGATCAACGAGATCAACATGGTGCCGTTCATCGACGTGATGCTGGTGCTGCTGATCATCTTCATGGTGACCGCGCCGCTGATCACGACCGGCGTGGTCGACCTGCCCAGCGTCGGCGCGAGTTCGAAACGACCCGACCACGTGGTCGAGCTCGTCGTCGGCAGCGACGAGCGGGTCAAGCTGCGCATCGACGGCAAGGACGGCGCGCCGGTCGCGCTGCGCGACATCGCGGCGCGGGTCGGCGAGGCCCAGGGCGGCGACATCGCCGTGCCGGTGGTGATCTCGGCCGACCGCGCAGTCAAGTACGAGACCGTCGTGAAGCTGATGGACACCTTGCAGCGCGCCGGCGTGCAGCGCGTCGCGCTGTCGGTCAAGAACGGCAAGAGTTGAGCCGGCCGATGAATTCCGCCACGTCGAGGGCCGTGGGCCGTGACCCGTTCATGCCGCGGCCGCCGAAGGTGCGCGGCCGCGCGATCGCGCTGGCGGTGCTGGCACATGTGCTGCTGGTCCTGGCAATCGCGTTCGGCGTGAACTGGCGCAGCTCGGAGCCGACGACGGTGGCCGCCGAGCTGTGGTCGGCCACGCCGCAGGCCGCGGCGCCGCGCGCGGTCGAGCCGCCGCCGACACCGGCGCCGGAGGTGAAGAAGCCCGAACCGGCGCCGAAGCCGGTCGAGCCAGTGGCGCCGCCGAAGCCGACACCGGCCCTGCCCGACCCGCAGATCGCGATCGAGAAGGCCAGGCGCGACGAGGCCAAGCGCGTCGCGGCCGAGCAGGAGCAGCAGCAGAAGGCGAAGCGCGAAAAGGCCGAACGCGAAAAGGCCGAGCGCGCCGAAGCCGAGCGCGAGAAGCGCGCGAAGGACGAGCAGGCGCAGAAGAAGATCGCGGCCGACAGGGACAAGGCGGAGAAGGCCGAAAAAGCCGAAGCCGTGCGGCAGGCCGCCGCCCGCGACGCCTACCTCAAGCGCATGGCGGCCCTGGCCGGCGCGACCGGCGACCAGAATGACACCGGCACGGCGCAGCGCAGCAGCGGCCCGTCGGAGGCCTACGGTGGGCGCATCGCGGCGCGCATCAAGCCCAACATCGTGTTCACCGAGCCGATCGACGGCAACCCGCGCACCGTGGTCGAGCTGCGGGTCGCGCCCGACGGCAGCGTCGCGTCGAAGCGGCTGCTGCAGAGCAGCGGCGTGAAGTCGTGGGACGACGCGGTGCTGCGCGCGATCGAACGCACCGAGACGTTTCCGCTCGACAATGGTCGCGTGCCGCCGCCGATCGTGATCGGATTCAGGCCACGCGACTGACGCGGGGCGCGTGCGGCGCCGGCGCCGCGTTCGTGCCGAACACCCAGGCGCGCAGCCGCGGAACCAGGAAGCGATCGAGCGAGATCACACCCGGCCCCCACAGCAGCAGCCCGAGCAGCAGGCTGCCCCAGAAGACGTGGCCCATCAGCGCGGCGTCGGGCACGTCCATCAGGCTCAGCACTGCGACGATGTTCAGGATCGTCAGCCCGGCGGCGGCAAAGCGGCCGAACAGGCCCAGCACCAGCAGCACCGGCAGCGCGAGCTCGGCGCCGGTGCCCATGAAGGCGGCGGCGGTCGGGTTCAGCAGCGGCACGTGGTACTCGTCGTTGAACAGTGCGAGCGTGATGTCCCAGTCGCGCAGCTTGGTCAGCCCCGAGCGGAAGAACACCGACCCGACATAGAGCCGCGCGGCCAGCAGCGCCAGCGGCTGCAGGTGCTGCAGCGCGCCGATCGCGTGCTCGCCGGCGTGCCAGAGGCGCGCGGCAAGGGAGGGAGCGGCGGTGTTCAGCGTCATGCAGAGAGCTCCAGTGCGGGGCCGGGGGCCGATGCAGCGTCAGTCGTTCGACACGGCCACATCTTTCAACCAGCACTCGCGCACCGCGTCGGCGAGCCACGCGGCGAAGTCGAAGGCCGGTCCGGCGCGCGCGAGCGCGGCCGCGAGCTTGACGCCGGCGAGCAGGTCCTGCGTCCAGTCGGCCGTGCGCCGATCGAGCGCGTGCACGACGGCGCGCCAGCCGCGCCGCGCGACCAGCACCGACTCGCTGCGCTGCCCCGCGATCGCCTCGCGCACCGCCGCGAACGCGCGCTCGGCGTCCTCGCCATCGAGTTGATGCGCGCGGTGGATCGTCGCGATCGGCCAGCGCGAGCGCAGCAGCGCCGTGCCGGGCATCAGTTCGAGCCGCAGCCGCGCCGGATCGTCGGTTTCGAGCAGCGCCAGCGAGGCCGCGTCGAGCACCGCATCGGCCGCGCGCTCGCAGCGCTGCAGCGCCAGGTCCAGGCGTGCGCCATCCGCCAGCCAGGGCCAGGGCGCCAGCCCCGCGTGCGCGGCCAGCCAGTCGGGCAAGGCGTCGCCCCACTCGCCGAGGTCGCCGCGCAGCGGCGGGTGGGCACGCCAGAACTCGCGCGCGAGCTGCGCGAAGTCGTCCTCGCCCAGCATCGCGCGCACGGTCGCGAAGGCCGAGCCCAGCGCGCGCTCGGCGATCGCCTCGGCGTTGGCGCGGTAGGCCTCGAGCCCGCGCGCCGCGCGCGCGCCCGATTCGCGCAGCCCCGCCACGCTCGACCCACCGCCGCCGAGCGCCGCGAGCAGCCTCTGCTGGCGTTGCGCCTCATTCATGTGAGCGCCCCGATCGTCGCGTACGACGATCGACCCTCCCAAGGCCTCGCAGGGGCCCTTCGTTGCCCAAGGTCGGGCCTTGCTTGGGGCGGCCCGGCGCGGCGGCCCGCTGGGAAAGCGTTGCCGTCGGATGACTCATGCGGCCGCCACGCGCGCGCCGAGCGCCGCCGCATGCGCGGCCTCGCCGAGCAGCACGTCGAGCGCCGGCACGTCGGTGTCCCATTCGACCAGCGTCGGCAGCGCGGCGCCGAAGCGCCGCAGCGCGTGCTCGCAGACCGCCCAGACGGCCGGCCGCACGCGGCTGCCGTGGTCGTCGATGACGATGCCGTCGGCCTGGCAGTAGCCGGCGACGTGGACCTCGCCGACGATGCCGGCCGGCAACGCATCGACGAAGGCGCAGCACGCCGCGAGCGGATCGGCGGCGCCGGCGTTGAGTGCGTTGACCATCAGGTTGTTGACGTCGAGCAGCATGCCGCAGCCGCTGCGGCGGCACAGCTGCGCGAAGAACTCGGGCTCGCTCATCGAGTCGTCGGCGAACGAGACGTAGGACGAAAGGTTCTCGACCAGCATCCTGCGGCCGAGCCGCTCCTGCACCTGCGACACGTTGGCCGCCATGAGGGCGAGCGCCGCGTCGGTGAACGCGATCGGCAACAGGTCGTTCGCGTGCACGACCGGGCCGCCTGGTGTGCGCGGCGCGCGCGCGAAACAGGCGTGGTCCGAGACGCGCGCCGGCTCGACGCCTTGCACCAGGCGCGCCAGGCGGTCCAGGTGCCAGGGGTCGAGTCCGGCCGCGGAACCGAGCCCGAGCCCGACGCCGTGCAGGCTGACCGCGTAGCGTTCGCGCGCCCGGCGCAGCACCGCGAGCGCGGCGCCGCCGTCGGCAAAGAAGTTCTCGGAATGGACCTCGACGAAGGCCAGCGGCGGCGCAGCCTCGAGCAGCGCCGCGTAGTGGGGTTGGCGCAGGCCGATACCGACATGCGTCGCCGGCGCTGCGCCCTCGACCATCACTTCTTCGCGATCATCGCCTTGGCTTCGTCTTCCGACTTGCCCCCCATCTTGGCGCAGCTGCCCTTGGCGACGTAGTTCCACTCGTCGGCGGCCATCGCGGTCTTGTTCTGGCCGGCGCACGAGTGGCTCCCCGACAGGTTGGCGCAATCGTTGGTCCCGGCCTTGGCGATGCCGAAGCACTTTTCCTTTTCCTTGCCTTCCGCGGCGTGGGCGACCGACAGGGCGCCCATCGCGAGGACGGAAGCAAGGGCGCTGGAGGCGATGAGACGTGCGTTCATGGTCAGAATCTCCGGTGGGTGGTGAGGGGGCGCGTCGAGTGGTCGGCCGGGTGGTCATTGTCGATCGACCACGCGCTTCTGTCGAAGAGCCCCTACGCCGCCTTACAGCCGCTGGATGCGCCGACCCCTCAGCCGCATCCGCCGCCCCCGGGCGTCTCGATCACGAACACGTCGCCCGGCGCCATCTCGACCGAGCCGATGTGGTCCAGCGCGACGACGCTGCCGTCGGCTCGCTCGACGCGGTTGATGCCCGGCTTTCCTGCCGCGCCGCCGGCCAGACCGAAGGCGCCTTGATGGCGGCCGTTAGACAGGATAGCCGCGGTCATGGCCTCGAGAAAGCGTACCCGGCGCACGCCGCCGTCGCCGCCCCGGTAGCGGCCGGCGCCGCCCGAGCCCTTGCGGATCTCGTAGCTGTCCAGGCGCACCGGGAAGCGGAACTCCAGCACCTCGGGGTCGGTCAGGCGCGAATTCGTCATGTGGGTCTGCACCACCGAAGTGCCGTCGAAGCCCCCCACCGGTCGCCCGTCCGCATCGAAGCTCAAACCCGCGCCGCTGCCGCCGGAGATCGTCTCGTAGTACTGGTAGCGCGCGTTGCCGAAGGTGAAGTTGTTCATCGTGCACTGGCCTGCCGCCATCACGCCGAGCGCGCCGTACAGCGCGTTGGTGATGCAGGTCGAGGTCTCGACGTTGCCGGCCACCACCGAGGCCGGCGGGTGCGGGTTGAGCATCGAGCCGTCGGGGATGATGACCTTCAGGGGCTTCAGGCAGCCGGCGTTCAGCGGGATGTCGTCGTTCACCAGCGTTCGGAACACGTACAGCACCGCAGCCATGCACACCGCCGTCGGCGCGTTGAAGTTGTTCTCGAGCTGCGCCGAGCTGCCGGTGAAATCGATCTCGGCGCTGCGCTGCACCGGGTCGACGCGGATCGCGACCCGGATCTGCGCGCCGTTGTCCAGCGGCAAGGTGAACGTGCCGTCCTTGAGCTTCGTGATGACGCGGCGCACCGATTCCTCGGCGTTGTCCTGCACATGGTGCATGTAGGCCTGCACGACCGGCAGGCCGAACTGCCCGACCATCTTGCGCAGCTCCTGCACGCCCTTCTCGTTGGCGGCGATCTGCGCCTTCAGGTCGGCCAGGTTCTGCTGCGGGTTGCGCGACGGGTGTGCGCCGCTGCCCAGCAGCGCCAGCATCTCGGCCTCGCGCAGCGTGCCGCGATCGACCAGCTTGACGTTGTCGATCTGCACGCCCTCTTCGTCGATGCGGGTCGAGAACGGCGGCATCGAGCCGGGCGTGACCCCGCCGATGTCGGCATGGTGACCGCGCGAGCCGACGTAGAACGTGGGCTCGCGCTTCGCGCTGTCGTCACGCCCACCCGCTCCCGCTCGCCCCCCCTCGAAGGGGGAGGGCCTGTTCAGATAGACGGGCGTGACGACCGTCACGTCGGGCAGGTGCGTGCCGCCGTGGTACGGGTCGTTCAGCACATAGACGTCGCCCGGCTGCATCGTGCCGGCGTTGCGCGCGACCACGGTCTTGATCGACTCGCTCATCGAGCCCAGGTGCACCGGCATGTGCGGCGCGTTCGCGATCAGGTTGCCCTGCGCGTCGAACAGGGCGCACGAGAAGTCCAGCCGCTCCTTGATGTTGACCGAGTAGGCGGTGTTCTGCAGCTGCAGCCCCATCTGCTCGGCGATGCTCATGAACAGGTTGTTAAAGACCTCGAGCATCACCGGGTCGACACTCGTGCCGATCGCGTTTTGCGGCGCGCGGGCCACGACGCGGTCGAGCACCAGGTGGTCGAGCGCCGTTACGCGTGCCTGCCAGCCGGGTTCGACGACGGTGGTCGCGTTCTTCTCGGCGATGATCGCCGGCCCGGCGATCACGTGGCCCGGGCGCGTGGCCTCGCGCACGACCAGCGCCGCGTCCCACCAGCGGCCGCCGCTGAACATGCGCACCGTGTCAGCCGCCGGCGCCGCACCGCTCGCGGCCAGCGCATGGTGCGGCTCGGCCGGCGCGTCCCCGCAGGCGACCGCCTCGACCGACACCGCCTCGACGACGAGGCGCCGCTCGGTCATCAGGAACGCGAAGCGCTGGCGGTACGCGGCCTCGAACGCGGTGCGAATCTCGTCGGCGCTGCCGAACGGCACGAGCAGCGCCGAGTCGGTGCCCTCGTAGCGCAGGTGCACGCGCTGGTGCACCAGGACGCGGCCGCCGCCCGTGCCCTGGCGCGCCAGCTCGTCGCCGGCGTCGCGCGCGAGCGCGGCGACGCGCGCAGCGACCTCGGCGTGCGCCGTGGCCAGCGGCTGCTCGATCGCCGCCTCGCGCATCACGCTCTGGTCCGCCAGCCCCATGCCGTAGGCCGACAGCACGCCGCCCAGCGGGTGCGCGAACACGCGCGTCATGCCGAGCGCGTCTGCGACACGGCAGGCGTGCTGGCCGCCGGCGCCGCCGAAGCACTGCAGCGTGTAGCGCGTCACGTCGTAGCCGCGCGCGACCGAGATCTTCTTGATCGCGTTGGCCATTGCGCCGACCGCGATGTCGATGAAGCCTTCGGCGACGGCCTCGGGGCTGCGCTTCATGCCGGTCGCGCGCTCGATCGTGTCGGCCAGCGCGGTGAACTGCTCGACCACCGCATGGCGGTCCAGGCGCTGGTTCGCGTGCGGCCCGAACACCTGCGGAAAGTGCTCGGGCTGGATCTTGCCGACCATCACGTTCGCGTCGGTGACCGCGAGCGGGCCGCCGCGCCGGTAGCAGGCCGGGCCGGGATTCGCGCCGGCGCTTTGCGGGCCGGCGCGAAAGCGCGCGCCGTCGAACGACAGGATCGAGCCGCCCCCCGCCGCCACCGTGTGGATGCTCATCATCGGCGCGCGCACGCGCACGCCGGCAACCTGGGTCTCGAACGCGCGCTCGAACTCGCCGGCGAAGTGGCTCACGTCGGTCGAGGTGCCGCCCATGTCGAAGCCGATCACGCGCAGGCCGTCGGTTTCGGCGCCCAGGTCGGCCTGCGCCAGTTGCGCGGTGCGCACCATGCCGACGATGCCGCCGGCCGGCCCGGACAGGATCGCGTCCTTGCCCTGGAACGCGTGCGCGTCGGCGAGGCCACCGCTGGACTGCATGAAGAACAGCCTGACCCCCGGCATCTCGAGCGCGACCTGCTCGACGTAGCGGCGCAGGATCGGCGACAGATAGGCGTCGACGACCGTCGTGTCGCCGCGCCCGACCAGTTTCATCAGCGGGCTGACCTGGTGCGAGACGCTGATCTGCGTGAAGCCGGCCGCCTGCGCCAGGCGCTGCGCCGCGAGCTCGTGCGCCGGGTAGCGGTAACCGTGCATGAACACGATCGCGACGCTGCGCAGCCCGGCGTCGAACGCGGCCCACAGGCGTTCGCGCAGGTGCGGCTCGTCCAGCGGCTGCACCACCTCGCCGTGCGCGCCGACGCGCTCGACCGCCTCGATCACGCGGCTGTAGAGCAGCTCGGGCAGCACGATCTGGCGGTCGAAGATGCGCGGCCGCTCCTGGTAGCCGATGCGCAGCGCATCGCGGAATCCCTTCGTCGTGACCAGCAGGGTCGGCTCGCCCTTGCGCTCGAGCAGCGCGTTGGTCGCGACCGTCGTGCCCATCTTCACGCACTCGACGAGTTCGGGCGTGATCGGCGCGTCGGCGGCCAGGCCGAGCAGGTGGCGGATGCCGGCGACCGCCGCGTCGCGGTACTGCTCGGGGTTTTCGCTGAGCAGCTTGAGCGTCACCAGCGAACCGTCGGGCCGCTTGCCGACCACGTCGGTGAAGGTGCCGCCGCGGTCGATCCAGAACTGCCAGCGCTTGGGTGTCGAGGGGCTTGTCATCGGGATGAGTCCGGTTCAGGTCTGGAAACGCTGGCGCAGCAGTGTCGTGATGTCGAGCACGCTGCGGCCGGTGGCAGCGCGCACCGCGTCGGCGTACGGCGGCATGTTGGTGCATTCGAGCACGATCGTCGAGAGCCGCGGATGGCGGGCAATCAATCGCCGTGCGGCGGCGACGGTTTCTTCGCGCGCGTTGGCGGTGTCGAGCGCGGCTTCGCCGTGCAGCAGGCAGCGCTGGAACGCGCAGCCGGGTTCGAGGCCTTCGATCGGCGTGTCGGGCGGTGCGCCGGCCGCGCGCAGGTGATCGTCACCCAGCCTTGCCGCATCGACGGTGATGACACCCGCGCCGCTCGACTCCGCGAGCAGCAGCAGCCTCGAAGTCCAGACCGGCACCGGCAGCGCCGCCTGCAGCTCGCACTGGAACAGCACGAGGAACCCGCAGCTGGTCGTGATAGCGGTCGCGCCTTCGGCGACGAGCGCGCGGCCGGCGTCGATGAACGGCTGCAGCAGCGCCGGGTCGCGCTCGCGCACCACGCGCTGCGGCGAGGCGCGCGGCACGGTGCGGCAGCGCACCGGGAAGTCGAAGGTCTCCGGATTGCCGATGTCGCCGACGATGCGCGCAAAGCGCGTGTCGAGCATCAGCACCCCGAGCGTGTTCACAAGGAAGTCGCCGCCCGCGCAGCCTGGTCGTACAGCCCCGACATCGTGCGCAGCAGCCGCGCCATCTCGCCGATGTCGGCATTGCGTTCGGTGTCGAGGTTCGCGATCAGGCAGGCCTCGCGCACCTCGCGGTACTGCCGCACCGCCGTCTCGCCGGCCGGCGACGGGCGGTAGATCACTTCCTTGCCGACCTTCTCGGCCTGCACGAGACCGGCGGCGACGAGCTTCTTCAGCGAGTACGCGACGACGTGCGTGTCCTCGTAGTTCAGCACGAAGCAGATGTCGGCGAGCTTCTTGTTGCGCTCGCGGTGGTTCAGGTGGTGCAGCACCAGCACATCGGTGATCGTCAGGTCGGGGCAGCCGGCGGCGGCCATGCAGCGCATCGCCCAGCGCGAGAACGCGTTCCACGCGACGATCATGCCGAACTCGAATTCCGACAGCTCGACGCTGCGCGGCGAGACCAGGTGCGACGACGAGACGATGCCGCGCGTGCGCGCCTTCGGCTTCACGGCGACCTTCGCGTGGGCGCGGGCATCCTTCAAACTGCGACCTTCCGAAACGTTGACAATTTATTGCCAATTTATCGAAGTTTCATCGACACTGCAAGCCGGTAGAAGAACCGATGCCGGACGTTGCGGGTTCGCTCTATGCTTTTGCGGCCGATCCCATCCTGGACCGAATTCCAGCCAACCGGAGTGCTCATGAACCTGACCCGTCGTCTCGTCTGCCTGGCCGCCCTGCTCAGCGTCGCGGCCACCGCCTCGGCGCAGACCAAGTGGGACCTGCCCGCCGCCTACCCGGCGAACAACTTCCACACCGAGAACCTGACCCAGTTCGCGGCCGACGTCGACAAGGCCACGGGCGGCAAGCTGAAGATCACCGTGCACGCTAACGCCTCGCTGTTCAAGGCGCCCGAGATCAAGCGCGCGGTGCAGGGCGGCCAGGCGCAGATGGGCGAGATCCTGATGGCCAACTTCCAGAACGAATGGCAGATCTTCGGCGTCGACGGCCTGCCCTTCCTGGCCGACAGCTACGAAGCCGCGGCCAAGCTTTACAAGGCGCAAAAGCCGGCGCTCGACAGACGCCTCGGCGAGCAGGGCATGCTGCTGCTGTACGCGGTGCCGTGGCCGCCGCAGGGCATCTACGCGAAGAAGCCGATCGCCTCCGCCGCCGACCTGAAGGGCCTGAAGTGGCGCGCCTACAGCCCGGCCACCTCGCGCATCGCCGAGCTCGTCGGCGCGCAGCCGGTCACGGTGCAGGCGGCCGAGCTCTCGCAGGCGATGGCCACCGGCGTGATCGAGAGCTACATGTCGTCGGCCTCGACCGGCTACGACAGCAAGACCTACGAGTACATCAAGTTCTGGACCGACACCCATGCCTGGCTGCCGAAGAACGGCGTGCTCGTCAACAAGGCCGCGTTCGACGCGCTCGACAAGCCGAGCCAGGCCGCGCTGCTGAAGGCCGGCGCCGACGCCGAGGCGCGCGGCTGGGCGCTCTCGAAGACCAAGAACACCGAGTACATCGACCTGCTGAAGAAGAACGGCATGACGATCGTCGCGCCGAGCGCGCAGCTCACGAGCGACATGAAGAAGATCGGCGACACGATGCTGAAGGAATGGCTCGACAAGGCCGGCCCCGAAGGCCAGGCCGTCGTCGACGCCTACAAGAAGATCTGATGGCGGCGGCCGCCGCTCAGGGTGCAGCGCCCGGCGCGCTGCGCCGGTCTCTCGATGCGCTCTACGACGGTGCCGCCGCGCTCGCCGGGGTGTTCATGGTGCTGCTGCTGGTGATGGTGATGCTGTCCATCCTCGGCCGGCAGCTGCACTTCAACCTGCCCGGGGTCGACGCCTACGCCGGCTACATGATGGCGGCCACCGGCTTCCTCGCGCTGGCGCACACGCTGAAGAAGGGCGAACACATCCGCGTGACCTTGCTGATCGGGTCGCTCAGGGGCGGCTGGAAGCGCGGCTTCGAGGTCTGGGCGCTGTTCGCGGCGTCGCTGCTCGCGGCGCTGGCGGCGTTCTACAGCTGCAAGCTGGCGTGGCAGTCGTACATCTTCCACGACATCTCGACCAGCAACGATGCGACGCCGCTGTGGCTGCCCGAGCTGACGATGGCGATCGGCACCGTCGTGCTGGCGATCGCGTTCATCGACGAACTCGTGCTCGAGCTGCGCGGCGAGCGCATCGTCGTCACGTCCGAAGAGGCTTCGCACAATGAGTGACTTCGCGATCACGGCGCTGCTGATCGCGGCGCTGTTTCTCATTCTGGGCAGCGGCGTGTGGATCGGCCTGACGCTGTCGGGCGTGGCCTGGATCGGCATGCAGATGTTCAGCTCGCGCCCGGCCGGCGACGCGATGGCGGTGACGATCTGGGGCTCGGCCTCGAGCTGGACCCTGACCGCTCTGCCGCTGTTCATCTGGATGGGCGAGATCCTGTTTCGCACGCGGCTGAGCCAGGACATGTTCAAGGGCCTGGCGCCGTGGATGCAGGCGCTGCCCGGCCGCTTGCTGCACGTCAACGTGGTCGGCTGCGCGATCTTCGCGGCAGTGTCGGGCTCGAGTGCCGCGACCTGCGCGACGATCGGCAAGATGAGCCTGCCCGAGCTGAACAAGCGCGGCTACCCGGACATCATGTCGGTCGGCTCCCTGGCCGGCGCCGGCACCTTGGGCCTGCTGATCCCGCCCAGCATCATCATGATCGTCTACGGCGTCACCGCCGACGTGTCGATCTCGCAGCTGTTCATCGGCGGCGTGATCCCCGGGGTGCTGCTGGCGCTGATCTTCTCGGCCTACATCGCGTTCTGGTCGCTGACCCACAAGGAGTTGATCCCGCCGGCCGACGCACCGATGAGCTTCGGCCAGAAGCTGCACGAGTCGCGCAACCTGATCCCGGTGGTGCTGCTGATCGCCGCGGTGCTGGGTTCGATCTACGCCGGCATCGCGACCGCCACCGAGGCCGCCGGGCTGGGCGTGGTCGGCGCGCTGATGGTGTCGGTGCTGCAGGGCTCGATGAGCCGGCAGACCTTCAAGGATTCGCTGATGGGCGGCACGCGCCTGTACTGCATGATCGCGCTGATCCTGGCCGGCGCGGCGTTCCTGACCCTCAGCATGGGCTACATCGGGCTGCCGCGGCACCTGGCCGAATGGATCGGCGGCCTGGGGCTGACGAAGTTCCAGCTGATCATGGCGCTGACCGCGTTCTACGTCGTGCTCGGCTGCTTCCTCGACGGCATCTCGATGGTCGTGCTGACGATGGGCGTGATTCAACCGACGGTGCAGAAGGCCGGCATCGACCCGCTGTGGTTCGGCATCTTCATCGTCATCGTGGTCGAGATGGCACAGGTCACGCCGCCGGTGGGTTTCAACCTGTTCGTGCTGCAGGGCATGACCCGGCGCAGCATCGTCTACATCGCACGCGCCGCGTTCCCGTTCTTCCTGCTGATGGTCGCGATGGTCGTGCTGCTGTACGCGTTCCCGCAGATCGTCACCTTCCTGCCGCTGCAGATGAAGTCCTGAGCGGCGCGCGAAGCCTCGAACTGGCCGACCCAAGGCCCGCATTTCCGCTCATTGCAGCGCGGCGTTCGACGCGACCATCGCCGGGTGAAGAAGTGTCGGCCGACGCTCGCCCGCTGGGTGAACGCGCACGGCCGACGATTGCAAGGACACCACGATGGCCGAGATGTTGACCCCCCTTGAATGGGCCAAAGCCCCGGAGCACCTGGACATGCGCGGCGCCGACACGCCCTGCGGACCGGGCAACGCCTCTTCCGACAAGGCCACCCGCGACGCCTTCTGCTGGCCGACGCCGCCCTACGCCAGCTACCCGCCGGCCACGCCGCAGACCGACCCGCTGCCCTGCGAGATCATCGGCCTGAACGACAGTCGCACCAAAGGCCGGCTGACCTTCTTCGTGCCCGAGGAAGGCGTCGCGCACGTCCAGCTGCCGCCGGCGCGCACGACCCTGCCGCTGCGCTTCGACCAGTTCCGCTCGCTGACGCTGACCACGCCGCTGCGGCCGGGCGCGCTCGCGCTCGGCGACCCGCACGCCGGCCTGCTCGGGCACCGCGCGCATTCTCTGTACCAGCTCACGCTGGCGAGCGGCGTCGAGCTGACCGGCGAGACCATCGGTCACGTCGAGAACGCGTTCGGGCTGTTCCTGTTCCACCCCTGCGCCGAGGCCGGCTCGGCCGACGACGACGGCAGCGTGACGCGCTGCTTCGTGCCGCGCAACGCCTACGACCAGTTCGAGATCGGCTCCAGCATCGGTGAGCTGCTGATCGAACAGCACAGCGCGACACCGGCGCAGATCGAGGCGGCCGCGGGCGTCCAGCAGCAGCTGCGCCGGCGCAAGCTCGGCGATGTGCTGGTGACGCGCCAGGTCGTCACGCCGGTGCAGTTGCTCGAGGCGATCGAGCGCCAGGCGAAGATGCCGATGGTGCGCATCGGCGAGGCGCTGGTCTCGCTCGGCATGATCGACGACACGCAGCTGCAGGAGGCGCTCGCGCAGCAGCGCAGCGACCGCAGCGTGCCGCTGGGCGAACTGCTGGTGCGCATGGGCGTGGTCTCGCGCGAGGGCCTGCAGGTCGCGCTGTCGCGCAAGATGGGCTACCCGCTGGTCGACGTCGACAGCTTCCCGATCGAGGCCGAGGCGCTGCGGCGCCTAAGCTATTCGGTCGCGATGCGGCTGCAGGTGCTGCCGTTGCTGCTGCGCGACGGCCGCCTGATCGTCGCGCTCGACGACCCGGCGCGGCGCCGCAGCGCGGTCGACGAGGTCGAGTTCAGCGCGCAGATGAAGGTCGTGCCGGTACTGGCCAACAGCCGCTCGATCGATGCGGTGCTGCACGCCGCCTACGAGAAGATCGGCGCGGTCGACGGCCCGCGCAGCGCCGCGCAGGACGCGGCGCTGTCGATGAAGCTCGACTTGCCCGACACCGGCAAGCTGGTCGAGACGCTCGAGCGCGAAGGCCTGGACCGCGCCGGCGACAACGACCGGCCGATCGAGCAGTCCGACAACTCGCTGGTGCGGCTGCTCAACAACATGATCATCGAGGCCGACCGCGAGGGTGTCTCCGACATCCACATCGAGAGCTACCCGGGGCGCGAGAAGATCCGCGTGCGCTTCCGCAAGGACGGCGTGCTGCGCACCTACCTCGAGCTGCCGCCGAACTACCGCAATGCGCTGATCGCCCGCGTCAAGATCATGTGTGAGCTCGACATCTCCGAGCGGCGCAAGCCGCAGGACGGCAAGATCAACTTCGCGAAGTTCTCGCCGCAGCACAAGCTCGAGCTGCGTGTCGCCACGGTGCCGACGAATCACGGCCTCGAAGACGTCGTGTTGCGCCTGCTGTCGTCGGCCAAGCCAATGCCGGTCGACCGGCTCGAGCTGTCGGCCGACAACCTCGCGCGCCTGAAGCACGCGGTCGAGCGGCCCTACGGCATGGTGCTGTGCGTCGGCCCGACCGGCTCGGGCAAGACCACCACGCTGCACTCGGCGCTCAGCCACATCAACGTGCCCGAGCGCAAGATCTGGACCGCCGAGGACCCGATCGAGATCACCCAGCCGGGCCTGCGCCAGGTGCAGGTGAACCCGAAGATCGAATGGACCTTCGCGAAGGCACTGCGCGCGTTCCTGCGCGCCGACCCGGACGTGATCATGGTCGGCGAGATCCGCGACCAGGAGACCGCGAACATGGTCGTCGAGGCCTCGCTGACCGGCCACCTGGTGCTGAGCACACTGCACACCAACAGCGCGCCCGAAACCGTGACGCGTCTGCTCGACATGGGGCTGGACCCGTTCAACTTCGGCGACTCGCTGCTCGCGGTGCTGGCGCAGCGCCTGGTGCGCCGCCTGTGCACGCACTGCCGCACGACCAAGCCGGCCACGCCCGAGCAGTCGGACGAACTGCTCGCCGACTACATGTTGGCCTTCGGCGCCGAGCCGCCGGTCGACCGCGACGTGGTCATGGCCGGCTGGATGCAGCGCAACAGCCGCGCTGGCCGGCTGATGCTGCACCACGCACCCGGCTGCAAGGAGTGCAGCGACAGCGGCTACAAGGGGCGTGCCGGCATCCACGAGATGATGATCGTGTCGCGCGAGCTGCGCCGCCTGATCCAGACCAACGCGCCGGCCGAGGCGATCCAGCGCGTCGCGCTGGCCGAAGGCATGCGCACCTTGCGCCAGGACGGCATCGACAAGGTGCTGACTGGCGTCACCTCGATCGAGGAAGTGCGCGCGACCAGCAACGTGTGACATGCCCGGGCCCGAAACCCCCCGGACGACACGCGGCTGTCGCCGCGCGGCGCTGAAGCTCGCGGCGCTGTGCGGGCTGGCCTTTTGCCTGCCGGTATGGGCCGCCCCGCTGACCCTCGCGATCGCGCGCACGCCGCTGTCGCTGCCGCTGTACGTAGCGCAGGCCGAGGGCTACTTCGCGGCCGTCGGCCTTGCGCCGAAGATCATCGACTGCGTCGGCGGGCACCGCTGCCTGCAACTCGTGCTCGACGGCGCCGCCGATGTCGCCACCGCCTCCGACTCGCCGGTGATGTTCCGCAGTTTCGAGCGCGACGACTACGTCGTCTTCGGCACGTTCGCGACCACCTCCGACGACGTCAAGCTGGTCGTTCGCCGCAGTGCCGGCATCACCGAGCCCGGCCAGCTGCGCGGCAAGAAGGTCGGCGTGGTACGCGGCTCGTCGAGCCAGTTCTTTCTCGACTCGTACCTGCTGTGGCACGGCATCGACCCCGGCTCGGTCGATCAGATTGCGCTGCAGCCCGACGAGATGGCGGCGGCGATGCGCTCCGGCAGGGTGGCCGCGGTGGCCGCCTGGGAGCCGTTCGCATTCGACGCCATTGCCGCGTTTAGGGGCGACGCCGCCGTGTTGCCCCACTCCGGCGTCTATACCTCGAGCTTCAACCTGGTCGCGCACCGGCGCCTGGCCGGCGCGCGCGACGCCGATCTGACGAAACTGCTGCGCGCCGTTGCGCGCGCCGAGGCTTTCATCCAGAGCCACCCGATCGAATCGCAAGCCATCCTGCGCGCGCGACTCGGTGTCGACCAGCGCTTCATCGACTGGGTCTGGCCCGGGCTGCGTTTCCAGCTCACGCTCGATCAAAGCCTGCTCAAGACCCTGGAAAGCGAAGCGCGCTGGGCCATTCGGGAGGGCCACGTGACGGGCAAAACCGTCCCCGGCTACCAGCGCTACCTGCACGCACCGCCCTTGCGTGAGGTCGACGCCATCGCGGTCGGCCTGCCGCAGTGACGCGATGAACATCCGCACCCGCGTGCTCGTGTCCGCGGCCCTCGCCGTCGCGGCCACTTTCTGTTGCGGCGTGTTGCTGTGGATCGGCGCGAGTCGCTCGGTCGCGGCCGATGCCGAGCAGGAGCGGGTGCAAGCCGCCTCGCGCGCGATCGCCGGCCTGGTCACGTTGACGAACGAATACGCCTTGCACTCCGAGCCACGCGCGGCTGAACAATGGCAGCGGCAGCACGAAGCCCTGGTTCTCACGTTGTCGGCACCGGTCCAATCGGGTGAGTCAAGTGCCGCGCGGCTGGCGCTGCGCACATCGATCGGCGAGCTGCGGGCGCTTTTTCGCGGCCTGACCGAACTGACCGCCCAGGCTGCCGCACCGCTGACGCAACGGCGCCGCGATCTGCTGGTCGATCAACTGCTCGCCCGCACGCAGGCACTGACCGATGCCGCCTACCGCTGGTCGCGCGAAGCGGCGAGCGCCGAACAGGCGGCGAGGCATGGGTTGCGCATCGGCGGTGCGGGTGCGTTGCTGTTGCTGCTGGGCGCCGCGCTGGCACAGCCGATCGTCGTCTGGCGCCGTGTCCTGCGGCCGCTGGCGGGGTTGGAAAGGGCCGCGGCTGCGGTCGAGCGCGGCGACCTCACGGCGCGTTGCGCCAGCACGGCACGCGACGAGCTGGGCCGTGTGGCGCGCCGCTTCGATGCGATGACGCTCGCATTGGGCGAGCGCAGCGCAGCGCTGCACCACTCCGAACAACGCCTGCGCGCCATTGCGGACAACCTGCCGGCGCTGATCACACAGGTCGACGCCGGCGAACACTACACCTTCGTCAACGACTACATCGAGCGCGGGTTCGGCGTGCACCGCGATGCGATCACGGGCAAGTCGATGCGCGAAATCTGCGGCGCCAGGCAGTACGCCGAATACGCACCCCACATCCGGGCTGCGCTGCAAGGTCAACAGACCGCGTTCGAGACTCGGCTCGTCGTGCGCGGGGCGTTGCGCCACTTCCACTCGAACTACATTCCCGAACTCGGCAACGCCGGCGAGGTGCGCGGCTTCTACGCCATTTCCTTCGACGTCACTGAGCGCAAGGAAAGCGAGATGCGCCAGGCCGCGAGCGAGCAGCGCCTGCGCATGATCGCCGACAACCTGCCGGTGCTGATCGCCTACATCGACAGCGGGCAGCGCTACCGATACAGCAACGCGACCTACGAAAAATGGTTCGGCGTCCAAGCCGAACCGCTGGAAGGGCGCCTCGTGGTCGATACCGTGGGCGCGGAGCTCTACGCGCCACACCGCCCGTTCATCGAGCGGGCGCTGGCCGGCGAAAGAGTCGAATCCGAACAGCTGGTGCCACTGCCCGGCGGAGCCCGGCACTTGCACGCGTTGTATGTGCCGCACCAGGAAAACGGCGTGACGCTGGGCCTGTATTCGCTGATCACCGACGTGACCGAGATCCGGCGCAGCGAAGCCGAACTGATGCGGCTCGCGCGCATCGATTCACTGACCGGCCTGCCGAACCGGCGCCAGTTCGACGAGCGGCTCGTCGAAGCGATGGCGCGCTCGCGCCGCACGCGCGCTCCCCTTGCCCTCGTCTTTCTCGACATCGATCACTTCAAGTCGATCAACGACTCGCTCGGCCACGCCGCGGGCGATGCGGTGCTGAAGGAATTCGCGCGCCGGCTGAAGAGCACCGTGCGGGCGACCGACACCGTCGCGCGCCTCGCGGGCGACGAGTTCGTGATCATCCTCGACCCGATCCACGCCGACGCCGACGCCGAGCACGTGGCCCGCAAGATCACGCTGGCGGTGCGCGCGGACTTCCCGATCGGCGGCAACACGCTGAAGGTCACGACGAGCATCGGCGTGGCCTTGTTCCCCGGCGACACGACATCATCCGGCGAACTGATGGCGCGCGCGGACACGGCCCTGTACGAGGCGAAGAGCGCGGGGCGCGACGGCTACAGCCTGGCGCGTTCGACTCGGCATCTTGCGCGAGTCGTGTGAGCCGATGCCGGCACCTTGGCGCGTGCCGAATGGCGACACGACGCCGGCCCGTAAAATCCACCTCCTGTGCGTGCAAGGATTTGCGATGGATCTGAAACTGCCGATCAGGATATTCGACGAACTCTCGGAGTCGGTGATCGAATCGACCGGCATGCTCGACCTGGCCAGCGGCGAGATTCGCAGCGTCGAGTACGACGACTACGACGCCGAACTCTCGGGCCTGCCGGCCGAGGACGAGCACTACGAGTTCACCTCGGGGCTGCTGACCAACGGTGCGAAGGATGTCGAATTCCGCGTCGAGGTCGACGTGATGTCGGGCCACTACTCGGTCACGCCCAGCGAGCTGCTCGAACTGAAGGGCCGTGCCGCGAAGCTGTTCACCGCGGCGCCGACCGACGCGGCACCGACGATCGCGGTGCGCAAGCGGCGCTGACGGCCGGCTGCAGCGCCCGCCCTGCCGGCGGCAGGGTGTAAGAAGCGCGGCCGCACCCGCGACCTCCACCGGACTCGACAATCCGCGCAGGAGCCGCCCATGAACCGAACCCCCGATCCTTCGCCGACGAGCCTGCCGCGCCGCCGCTTCGCGGCCGCGTTGACCGGCCTCGCCGCCGTCGCCGTGCTCGCGGTCGCCGCAGCGCCGCTGCAGAGCCGCGCCGCCGCCGAGGCCGCGGTGCAGATCCCGGCGCTGGCCGGCGACACGGGCAGCAGCGCGAACGCCCGCACCGAGACCGCGGTCTTCGCCGGCGGCTGCTTCTGGGGCGTGCAGGGCGTGTTCCAGCACACCCGCGGCGTGCTCAGCGCGGTGTCGGGCTATGCCGGCGGCAGCCGGGCCACCGCGCACTACGACATCGTCGGCTCGGGGCTCACGGGCCATGCCGAATCGGTGCAGGTGCGCTTCGACCCGAAGCAGGTGTCGTATGCGCAGCTGCTGCAGATCTTCTTCTCGGTCGCGCACGACCCGACCCAGCTGAACCGCCAGGGCCCGGACCACGGCACCCAGTACCGCTCGGCGCTGTTCACACTGGATGCGGCGCAGCAGCAGACCGCGCAGCGCTACATCGCACAACTCGACGCGGCCAAGCTCTACCCGGCCAGGATCGTCACGCAGGTCGCCCCGTTGGGCGCGTTCTACCCGGCCGAGGACCACCACCAGGACTACGCGACCCTGCACCCCGAGTCACCTTACATCGCGACATTCGACCTGCCGAAGATCGCGGCGCTGAAGAGCCTGTTCGCGGCGCAGTACCGGGCCGATCCGGTGCTGGCCGCAGGCGCCAGCGTCGCCAGGCGGGACTGAGCGCCCCAAGGCCGCCGCCAGGCGGCTGCCGCCCCCCGCACGGCGCTGCGACCCCGGGCCGGCGTGACGCCGGATGCGGTATGGTCGCGCCGATGCTCTTCGGCGTGACCACCGCGTACCTGCTGACCGTTCATGGTTTCGTCACCATCGTCGCGGTGCTGCTCTACGCGGTCACGGCGCACGTGCTGCAGCAGCGCCGCCACCCGACCGCGGCGATTGCCTGGGTGCTGTTCATCGTGCTCGTGCCCTATGTCGCGCTGCCGGCGTTCCTGACCTTCGGTTCACGCAAGCAGGCGCGGCCGCGCAACCGCCCGCTGCTCGCGCCGCCGGCCACCGACGCCGAGGGCCCGTGGGCGATCCAGACCGCGCTCGCGCTCGGCCAGCCCGAACCGGCGCCCTACACCGAGCTGCAGATCCACGCCGACGGCCACGCCGCGCTCGCCGCGCTGTGGCAGACGATCGCCGGCGCCGCACAGTCGATCGACCTGTGCACCTTCATCATCGGCCGCGACGCGGTCGGCCACGCGCTGATCGAGCGCCTGAGCGCGAAGGCGCGCGCCGGCGTCAAGGTGCGCGTGATGCTCGACGGCCTGGGCAGCCTGATGCGCAGCCGGCCGGACCTGCGCCCGCTGCGCGCAGCCGGGGTCGAGTTCCTGCTGTTCGTGCCGCCGCTGCACTCGCCGCTGAAGGGCCGCACCAACCTGCGCGATCACCGCAAGATGCTGATCGCCGACGCGGCGCGCGCGACGCAGCGCCTGTGGTGCGGCGGGCGCAACCTCGCGGGCGAATACTTCGAGGGCCGGCCCGGCCGTCCCGCCTGGCACGACCTGAGCTTCGACCTGGGTGGTGCGTTCGTGCAGCAGGCGAGCGCGCTGTTCGCGCACGACTGGGCATTCGCGGGCGGCGCCGCGACGCAGCAGACCGCGCCGATGCCGGTCCCGGTGCCCGGGCTCGCCCCCGTGGGCCCGTGCGCGCAACTCATCGCGTCGGGCCCCGACCAGGCCGACGACACGGTCTACTCGCTGCTCGTCACCGCAGCCTACCGCGCGCGCCGCCGCATCGCGCTGATCACGCCCTACTTCGTGCCCGATTCGGCGCTGCTGACCGCGCTGTGCCTGGCGGCGCGGCGCGGCGTGCAGGTCGACCTGCTGCTGCCGGCGCGCTCGAACCACCGTTTGTCGGACGTCGCGCGCCAGCGCGCGCTGCGCACGCTGGCGGCCGCCGGCGGGCGCCTGTGGGCAGTGCCGCACATGCTGCACGCCAAGCTCGCCGTGATCGACGACACGCTCGCGCTCGCCGGGTCCGCCAACCTCGACAGCCGCAGCCTGTTCCTGAACTACGAGCTGATGGTGGCGTTCCACGACCGCGACGCGATCGGGCGTTTCGCGACCTGGTTCGCGCAGGAGCAGTCGGCGGCGGAGCGCCTCGCGCCGCGCCGCGCCGGGCTGGTCACCGACGTCGCGGAGGGGCTGGTGCTGTGGCTGGGCTTTCAGCTCTGACGCCGAGATTGCCGTACGGCCCCGCCGCCACGATCACATGGCCGTTCGGCTCGCTCAGCCAGAACTCCAGATGGTTGCCGAGCGGATTGACGCGCAGGGGCTCGAGCACCTCGGCGCCCGCCGCTACCGCGCGCGCGGGACCCGGCGTGTCGACGACGACGAAGCGCAGGTCTTTCCTCGGTTCGTCACGCGCCGGCTCAATCCGGAATCACCGGCTCGACCAGTGTGGCCAGTTGTGCCAGCGACTCCTGCCAGCCGAGATAGCACATCTCGACCGGAATGACCTGCGGAATGCCCTCCTGCACGATGCTCAGTTCGGTCCCGCACGAGACCGGCACCAGCGACACCGTCGTCTCCATCTCTCCCGGCAGGTTCGGATCATCGAACTTGTCGGAATAGCGGATGCGCGCATGCGGCACCAGCTCTCGATACTCGCCGCCGAAGGTGTGGCCGCGGCCGGTGCCGAAATTGGCGAAGGACATCTTGAACGTGCCGCCCACCTTGGCATCCATGTGATGAACCTTGCAGGTGAACCCATAGGGCGGCAGCCACTTGGCCATCGCATCGGCGTCGAGGAATGCGCGGTAGACGCGCTCCGGCGTCGCCCGGATCACGCGGTGAAGTCGCACGGTGTTGGTGGACATGATCGGTATTGAAGAAAGCAGAGGACGGCCCTCTGACTGTACGACGATCGGCGCTGGTCGGAATCGACGCGCGGCGGGGGGATGCCTCGGATTCCCACGGCTGGGACTCGCAGCACGGCGCCGATGCCCCGGGGCGGATCTTCGCTGCATCAGCCGGCTGCGTGCCCGGCGTGACGGTTGAGCACTGCGGCCGGCAACACTTGAAGCTGCGAGAAGAGCTGCGCAGCCTCGGCGGCCGCCCGAAGGCCCGCCGAGCCCGCCGAGCCCGCCGACGCACGCCGACGCACGCACCGTGATCATGGAAACGCCGAGGCCGCCAGATCACTCTGCACGTGGGTTCATGCTGGCAGCAAACGCGGCGATGGCAAACAGTTCATGGGCTGTGTAGGCCACCACGCCTGGCGCTGCGACGCCACACACACCAGCCGAGCCGCCAGCGCCGGAACGACCAGCACCGCCGCCCAGCCGGCAACGAGAACCACCGGCGAGGCAAAGCTCGGCAGCAAGCCGCCGTGCGGCCCGCCGTTAGTATCCCGTGGCTGCGAGTGAATCTTGCTCCAAGAATCGCCTTGCATTGCCGGAATGAGTACAACCATGAATGATTTACCGACGATCGATCCTTCCTTGCATGCGCGTGAAGGAACGCTCGACTTCCGTGGATACCGGCTCTGGGGTGTTCATGCCGGCAAATTTAGTCCGCCCATATCATTGCGACCATCACCCGGTACCAGGACTGGAAGAGTGCCCCGAACAGGGGGAACCCGGAGGAGGGTTGAATGAGGTCAGGACAACATAGACCAACCGGCAGCGTCGTAGCCGGTTGGCCCACTTTACGTTAGCCCCTAAATACAAAGCATGGAACAACTGGCGTTCCTGAGCAGCAGTCGTCGCGGTTGGGAGGCAACGTCCGTTGCCGCAGGCGCTCCACCACTGGCTCGTCTATCAAGCTACTGGGTTCAGCGCATGCACCTGCTTGGGCTGTCCGTCCGCTGGCGGCCAGAGCACGACCGGTTCAGCTCGGAAGGAGTTACGGTCGTGCATGTTCGAGCGCGATGCGAGGCAGGTCGCGCTCATGAAACCATCGTTTCCCGGCAACCTTCGCAGAAGAAAGCGTCGTTTCATCGGGCGGTCGCTTCACAGCTGTTGTATCGTCGCCCACCAAGGGCTAACCCATCGGTCAAGCGGACAGCCAAAAGGCTGCGCCTTTTGTCTGCCGCTTACCTCAAACGTTAGACCTCATCAACACCTCCCGCGTGCCGAAACCATGAAACTTCACCGCTCTACTTCGGTACCAATTCGTACGAACACGACTTGGGAGGAAAGATGGAACGATGCTGATCAAGGCCTGATCGCCTGTTGGGAACGAGGCCGCGAGAAGAGCCGCGAAGATCCGGTGCTCGCTGCCCAAGCACGCGATGGGCAACTTGTCGTATTGCCATGCCCCCCGCGTCAGAATAGTTGTCGCCTCCATAGAACAACCCAGGGGGTGGCGATGAAGGACGAACTTGGCTCGATACGGACAGGCATTCAAGGACAGAGCGGTGGCGAGGTTGTTGTCGCCGGAGAGCGCAGCGCTGG
>JANXZN010000116.1 GCA_025355545.1 Rhizobacter sp.
AAGAGGCGGCCAAGCTGATCCAGTTCCAGCAGAGCTACCAGGCCGCGGCCAAGATCCTGCAGGTCGCGCAGCAGATTTTCGACACCATGCTCCGGACCGCGGCGGGCTGACAGGCCGCGCCGCGGGCGAGTGCCGGATTCGTCGCCACCCACTGAACTGATTCAAGGTCCACCATGCGCATCAGCACTGCCAACAGCCACGCCACCTCGATCGAGACGCTGATGGACCGGCAGGTCAAGCTCAGCGACACGCAGGAGCAGATGACCAGCGGCAAGCGCGTCAACCGCGCGAGCGACGATCCGGCCGCCGCCGCGCGTGCCGAGCGCGCCCATGCCGCCGAGCGGCGTGCCGACGCGAGCCAGCGCGCGGTCGATGCCAGCAGCAATGCGATGACCCTGACCGAGAGCGCGCTCGGCGATGCCGGCGACCTGATGCAGCAGGTGCGCGAGGCGCTGGTCTCGGCCGGCAACGCGACCTTCGGCGACACCGAGCGGGCCGGCCTGGCGAACCAGATCGCCGATCTGCGCCAGCAACTGCTGTCGGTGGCGAACCGCACCGACGGTTCGGGCAACCACCTGTTCGGCGGGCAGAGCGCGTCGGTGGCGCCGTTCTCCGACGTGCCGGGCGGCGTGCAGTTCCAGGGCGCGCCGGGCGCGACCCGATCGGCCTCGGCCGACGCGTTGCCGCTGACCCTGGACGGCAGCGCCGCGTGGATGAACGCGCGTACCGGCAACGGCGTGTTCGAGACCTCGGCCGCCACCAGCACCGGCAGCGCCTGGATCGACGCCGGCAAGGTCACCGACCCGTCGGTGATCACCGGCTCGACCTACGCCATCCAGTTCAGCGTCAGCGGCGGCAACACCACCTATTCGGTGCTGAAGGACGGCGTCGCGACGGCCCAGGCCAACGTCGCGTTCAAGCCCGGCCAGGCGGTGCAGATCGACGGCATGTCGGCTTCGATCGCGGGCCAGCCGGCCAATGGCGACCTGTTCCAGCTCACGCCGTCCACGCCGTCGATGAGCGTGTTCGACGCGCTCGACAAGGCGATCGCCGAGCTCAAGACGCCGAACCGCAGCGGCACCCGGATCGCCCAGTCCAACGCGGCCAACCTGAACAACGTCGACGTCGTGATGAACCAGCTCGGCTCGGTGCGCAGCCAGGTCGGTGCGACCATGAACCGCGTCGACGCGGTCACCCGCCGGATCTCGGCGCAGAAGCTGGCCAGCCAGACCGAGCGCTCGAACGCCGAAGATCTGGACATGACACAGGCGATTTCGAATTTCGCGAACCAGCAGACCGGCTACGATGCGGCCCTGAAGGCGTACTCGATGGTGCAACGCCTGTCGCTGTTCAACTACCTCAACGGCTGAGATGAGTTTCTGCTCGAGTTGTGCCGCTGCCGCGGGACGGGCGCCGGGCCGCTCCCAGGCCGGCCCGCACCTCGGGGGCCGCGAGGGGCTCCTTCGTGGCCTTTTGGGGTCGACCGCCGTACCCGGCGGTCGGGGCGCCCCATGAACGACGCCGCCATCCTCGGCCAGGTCGCGCTGGGCTACTCGCCCTTCATCGATCGCAAGCGCAGCGTCACCGCGACCCGGCTGACGGTGTTCCCGCTGCGGCCGGACGCGGTGCTCGACGTCGGCCAGCTGCTGCACGAAGTCGGCAACGTCTGGCCCGCGACCGGCGCGCGCGTCTCGCTCAACATCGTCAGCGAGAGCCTGCTGCAGGAATTGCTGCTGGCCCGGCCGTCGGCGAACCTGATGGTCGAGGTGCCGTCGTTCATGGCTGCCGACCCCGCCAACGTCGATGCGCTGTGCGCGCTGCACAGCAACGGCGGCACGCTGCTGCTGAAGGGCCGGCCGCTGACGGAACTGCCGCGCGCGGTGCTGCCGTGCTTCAAGTATTCGATCATCGACCTGGCGGACGACCGCCGCATCAACGACCCGAGCGCGCCGGCCGGCGTGACCCGCAACATCGCGCACGTGCAGTCGGGCGTGCGCACCGTCGCCGACATGGAGGCCTCGTTTGCACGCGGCGCCGAGGCCGTGCTCGGCTGGCCGATCGACGACGCGGTCACGACCACCGCGGCGCGCAGCGGCAAGGCGGTCACGGCACCGGGCATGGCGGCGATCGTCGAACTGATCCGCCAGGTCGACAAGGAAGAATCGATCGAGAGGCTGGAGAACACGCTCAAGCGCGACCCGGCGCTCGCGTTCAAGCTGCTGCGCTACATCAACTCGCCGGCGTTCGGGCTGCGGGTCGAGATCAGCTCGTTCCGCCACGCCATCATGATGCTGGGCTACAAGCGCCTGAAGCGCTGGCTCGCGCTGCTGCTCGCAACCGCCAGCAAGGACGTGAACCTGAAGCCGGTGATGTTCGCCGCGGTGCGCCGCGGCCTGCTGATGGAAGAGCTGGTGCGCAGCAGCGGCGACGAGGAAATGCGCAACGAGATGTTCATCTGCGGCGTGTTTTCGCTGCTCGACCGCATGTTCCAGCAGCCGTTCGCGCAGTTGCTCGATTCGATCCCGGTGCCCGAACGCGTGCGTCAGGCGCTGGCCGAGAACACCGGGCCGTACCAGCCCTACGTCGAGCTCGTGCAGGCAATCGAAGGCGAGGCGCTGTTCGAGTTCCGCGACGCGGCCGACAAGCTGATGATGAGCGTCAGCGAGATCAACCGCGCCGTGCTGCGCGCGCTGCTGGCCGCCACCGAGCTGGAGTGATGGCCGCTGCGCCCGAGCCGTGGTCCAGCGCCGCGGGCTGGCGCGAGTTCCTCGATCTGCTGTCGGACGCGGTCGTCGTGCTCGACGACCGGGCGCGCGTGGTGCTGGCCAACACCGCCGCGCTGCGCCTGCTGCCCTGCGAGGCCGGCCTGCCGATCGACCAGTTGCAGGCCCAGCTTGGCAGCGTCGCGGTGCGCTGGCTGAAGCGCGCGGCGGCCGGCGAGGGCCGGTCCGACGCGCCACCCGAGCTGCGGCTCGCCGACGGCCGGCCGGCGACGTTCGAATGGCGTCGCCTCGATGCGCGCCACTCGGCGCTGCGGCTCGTTGCGGCCGCGACTGCGCCGCCCGCACCCGACGCGGCGGCTGCACACGTACCGGCTGCGTTGCCGGTCGGCGGCATGCACGAGGCGATCGAGTTTCTCTGGGCGTCGCCGTTTCCGACGACCTTGCAGGGCCCGGACTTCCACTTCCTCGACGCGAACCCGGCGTTCGTCGAGTTCAGCGGCTTCGGGCGCGAGCAGCTGATCGGCCGCGACGCGATCGAGCTCCAGCCCGAGGAGGACCGCTCGCGCGTGCTCGCCACCCGCGCACGGCTGCGGGCCGCGCCGGCCGAACGGCCGCCCGAGCCCGGCATGGCCGAGGGCCGCCTGATCGACGCCAGTGGCCGCGAGCGCCGCTACCGGGTGGCGCGCCGCACGCTGGTCGACGCGGCAGGGTTGCCGCTCTACCTTGGCGTGCTGCAGGACGCGACCGCCGAGCATGTCGCGCGCGAGCGCGCCGATCGCTCGCTGCGCGAACTCGACGACTGGTTCGAGCTGAGCCCGGTCGGCATGGTGCTGTTCGACGCGCGCGGCCTGCTGCTGCGCAGCAACCCGGTCTTCGACGCGCTGGTGGGCAGCGTCCCGGTGTCGCTCGCCGATGCGCCGGCGGGATTGCAGGCGCTGCTCGGCTGGGGCGAGGGCGGCCGCCTGGCCGCGCTCGAGCCGGAAGCGCCGGCGGTGCAGCAGCTCGGCTGGGTCGCGTGCGGCGCTGCGGCGGCGCGGCCGCTGCGCGCGGCGCTGCGCAGCTACCGGGCGGCGGGTGGTCAGCGCCGCTACATGGCGGTGGTCGAAGACCGCAGCGCCGAAGAGGAGCGCGACCTCGCACAGATGCAGATCGGCGCGCTGATCGACACCGCCGGCGTCGGCCTGGCGACCTTCCAGGAAGCGTCGGGCTGGGTGCCGCGCGGCGCCGCGGCGCTGCAAAGCATCGGCCGCGACATCGTCGCGCCCGAATCGATGCCCGAGTTCGAGCGCCTGCAGACGGCGCTGCGCCACGCGCAGCGCGCCGAGCTGCGCTACGCGATCGACCACCCCGAACTCGGCCGGCGCTGGCTGCTCACGCGGGTCGAGCCGGCGACCCTGGCCTCGGGCATGCGCACGACCTCGGTCGTCACGCTCGACATCACCGAGCAGCACGAGACGCAGCAGCGCAGCGAACAACTGCTGCGCGAACTCGGCACGATCCTCGAAAGCGCGAGCACCGGCATTGCCTACCTGCGCGGCGAGCTGCTGGTGCGTTGCAACCGCCGCTTCGAGGCGATGCTCGGCCTGCCCGCGGGCAGCGCGACCGGCATGGCGGTGCGGCGGCTGTTCGCGCGCTACGAACCGAACGACCGCATCGCCGCCGACGCGCGTCGGGCGCTGGACGACGACGTCGTCTACGAGACCGAATTCGCGGTGCGCGCCGACGGCGCCGAGCCCGGCGAGACACGCTGGTACGCGCTGTCGGTGCGGCGCGCCGGCGCCCCGGGCGACGCCGCCGAGGCGATCGCGGTGCTCGCCGACATCACGCGGCTGAAGACGCAGCAGCAGGAACTCGAGCGCCTCGTCCGCGATCGCCACCGTGCCGAGCGGGCGGTGGCCCTGCAGGCCGATCGCACGCGCGCGATCCTGGATTCGGTGCTGGTCGGCATCGTGACGGTGGGGCCGCAGGGCATCGAGTGGATGAACCGCTCGGCGCGCCGCATGTTCGGCGGCGATCTCGCCGACTTCCTGAACCTGCCGATCGCCACCGTCGCCACACCCGAGCCCGACCACCCGTTCCTGCGCACCGGGTACCTGACCGAGCTGGTCGAGGGCGAGGCCGAGACCTTCGAGTGCCGGGTCAAGGCGCGCGACGGCCGCGAATTCTGGGTCGTCGGCAACGTCGTGTCGACCGCGCGCGAGTCGCGCAGCGGCCGGCAACTGACCTACGCGCTGCTCGACATCGAGCGGCGCCGCCAGGCCGAGGCGCGCATGGCACAGGTGCAGGTGCAGCTGCAGCGCATCATCGAGGCGGCGCCGCTGGCGATCACGCTGCGCGACGCGCGCACGCTCGCGATCCTGCAGGTCAACGGCGTCGCGGCCGCGAACGGCCGCAGCACGCCGCAGGCACTGATCGGCCTGACGCCCGAGCAGATTTTCGAGCCCGCGACCGCGGCGCAGCGCCGCGCCGACATGGAGCAGGCGCTGGCCTCGCGCGACGTGACGCAGCGCGAGTACCGCGTCGACCAGGACGGCGAATCGCGCATCTGGGACGCCCGCTACCTGCCGCTGGCCAGCGCGCCCGGCGCGCCACCGGACCAGCTGCTGCTGGTCGCCACCGACGTGACCGAGCAGCGCGCCGCGCAGGAGGCGCGCCTGGAGGCGGCGATCGCGCAGCGCGAGATGCTGGTCAAGGAAGTGCATCACCGCATCAAGAACAACCTGCAGGGTGTGGCCGGCCTGTTGCAGCAGATCGCGCAGCGCAAGCCCGAGGTCGCCGGGCCGATCGCCGAAGTCGTCGGCCAGGTGCACGCGATCGCGCAGGTCTACGGCCTGCAGGTCGGCGCGAGCGGGCCGCTGCAGCTGATGAGCGTGGTGCAGGCGATCGCTGCGTCGGTGCAGCGCAGCTTCGGCCGGACCATCCGGTTCGCGGTCAGCGGCACGAGCGCGCCGCAGTGGCTGTTGCCGGAAGCGGAGGCGATTCCGATCGCGCTGACCCTGAACGAGTTGCTGACGAACGCCGTCAAGCACAGCCCCGCGACGCCCGAGGCAACGCTCAGCTGCACCCTTGCCTGCACCGACGACGAGGTGCAGGTGACGATCGCGAACCCGGCGCGGCTGCCGGCCGGCTTCAACCTGGCGCGCATTCCGGGCGGCGTCTCCGGCCTCGGCCTGGTGCGCGCGCTGCTGCCGCGTCGCAGCGCGAGCCTGGCGCTGACCCAGCATGGCGACGAGGTGCGGGCCACCGTCACGCTGCGGCGGCCCGGGGTGATGCGCGCGGACGCCTCCTAAACGACCGCGCACATCTGCGGTGCCTGGGCGGTGCCGGTTTCACGGACAATCTGCCGATCATGAGCAAAGCCAAGGGCACCATCCTCGTCGTCGACGACGACCGTCTGGTGCTGGCGACGCTGGCGAACGGCCTGTCGCAGGCCGGCTACGACGTGATCGACGCCGACAACGGCGACGACGCGATCCTGCTGGCGCGCGAGCACCGCCCCGATCTGGCGCTGCTCGACATCCGCATGCAGGGCAAGAGCGGGTTCGACGTCGCGGCCTACCTGCGCCAGTACTGCCAGATACCGTTCATGTTTCTCTCGGCGTTTTCCGACGCGCAGACCGCGGCACAGGTGACCGCACTCGGCGCGGTCGCCTACCTCGTCAAGCCGCTGGACATCAGCCAGATCCTGCCGGTGGTCGATGCGGCGCTCGCGAAGGTCGCGGCGCCGCCGGCGCCCGCGAAGCCGGCGGCGCGCCCGGCCGCGGCCGAACAGGCGATGCCGTCGCCCGAGGTGTTGATGGCCATCGGCGTGCTGATGCAGCGCGACGCGCTGTTGCGTGCCGCGGCCTTCAAGCGGCTGCACCGCATGGCCTCGGCCGCGAGTCTGACGCTGGACCAGCAGGCGCAGCGCCTGCTCGAGGCGGTCGAGCGGCTCGCGCCGCCGCCCGCGGGCTGACCGCGGCTTCTAGGTCGCGCCGGGGCCGCGCTGCGCCAACGAGAAGTGGAACGCGGCGCCGCGGTTGATCTCGGCCTCGCCCCAGATCTCGCCGCCGTGGCGGTGCACGATGCGCCGCACCGAGGCCAGGCCGATGCCGGTGCCCGGAAAGTCGCTCGCGCTGTGCAGACGCTGGAACACGCCGAACAGGCGGTCCGCGAACCGCATGTCGAAGCCGGCGCCGTTGTCGCGCACCGTGAAGGTGTCGGCGGCCTGCGTGTGGCGCGCGAACACGATGCGGGCGTGACCCGACTTGCCGGTGTACTTCCAGGCATTGCCGAGCAGGTTCTCGATCATCACGCGCAGCAGCGTCGGGTCGCCCTGCACCTGCATGTCTGGCTCGATCTCGATCTCCACCGGGCGCTCGGGCGACTGGCGGCGCAGGTCGTCGGCCACGTAGCCGGCGAGCTGCGACAGGTTCACCGGCTGCTGCGCGAGCGGCTGCGACGACAGCCTGGACAGCGCCAGCAGCGCGTCGATCATGTTGTTCATGCGCGCCGCGGCGCCGAGCACGCGGTCCAGGTGGTCGTTGCCGACCCGGTCGAGCAGGCGACCGTAGTCTTCCTTGACGATCTTCGTGAACCCTTCGACGACGCGAATCGGCGCGCGCAGATCGTGCGAAACGGTGAAGCTGAACGAATCGTGGTCGGCGGCGGGCGTGGCCGGCGCGGCAGCCGGCCGAGTCGGTGCCGCCGGTCCGGCGGTGCGCCTAGGCAGCGCCGGCTCGATCTCGCGGAAGACGCCGTGGTAGCCGGCGAAGCGCCCGCTCGCATCGAAGTGCGCGCGGCCGCCCAACAGGCCGTGCCGCGGCGCTTCGCCGGGCGACGCGGCGGCGCCGAGCCGGACCGCGATGTCGTCCAGCGGCGCGGCCGCTGTCAGCTGCGCGCGCAGCGCGGCCGTGTCGTCGGCATCGAAGTGTTCCCACAGCAGCGCCGGCGGCTGCGGCGCGTGCCAGGCCGCGGTCGGTGCGCCGCGCGGCGGCCGAGTCGACAGCAGGCGGTGCTCGGGGCCGGTCTGCCACAGCCAGAGGTCGAGCAGGGGCTCCAGGCAGCCCGACCGGACGCGCGCTTCGCGCAGGGACTCGACCAGCCGCTGGCGCGAGCGCAGCAGGCGCCAGGCCAGCGACGCGCCGACCGCGAGGGCGGTGGCGAGCAGTGCGAGCGTGAACAGCAGCGGCGGCGTCGGCGCGCCGAGGGCGACATCGGCCGCCGCAGCCGGCAGCGCGACCGCGGCGAGGCCGGCGGCCACGACCAGCCCGCGCCGCCCCGGTCGGCGCAGAGTCGTGCTGATGCCACCGACGCGGTTCATGCGAACGATTGTACGGAGCGCCCCCGGCTCGCGAGCGGCGCCGCGGCAGGCGGCGGCGTTAGGGGTCAAGTTCGGCGCCGAACTGCCGAAATCCGAGCAGCCCCTCGCCCGTCCAGCGAGCCCGTGGCCCTGCGCCGAAACGCCTGATGGTGCCTGTACGCCTTGCCTGCCTTTGCCGACCATGCTGCTCAGACTGTCGCGCACGTCCTTCTGGCTCGCCGCCGCGGTGGCGGCGCTGGCGTTGCTGGCGCCGGCAGCCCACGCGACGCTGCTGATGGTGATCACCGGCGTGGCGAGCCTGCTGGCGCTCGGCCTGTGGCGTTCGGCCCTGCACCACGAGCAGCGCCGGCCCGCGGCGACGCTCGTGTCGGCGCCGACGCCGGTGCTGGACCACTCGCTGTTGCGCGACGCGGCGGCGCAGATCGTAAGCGCGGCCCATGACGCGGCGTCTTTCGAGCCGGCCCTGCACGCGGTCGCCCGTGTGCTGCGCAGCGAACTCGGCGCGCGCGCGGTCGCGGTCCACGAGATCCACGAGGTGCACGCGACCCACGCGCGCATCAGCGATCTGATCGAATCCCAGCCGGGCTTTCGGACCGTGCCGCGGCGTGTGCGCCTCGACGCGGCGCCGCTCGCCCGCGCCCTGCGCGAGCACTGCGCGGCGGGCTGGCCCCCCGGCGCGGTGGCGCTGCCGGTGGTGGCCGACGGGCGCGTGCTCGCCGCGATCGAGCTGTCGGCGATCGATCTGGCGATCGATCCCGCGGCCCTGACCGGCCTGCTGGAACTGGCGGGCTCAGCCGTGGCGGCGCGCGCGCCAGCCGCCGCGCGGCCGACCGGCGCGAACGCCGCCACGGCGTCGGCGCAGCGCGCGAATGTGTTGGTCATTGAAGACAATACCGCCCAGGCCGAGGCCACCGCGGGCCTGTTGCGACGTGCCGGATGTCACGCGACACGCGCCTCTGGCATGCTGGAGGGTCTGGCGGCGCTGCATGCGACACAATTCGATCTGGTCCTGATCGACCTGCCGCTGGCGGAGATCGACGCGTCCGAAGGGTGGCAGCGGCTGCGCCGCGACGGCTTCGATGCGGGCCGTGCGGCGCCGGCGCGCGACACACCGATGGTTGCGGTGTCTGCGGCGGGCGCGCCGGGCGATGGAGACCGCTTCCGCGAACTGGGTTTCGATGATCATCTTTTCAAGCCAATCCGCCCCGGCCCGCTGCTCGCCATGCTGAGCAGGCACCTGCGCCCGCGCGCCCCGGCCGAGGCCGAGCGCGTGCCCGCGGGCCGCGCCCCGGCGGTGCTCGACGCGGCGGCGCTCGCTCGCCTGAGCGACCTCGATCCGAACGGCACGAACCGCCTGCTCGAACGCGTGCTGCACGCCTTCGAGGCGTCGGTGGCGCGGCTGCGCCCGCAACTCGACGCGGCCCGCGCCAGCGACGATCGCGCGACGATCCGGCTCGTGGCGCACACGCTCAAGTCATCGTCGGCGAGCATCGGGGCGATGCAGCTGTCGCAGCTGTGCGCGCAGGTCGAGGCGGCGATCCGCGTCGACAGCGGCGAGAGCCTGGTGCCCCAGCTCGACGCGCTCGACGCTGCGCTCGGCGGTGCGCTGCAGGCCATCGCGGCGCTGCTGAAGGAGCGCG
Organism: Rhizobacter sp.; assembly: GCA_025355545.1. Taxonomy (GTDB): domain Bacteria; phylum Pseudomonadota; class Gammaproteobacteria; order Burkholderiales; family Burkholderiaceae_C; genus LMDS01. Next base: position 9,666 of record JANXZN010000116.1, read on the forward strand.
AGTGAGCGCCAACGCGCGCGCCATGGCGGTCGACGACGATCTGGCCGAGCAGCCGAAGGTGCTGCTCGTTGACGACGACGAAGTGAACCTGCTGCTGACCTCGATCGCGCTGCGCGAGCGTGGCTTCGCGATCACCGAGGCGAGCAGCGGCGAGCAGGCGATCGCGATCCTGCACGACTGGTTGCCCGACGTGGTCGTGCTCGACGCGCTGATGCCCGGTCTCGACGGTTTCCAGACCTGCCGCGAACTGCGCGTGCTGCCCGGCTTCGAGTCGCTGCCGGTGCTGATGCTGACCGGCCTGGACGACGACGCGTCGATCACCCGCGCCTACGAGGCCGGCGCGACCGACTTCTTCGTCAAGTCCACCCAGTGGAGCCTGCTCGCCGGGCGGCTGCGCTACCTGCTGCGCGCGTCGCGCACGCGCGCCGAACTCGAGCGCAGCAAGTCGCGGCTGGCGCGCGCGCAGGACCTCGCGCGCATGGGCAGTTTCGACTGGCGGCGTGGCCACGGCGGGCCGCTGTTCTCGATCGAGGGCCTGCGTGTGTTCGGCCTCGGACCGACCGACGGCCTCGCGTTCCGGCCGCTGCTGCGCATGTTGCCCGACGACGATCGCAGCGGCCTGATGCAGGTGCTGCACGAGGTCATGAAGCACAGCACCGTGCTCGCCACCGACATTCCCGCGACCCTGCGCGACGGGCGCCAGCGCATCGTCCACGTCGAGGCCGAGCCCGAGTTCAACGAGCACGGCAACCTGATCGGCTACAGCGGCATCGTCCAGGACGTGACCGATCGGCGCATGGCCGAAGACCGCATCCGCCACCTCGCGAACTTCGACGTGCTGACCGGCCTGCCGAACCGGCGCCAGCTGATCTGGCGCGCCGAACGCGCACTCGAACACGGCCGGCGCCTGAACCACCAGGTCGCGCTGCTGCTGATCGACCTGGACCGTTTCAAGATCATCAACGACACGCTCGGCCACGGCGCCGGCGACGAGTTGCTGATGGAGGTCGCGCGGCGCCTGCGTTCGTGCGTGCGCCATTCCGATCAGGTCACCGAGAGCTCGATCGAATCGCTGGGCGCGCGTTCGCACCGCTCGCTCGAAGCGGTGGGCCGCCTGGGCGGCGACGAGTTCGTCGCGCTGCTGCCCGAGGTCGCCGACGAGCGCGACGCCGAGCGTGTCGCCTCGCGCATCCTCGACCTGATGCGCGAGCCGATCTTCGTCGGCGGCCAGGAATGTTTCGTGACCGCCAGCGTGGGCATCGCGCTGTACCCGCGCGACGGCATCTCGGTGGCCGACCTGATGCGCAATTCCGACGTCGCGATGTATTCGGTGAAGAACACGACGCGCAACTCCTCGTCGGTCTATCGCCCCGCGCTGGCCGGCCAGGGCCGCGAGAAGCTCGAGCGCGAGAGCGCGCTGCACAAGGCCCTCGAACGCGGCGAACTGGTGCTGCACTACCAGCCCAAGGTCGATGTGCGCGCCGCGAAGATGGTGGGTGCCGAGGCGCTGATGCGCTGGCGTCACAACGGCGTGCTGGTGCCGCCGGCCGACTTCATCCCGCTGGCCGAGGAGACCGGCCTGATCGTGTCGTTCAGCGAATGGGCGATCCGCGAGGCGGCGCGCCAGGCGCGCGTCTGGCAGGACAGCTTCGGTTTCGCCGACTCGATCGCGGTGAACCTGCCGATCCGGATGTTCGAGCGCACCGACCTGGTCGAGCACATCCACAACGCCGTCACGACCTACGGCGTGCCGCACCACGCGATCGAACTCGAGATCACCGAGACCGGCCTGATGAAAGACCTGCAGAACGTGATTCCGTCGCTGCATCGCCTGAACGAGATCGGCGTCGAGATCTCGGTCGACGATTTCGGCACCGGCTATTCGTCGCTCGCCTACCTGACGACCTTGCCGATCAGCGAACTGAAGATCGACCGCAGCTTCGTGCGCGATCTGGGCATGACGCCGCAGAGCTCGGCGGTGGTCACCGCGATCATCGCGCTGGCGCGCTCGCTCGGGCTGCGCGTGATCGCCGAGGGCGTCGAGAATCTGCGCCAGATGGAGGTGCTGCACCGCCTGGGCTGCGGCGTGATGCAGGGCTTCCTGTTCAGCCGGCCGCAGCCGCCGGAGGACATCGAGACCTGGCTGCAGCAGACCATCCTGCCGAAGAAGGCGCCGTGGATCGGCAAGGCCGGCGAGGCCGAGGTGGCCGAGGTGCTGCGTTTCGCCGAGGGCCGCGACCCGCGCCTCAAGCCGGTCGTCTGACCCGAGCCTGCACCGCACGGCGTTCCGCATGGAAGCGACCCGCCCCGCCGCGCTGACCGGTGCCGCCACCGACAACGCCCAACTGGCGAAGGCCGCGCTGCGCCGGCTCGCGCTCGACAAGCTCGAACCCACGCCCGAGAACTATGCCCGCGCCTGGCGCCAGGAAGCGGGCGAGGTGCCGGCGCCGGTGGCCGACGGGCCGGCCATCGCGGCGCTGATCGAACGCGTCGTGCGCGGCATCGACCGGGGCAGCAAGGGCTGGACGGCGGCGCGCAAGAAAGACAGCCTGCAGCGCGTGCTCGACGGCAGCCGCAGCGACGCGCGCCGCCTGCAGCAGCGCCTCAGTCAGCTCGTCGCGAGCTGGGACGGCGACGCCGCACTCGCTCCCGAGACGCTCGACGACGAGCAGCAGACCACCTTCGAGCCGATGCCGACCTCGGCCGCGCCGCTGGAGGCGCTGGCGCCGCTGCCCTGGGGCCGCGCCGTCGGCGTGCTCGGTGTCAGCCTGCAGGCGGCGCTGCCGCTGCAGGACGAGGCGCCGCACGAGATCACGCTTGCGCTGGCCGCGCTGATCGAACGCATCGAGCACGAGGGCGCCACGCCGGCGCTGATCGATGAACTCGAGGCGCTGTGCCGGCGCGCCGTGCCGGTGCTGCAGCACCGCCACCACCTGCTCGACCAGCTCGGCGGCCTGTGCGTCGAGCTGACCGCGAGCCTGACAGATCTGGCCGAAAACGACAGCTGGGCCAGGGGCCAGTGCGAGGCGATGCAGCTCAAGATCGACGAAGGCCTGAGTGCGCGCGGCATCCGCGCCGTCGGCGAACTGCTGCGCGACACGCGAGCGCGCCAGGGCCAGCTGCGGGCCGAACGCGAACGCGCGCGCGATGCGCTGAAGGGCCTGATCAACCGCATGCTCAGCGAGCTCGACGAACTGGGCTCGCGCACCGGCAATTTCCACGACAGCGTCGGGCGCTACGCCGACGTGATCGAGAAGGCCGATTCGCTCGAAAGCCTGGCCGGTGCGGTGCGCGAGATGGTCGAGGAAAGCCGCAGCGTGCAGGCCCTGGTGCAGCAGACCCAGGCGCGCCTGCAGGAGGAGCACGGCAAGGCGCAGGGCCTGACGCGGCGTGTCAGCGAACTCGAGTCCGAGATGCAGCGCCTGTCGACCGAAGTCTCGACCGACCAGCTGACGCAGATCGCGAATCGGCGCGGGCTGGCGCAGGACTTCGAGATCGAGCGCGCGCGCCAGGAGCGCTCGGGCGCGCCGCTGTCGCTCGGCCTGCTCGACATCGACAACTTCAAGCGCCTGAACGACGAACTCGGCCACGGCGCCGGCGACGAGGCGCTGAAGTCGCTGGCCGCGCTGGTCAGCACCACGCTGCGTCCGACCGACCGCGTGGCACGCTACGGCGGCGAGGAATTCGTGGTGCTGCTGCCCGACACGCCGGTGGCGGAGGCGCAGCAGATCCTGACGCGGCTGCAGCGCTCGCTGACCGGCGGCCTGTTCATGCACGAGCGCAAGCAGGTGTTCGTGACCTTCTCGGCGGGCGTCACCGCCTACCGGCCGGGCGAGCGCATCGAAGAGGCGCTGGAGCGTGCCGACCAGAGCCTGTACGAGGCCAAGCGCACCGGCAAGAACCGCACTTGCCTGGGGTGATCGCGTCAGCAGCTCTTGAGGTTCACGCCCGCGGCGCCGCCCTGCGCCAGGATCGCGACGACCGCCTCGCGGTCGCTCAGGCGCCGTTGCCGGGCCAGGGTGCTGGCCTGTGCGGCCTGGCTTTCGAGCGTGGCCTTGCTCGACAAGCCGCTGCAGGCGAGCAGGTACACCACGTGCCGCGAGGTGCCGAGCGTGACGCCGGTGCTCGACGCGATCCGCGGGCCCATCGCCATCAGGTCGTCGTAGCTCAGGCCCGCGCGCGGAGCGACTTCGTGGAGCTGCTTGGTCTCGGTGCGTCCGATGAAGAACACGACGACGAAGGCCACCGCCAGGCCGAGCCCGCCGATGGTGGCGATGTACTTGATCATGCGCGCGTCGCCTCCCATGCCGGTGTGCGCCGATGGTACAGGCAAGGTGTGGCGCGCGCTGCGACACAATGTCGCTGATTGACCGCACGAGGCCACGATGAACAAGATCCTGCTGCTCAACGGACCCAACCTGAACCTGCTCGGCACGCGCGAGCCGCAGTTCTACGGCCACGACACGCTGGCCGACGTCGAGGCCATGGCCGCGAAGCTCGTCGCCGCCCGCGGCGCCGCGATCGAATGCCTGCAGAGCAACCACGAGGGCGTGCTGATCGATCGCATCCACGCGGCGCGACTCGACGGCACCGGCTTCATCGTGATCAACCCCGGCGGCCTGACCCACACCAGCGTCGCGCTGCGCGACGCGCTGGCCGGCGCGGCGGTTCCGTTCATCGAAGTGCACGTGTCGAACGTGCACGCACGGGAACCGTTCCGGCATCGTTCGTTCCTGTCGCCGATCGCCGCCGGCGTGATCATCGGTTTCGGCGTGGCCGGATATGCGATGGCGCTGAACGCCGCGATCGATCGGCTCGGCGCCGCCTGAGCGCAGGCGGCTGAAAATTTCTGTAAAAGATGTCGGCCGCTGTCGGCGCCAATGCGGCCTCGGCAGTTAAGCGGGTACAGGCCGTCCGCCCGTGGCGGCCGCTCGCGGAGAACCGACATGCTGCCAGCCAGACTTCTGATCGCCCCCTTCTCGGCCGCGCTGCTGTCGGCCTGTGTCGTGGCCCCGTACCCGGGGCGGGTGGTGTATTCGCAGCCCGTCCCGGCCTATGCGCAGCCGGCGCCGGGCTATGCGCAGCCGGTGCCGGGCTACGGCGACGAAATCGTGGTCGACGTCGCACCGCCGGCGTCGTACGTCGAAGTCGTGCCGGTGATCCCGTTCGCCGGCGCGATCTGGCTCGGCGGCTACTGGGGCTGGGGCGGTGGCCGTCACCAGTGGGTGCCGGGCCGCTGGGATCACGCGCGCCCGGGCTACGCCTGGCGCCCGCACGCCTGGGTCCAGCAGGGCGGGCGCTGGCACCTGCACGGTGGCGGCTGGGCCCGTCACTAGTGTAGAGATGCAATCTTGATGGAACTTAACCAAACCCTGCCACACCAATGATCTACTACAGACTGGTGTGGAGAACGAGAGTGCGAGTTGCCCCTGAGATTGTGCTGTCGGACGAAGAGCGCGAGGTGCTCGACGAGCTGATTCGCTCCAAGCTGACGAGCGTGCGTCTGGCT
>JANXZN010000118.1 GCA_025355545.1 Rhizobacter sp.
ATCATTCCCAGGTGCTTTCGCACCGCCCCGAAGATCGTCTTCTTTCGCTTCTTCGGTATGAACACCACGTGATATTTGCAGTCCCAACGGGTGTGCGCGAGGCTCTGGTACTCTTTCATTTGGAAGCTCCTTTCCTTGGTCAGATAAGAAGCATCCACGACCGCTCCACACGGTCAAACCTGTGCGAGTCCCCCGGCATAGCCGGGGGCTTGCCTTATGAGTCAAAATCCACTCCAACGAGCCGGTCCGAAATCGTGCCCGATGACGAGGACGCCAGTGACAACGGCGCGTCTGACCACCCCCGGCCCAGGGCTTCGATGGCGCAAGCCACCCCGTCGGTGCGCTCGGTGGCATGGAACACGCCGTTGACCACGAGCCGCTGGTTGTTCAGGCCGAGCCCGCGCAATTCGTCGGACGTGCGCGCGGCCTCGGCGATCGCGCCCTGGTCCGGCCGCGTCACCAGGAGAACGGTGGTGCGGGCCGGATCGCTCAATGCGTCGAGCGCCGCCTTGAAGCGCGCTTCCTGCATCTTCAGCCCCGAGTGCGGCCCCAGGCACGATGCCCCTCGGTCGTTGCCATCCAGAAAGCCACTCCAGGCCTTGGGCAGGCTGAGAAGCCGCAAGGTGCGTCCTTTGGGCGCGATGTCGAAGACGATGTGATCGAAGTGCCCGTCGTCATCCGACAGCAGGGAAGCGAACTCGTCGAAGGAGGCGATCTCGGTTGTGCGGGCGCCCGACAGTTGCTCGCGCACGGCCGTTCACCGTCGTGCACCCGTCGCCGTTCGACCGTGTCACTTGGGCGCTGTGGCCGATGTGCCCGTTGTGACCGAGAACTCGTCGAAGGCAGCAATCGCGTTCGCGGCATACATCAGAGAAGGGCCGCCTCCCATGTACACCGCCACCGCGAGCGTCTCGTCGAGTTCCTGTCGCGACGCGCCGAGCTTGACGAGGGCCTGCACGTGGTAGCCGATGCAGGGGTCGCATCGCGCGGCGACGCCCAGTGCCAGGGCCATCAGCTCTTTGGTCTTCGCGGTGAGGGCGCCGTCGGCCATGGCAGCCCTTCCGAGGTTGCCGAAGCTCTTCATCACATCCGGCGCGCCTGATCGCAAGGTGGCGAGGCGAGCGGATACGTCCCGCGTCAGATCAAGAAAGCTGCTTGAAGGGTTTGCCATGTGTGCCTCGACTCGGTCACGAACGATGGCCGTCCGGACCGACCGGACAGGTGCTCAGACCGAAGGGCCAGTAGGCCGGGCAGAACCGGAAGACTCCGGTGGCGATCGGCAGCAGTCCGATCCAGCCCCAGGCGCCGATGTAGCCGAGCAAACTGGCGGCGATCAAGGCCAAACCAAGGGCGATCCGGAGGATGCGGTCTGTCGTGCCGACGTTGTGTTTCATGGGGTTCTTTCTGAAATGATTTGCGATCCTGCCCCGACCGGATGATCGGGACCGTGATGTGGATCAAACTGTCTGGAAAAGCGCGCTGATTGCGCATGGTCCTGCGCGGCGGCTTGCCATCGTCAGGTCCTCACGTTGTCTTCCGGGCGCGCCACGAGGGCGGCCCGAACCTGTTCAAGCCGCCTTCGCACCTCTTCGGCCACTCGCGCCACTTCCGGGTTGCTGGTCATCTGCAGGATGGCGACGGGGTCCATGAAGCCGACCACCACGCCGCCATCGGCGTCCTCGCGCACGACGACGTTGCACGGCAGCAGCAGGCCGATGTCGGGCTCGGCCACCAGCGCACGGTGCGCCAGCGGCGGGTTGCAGGCGCCAAGGATCCGATAAGGTCGCATGGCGGCGCCGAGTTTGGCCTTCATCGTGGCCTGCACGTCGATGTCCGTGAGCACGCCGAAGCCTTCTGTCTTCAGCGCCTCGGTGACGCGCGCGATGGCCTCGTCGAAGTTCAGGTTTCTGAGCATGCAGTGAAAGCCGTATCGCGAAGTCGCCATCTCGCGCGCGGTGTCGTGGGGGGTGTTCATGACCAAGTCACTCACTGCTTGACCGGTGCCGACGGCATCTGGTCCATCATCATCTGCATCATGGACTGCATCATTTCCAGGTGCTCTTCCAGCATGTGCTGGCGCATGGCCATGTCGCCTGGCATCGCGCCCGTCCGGTGCATGCCTTTCATGCCAGCCATGTCATCCGATCCCATGCCGTCCTGCATCAGCTTCAGGTGCTCGGATTTCAGAGCGTTGTGCTCCTCGGGGCTGCGCGCGCGCATCATCTTCTCGTGCATGTCGCGCATGGATTTCATCTGCATGTCCATCATCGCCATCCGCTGGTCCGAGGCGGTGGCAACCCCGCCCGGACTTGTAGCAGCCTGTCCGACGGGCATCTGGGTGCATGCCGACAGTGCCACGAAGGCCACGGCGGCGATCACGGTGGTGTCGAGCGGATTCATGTGTAGTCCTTTGTGAGGGAGCGTTGACGCATCGACAGCGATTTGCGCGCGCTGTTCTTGACGTCGTTGTCTTCGCAGCTTCGCATGCGGTTTACGCGCGCAGCTTGAGCCGCATCAAGGTTGTTGTCTGTTCGTTCCCGCACGAGGGAGCGTGCGTCGTGCGCTGAAGTTGTCCAGACCGTGACTGGCCGATGTCAAAGATGACGCTGCGATCAGAGTAGCGGATCGCCGCTGCTACGTCGCCGGGCCGAGCTGCCGGACCACCGCGACGCTGGCGTCGATTCAAGCGGCTCGAACAACGGCGCGTCGTTGCCGCAGTGTTTCCTGGATATTGCGAATGGCAAAAATCGGCAGGAAGCTGGTAATGCGGGCACCCGCGCTGAGCTCGGCGAGTTCGTCTTCATAGAGCCGCGTCACTTCGTTTTGCGGCACCTGACATCTCTTCGAGATCAGCTCAAGCGAGCGTGTAGGCAGCGCAGCCTGCCTTTCGGTAGGGAGCATGGGGGTAAACCTCCGACTCGGTTGAATTGCGTTGCAAGCATAGTGCGCAAGTCGAGGGGATGGCGTGCGCCAGCGCACACAGTGCTCGCGATCGGGCGATCTTTCGCCAGAGCTTGCGCTTTCGCAAGCTCTGCAGCCGAACACGGCCAATTGCGAAGCATCCGAGTGGCTTGCTGGCGCGAGTCAGCGAGCGTGGGAGCACGGGGGCCAAACCACTTCGGCGCAGAATCCGCCGAGCGCGAGCGAACGGCTCACCTGGATGCTGGCCCGGTGCGCAGCCGCGATGCGCCGCACGATCGACCAGCCCAGCCCGCTGCCGCCTTCGCCACTGCCCAGAACCCTGAAGAATCGCTCGCCCAGACGCTGCGTGTCTGCGTCGGAGACGCCCGGCCCACTGTCCTCGACGCGAAGGCGAACGCCCGCCTCGCTGGACGTTACGGCAATCCTCACCGCCGCATGTTCCGGGCTGTAGCGCAGCGCGTTGTCGACCAGGTTGCGCGTCAGAACCGCAAGCAAGGTGGCGTCGCCGTTGACCCGGCACGCGTCGGCTGCATCGACCTCGATGGTCTGTTGCTTGCGAAGTCCTTGTGGTGCTTCGTCGGCGACCACGCGACGCACCAGCTCGCTCAGATCGACTTCGGTCGCAGTGCCGTCGGCGCCGGCCTCGAGGCGCGACAGTGTGAGCAGCTGCGCGACCAGGCGAGTGGCACGGTCGCAGCCATCGAGCGTGGCCTGCAAGGCATGGCGACGCGGCCCCGCATCGGCTTCACCGAGAGCGACCTGCGCCTGAGCGCGTATCGCCGCGATCGGCGTTCGCAGTTCGTGCGCCGCGTCGGCGGTGAACCGCCGCTCCGATTCCATCAAGTCGACAATGCGCTGAAAAAGGCCATTCAGTGCATCGATCATCGGTGTCATTTCCGAAGGCGCATCGTCGATGATGGCGGGTTGCAGCGCACGGGGCTCGCGCTCGGCGAGCGAGCGCCCCAACCGGCGCAAGGGCTCGACGCCGCGGTTGACGGCCCACCAGACCGCCAGCGCGAGCAACGGGAGCGCTACGACCATGGGCCACAAGGTGCTGCGCAAGACTGCCCAGAGAATCGCCGTCCTCGAGGTCATCTGTTCACCCACGAACACCTGAACGTCGCGCTCCGCGCCATGCGTGGCGAACACGCGCCAGGCTGTGCCGTCGAAGGTCACCGTGTGGAAGCCGGACTCGACGCGCTCGCCGGACCCGACCATGCGCGATGCCGGCGCATTGGCCGAGCGCAACGCCAGCCGGCCCTCGTGAAAGACCTGGAACGCGACCTTGGGTGCGTAGCGATGCAAGGTGGGCGAATCGACCTCGTACTCTTCTTCCCCGGCTTCATGAGACTGCTGCACCACCAACAAGGCGGCCGCCTGCGCCAGGTGGCTGTCGAGCAACTCGTCGAGTTCGTGGCGGGCGTCGAACCAGGTCGTCATGGCAGTCACCAGCCAGACCGAAACGACCAGCCCGAGCACCAGCACGAGGAGTCGACCTTGCAGCGAGCGGGGCAGCCGCAGCATGCGCATCACGGCGAGTGCCCCTCGCGCTGCAGCATGTAGCCCACGCCGCGCACGGTCTGGATCAGTGTGCCGCCGATCTTGCGGCGCAGGTGGTGGATGTGCACCTCGACCGCGTTGCTGTCGACCTCCTGCCCCCAGCTGTACAGGTGTTGCTCGAGTTGCTCGCGTGACAGCACGCGCCCGACGTTGAGCATCAGCGCGTGCAGCAGGTCGAACTCGCGCGCCGACAACGTGATCGGCGCACCCGCTTGCAGCACCGAGCGAGCCGCAGGGTCCAGCACGACGTCTTGTGCGCGAAGGCACTCCTGCGGCTGGCCATGCGAGCGCCGCACCAGGGCGCGCAGCCGTGCGCCGAGCTCGCGTAGGTCGACCGGCTTGACGACGTAGTCGTCGGCCCCGACATCGAGGCCGCGGATGCGGTCGGGCACGGCGTCGCGCGCGGTCAGCACCAGAACGGGCAATGACACACCAGCCCGCCGAACCGCCTCCAGCACGGCCATGCCGTCTTTCAGCGGGAGCCCCAGGTCCAGCACCGCCGCGGCGTAGGGGTGGGCGCGCAGCTCACGCTCCGCGGCCCCGCCGTCTCGCACCCAGTCGACCAGAAAGCCGAGCTGGCGCAGGCCGGCGCGCAGCCCGTCACCGAGCAGTGGATCGTCTTCGGCAAGCAGGATGCGCATCGCTGGAGTGTGACGCGTGGGCGCGGTGTGCCGTGCTGTCCGCCGTCAATCGTCGTCGCGCTCCGTGTGCTTGGCGGTGGACGCAGCGGCCTGGCCGGCCATGCCACCCGCAGCGGGCGCCGTTTGCCACTGCAGCCACCAGAAGCCGAGCACCGCCGCAAGCATCAGTGTCGCGACGCTGCGCCAGGCGCTGCGAACACTGTCTTCGGGCGTTCCGAGCTTGCGGCCCGTGATCATCGCGCCGATCAGGTTCTCGTGGCCCAACTTGCTGGCCAGCAGGACGCCGGCGATGTGGATGACGATGACCGCCAGCATCGCATTGGCCGCGAACTCGTGAGCACTTGCCAGCCACTCGCCGACCGCATCGTTGAACACGGCCCAGCCGGAGGCGGCGATCGTCAGCGTCAACCCGAACAAGGCGACGATGGCCAGCGCCCCGAGGGGGTTGTGGCCGACATGGCGTTTCGGCCGGCCGCGCAGCATCGCGCCCAGGTAGCGTGCCACGGCGGCGGGGCCGCGCACGAAGTCCGAGAAGCGCGCAGGGCGTGTGCCGAGCAGGCCCCAGACGATGCGGAACGCCACGAGCCCGGTCATCGTGTAGCCCAAAGAGACGTGCAGCAGACGCCAGCGTTCGCTCTCGGCCGTCAGGTAGGCGCCGGCAAAGCTGAACACCATCAGCCAATGGAAGACGCGAACCGGAGCGTCCCACACCAGCACCTTGCGGGCCGGCTCGGGCAAGGTGGGCGACTCAGCGCGGGATTCGGACGCTGCGTTCATTGAAATCTCCTCGATCGGCGCCGGTGTGGCAGGCAGCGCAGTTGGATGCGCGCTTCCAGGTCGCCGTGGGCACCTCATCGTGCTGGCGCGTGAACCACGCGGAACGGGTGATGCGGTCCTCGGGTGGCGGCTCGGGTGCCCGACGGTCCGTGGCCGCATTCGCGTTCAGCCAGGTCGACAGTTCCTTCACCGCCGAGGGGTCGAGCGACGCATCGATGCCGAAGTGCTTCGGCAGATGGGTCATCAGGCGCTGCCACGAGGTGGCTGGCAGCATGCCGCGCGGGTAGGCCACATGGCACGCAGCGCATTCGGTCTTGTAGCTCGGCAGCAGAGGAACCTGCGCGGCGCCCTTGCCGTCATCGGCTGCGGCCCTTTGGCAAAGGCCGATCCCCAGGGCGGCTGTCAGCGCCAAAATGGCGAGGGTGGGGGAGCAAGGATGGTCATTGGACATGGTGAGCTTTCGATGAGCTGCAGTTGGCGGGTGCATCACGGCTTGAGCGTCAGCAGCCAGCTCAGCACATCGGCCTTCTCGGCGGCCGTGCATTCGCGGCCCATGACGTCGTTGCAATTGCGGCGGAACCACTTTTCGGTCTTGGCCGCGTCGGTAAATCGATCGGGGTTGAAGGCGGGAGCCATCGCGCCGATGGGTTTGCCCGTACCCGCATGCTTGCCGCCCTGTACCGGCATCGCGCCGTGGCATGACGCGCAACTCCATTCGCGACCGTGCGTGACGTTGAAAAACTGCTGACCACGTGCTGGTTGAGCGGCGGCGCCGGTTTGCGCGCTGTAAGCGCTCAAAAGTTCGGCGGGCGTGACCGCCAGCGCTGATTGCGCCAGGCCCGCGGCGGCCGCGAGTGCGGCGAGCAGGCACCGCAAGAAAATCGAGTGGTTCATGGCAACTCCTTCATCGCCATGGTGGCTGCGACGCCTTAGCGTTTTCTTATCGCCGGTGTCACTCCCCGCTCAGGTGCCCTTAAGGCGTGGCCACGAAGATCAAGTCGCCGATCCACTCTTGCTCAGAGGTTCTTCGATGGATTCATCGCTGCGGGTGTTCGTTCGCCAGGTCATCGGGGCCGTTGCCGCCGCGCTCGTTCCGGTCGTCCTGGTTGCCTTCTGGTCGATCCCGTACAGCCTGGGCGGCCACCCCGGTGAAGAACGGGGGATCGACATAGCGACGGCCAGGCACATAACGTGAACGCCAGCACCTTGCTTTCGCTTTCAACGCCGCCTGCCTTGAGTCAGATCAAACTCGCTGGGCCCTCCCAGTGATGAACTGGGTCTCGCGGCAGAAGTTGTGTCCGCTGACGCAGGTGTCGAATCCGGACAAGGCCAGGGGTGGCAATCATTCAAAGGCAACCCATGAATACTGACAGACAAGCGCGGTTGACTGAGCTTGGGCGCCCGGCGATGAGCTGGCGCAACACTGCGAGCCGCTATGGATCGTTGTCCATCGGGCTTCATTGGCTGATGCTGCTGCTAATTGCCGCGGTGTATGCATGTATCGAGTTGCGCGGCAACTTCCCGAAGGGAAGCGACGTCCGCGAGGGCTTGAAGACCTGGCACTTCATGCTGGGGCTGTCCGTTCTTGTGCTGGTCTTCGTCAGAGTGGCGGTGCATTTCATCGGCACCGTGCCCCGCATCGAGCCTGATCCGGCGAAGTGGCAGAGCCTCTTCGCGAAGCTGATGCACTTCGCTCTGTATGCGTTGATGATCGGCATGCCGCTCATGGGGTGGCTGACCCTCAGCGCCGAGGGAAAGGTCGTTCCGTTCTTCGGATTGCAGTTGCCGCCGCTCGTCGGCGAGAGCAAGTCTGTCGCCGACTGGGCCAAGCAACTCCATGAGACCGGCGGCACCGTCTTCTATGTCCTCATCGGTCTGCACGCGGCGGCTGCGCTGTTTCATCACTACGTCGTTCGGGACAACACGTTGCAGCGCATGCTCCCGAGTCGTGATTGAAACTGCGCGTTGCCTGACACGAGACCACCCATGAAAATTCCTGTCGCCACCGAGGGTTCCAAGCCGGCTTTGCACGCCGTCAAGTACGCCGTCGAGTTGCTGTGGTCGCTTTCGTCCACATTGAACTCCATCACGCTGATCAGCGTGCACGACGACGTCGGTCTCCGGCATGCCAAGGCATTCGTGGGCAAAGACGCGGTTGCGGACGACTTGCGGGAGCTCAGCGAGAAAGAACTCAAGCCGACGAGGAAACGGCTCGATTCGGCCGGCGTCAAGCACGACATGGAGGTTCGCACCGGCCCTGTCGCGCAGGAGATCGTCCGCTGTGCGAAGGCCGGCAAGTTCGATCTGATCGCGCTCGGCGCGAAAGTCTGCGGCGCGATCGCCGACCTGTTGCTCGGCTCGGTCGCCCAGCGGGTTCTCACGATGACCGGCATGCCGGTCGTGCTCGTGAAATGAATCTCGACGACTTCGCCGACGATCCAGAAGATCCGCAACACACGCCCGCCGAGCGCGCCGCAGCCGGCACTCGCAGCACCTGGGTCAGCGTGGGCGTGAACGTCTGCCTGACGATCACCCAGGTCACCGTCGGCATCCTCTCCAAGTCTCAGGGCCTGGTGGCGGACGGCATTCATTCGCTGTCTGACTTGGTCGCCGACTTCGTCGTGTTGTTCGCCGGCCATCACGCGAAGAAAGACGCCGACGAAGACCACCCCTACGGTCATCAGCGCTTCGAGACCGCCGCATCACTGGTGCTGGGCGGGTTGTTGCTGGCCGTCGGCCTGGGCATGCTGTGGTCGGCATTCCGCAAGCTCGAAGCGCCCGAGACCGTGGCGCAAGTCCACGTCGCCGCGCTGTGGGTGGCCGGCGGCGCACTGGTCGCGAAAGAGCTCTTGTTCCGCTACATGCTGTCCGTCGCCAAACGCGCCAAGTCGAGCATGCTGGTCGCCAACGCGTGGCATGCGCGTTCCGATGCGGCTTCTTCGCTCGTGGTGGGTCTGGGCATCATCGGCAACCTGTCCGGGTATCCGATCCTCGACCCGATCGCGGCGCTCATCGTCGGCTTCATGGTGTCGAAGATGGGATGGAGCTTCGGCTGGGATGCCTTGCACGACTTGATGGACCGTTCGGTCGACGAGCAGGAGGTCGCAGCGATTCGCCAGACCTTGGGCCAGACCCCCGGCGTTCGAAGCGTGCACGACGTGCGCACCCGCAAGATGGGCGACATGATCGTGGTCGACGCGCACATCGAAGTCGATGCGGACATCAGCGTCGAGGCCGGGCATGACATTGCGGTGGAGGCCCGCCAGCGCGTGCTGGAGCGGCACCGGGTGCTGAACCTCATGACGCACGTCGATCCCTGGCGCCGGCCCGATCTGGACCATGCGGTGCCGGTCACGCCGGGATCGGGATGAACGCCGGGCTGCCTCCTTCGCAGGCGCCGGCACCACCCGAAGGGCTGAGCGAGGGCGACGCACAACAGCGCCTTGTGCAGGGCGGCCCGAACGAGTTGCCGGTCTCGCGCCCACGCAGCGTGTTGCGGCTGGTGCGTGAGGTCGCCTTCGAGCCGATGTTCCTGTTGCTGGTGGCGTGCGGTGCCCTCTACATGGCCTTGGGCGACATTCAAGAGGCCCTGATGTTGCTGGGCTTCGTCTTCGTCGTGATGGGCATCAGCTTCGTCCAGCAGCGGCGCAGCGAGCGGTCGCTCGATGCCTTGCGCGATCTGTCGAGCCCCCAGGCCGTGGTGTTCCGCGGCGGGACGGTGCGCAGCATTGCAGCTCGCGACCTGGTGGTGGGCGATGTCGTGATGCTGGCCGAAGGCGACCGGGTGCCGGCCGATCTGTCGCTCATGGCCTGCGCCAACCTCGCGATCGACGAGTCTTTGCTGACCGGGGAGTCGGCCCCGGTGACCAAGCAGGCCGCCTCGCTCGCGGGTGCAGCGGCCTTTGGTGCACCCGGACCGACCGACGCGGACCAGGCGCAGGCGTTCTCCGGCACCCTGGTCACACGCGGCACCGCGCGGGGCCGGGTCACGGCCACCGGCGAGCGCAGTGCGCTGGGTCGCATCGGCCAGTCACTGGCCGGGATCAAGGTGGAGTCCACGCCGATCCAGCGCGAGACGCGCCGCGTCGTCAAGCGGATTGCCATCGTCGGCCTGACGCTGGCGGCCGCGCTCGCCATCGCCTACGGATGGCTGCTCGGCAACTGGCTCCACGGGCTGCTCGCCGGCCTCACGCTGGCCATGGCGATCCTGCCAGAGGAATTGCCGGTGGTGCTGACGCTGTTCCTGGGGCTGGGCGCCTGGCGGCTCGCGCGCGAGAAGGTGCTGGCGCGCAGCATCCCGGCCGTCGAACTGCTCGGCGCGACCACCGTACTGTGCGTGGACAAGACCGGCACGCTGACGGCCAACCGCATGACGGTCAGGCGCCTGTGGTCCGAAGAGGCGGTCCATGACTCGGTGCGCGACAGCGCGAAGGCGGGCGCTGCGCCCCTGCGGGAGGAACTCCACGGGGTGCTGGAGTACGCGGTCCTCGCCAGCCACCGCCGCGCGTTCGATCCGATGGAGTCGGCCATCGGCGAGGCTGGGCAGCGCCTGTTGGCGCACACCGAGCACCTGCACACCGACTGGACCTTGATCGACGACTACCCCTTGTCGCCCGAGATGCTGGCGATGTCGCGTGTCTGGGAATCTCCGGATCGGCGGGAGCGCCTGATCGCCGCGAAGGGCGCACCCGAAGCCATCGTCGATCTGTGCCATCTGGCTGCCGAGCGCAGCGCCCTGATCGCCGATCAGGTCTTGGCGATGGCCGCAGACGGGCTGCGTGTGGTCGGCGTGGCACAGGCGACCTTCGCTGCCGGCGTGCTGCCCGGTCTGCAGCACGACTTCGACTTCCAGTTCCTCGGCCTGGTCGGGCTCGAAGACCCGGTTCGTCCCGACGTGCCGCAGGCCATCGCCGAATGCCAGGCCGCCGGCATCCGCGTGGTGATGATGACCGGCGACCATCCGGCCACGGCGATCTCGGTGGCAAAGCAGGCGGGTCTGAGCACCGATGCGCCGGTCATCACAGGAACCGAACTCTCCACCTTGAGTGACGCCGAGCTCGACGCGCGACTTGTCGCGACGCACATCTTCTGCCGCGTTCAGCCCGACCAGAAACTGCGACTTGTGCGCGCCTTCCGTGCGCGCGGCGACGTGGTCGCGATGACCGGCGACGGTGTCAACGACGCGCCCGCGCTGAAGGCGGCCGACATCGGTGTGGCCATGGGCGCCCGCGGCACCGAGGTGGCGCGCCAGGCTGCTGCGCTGGTCTTGCTCAACGACGACTTCGCATCGCTCGTGACAGCAGTTCGCTATGGTCGCTGCGTATTCGCCAACCTGCGCAAGGCGATCGTGTTCGTGGTGGCCGTGCACGTGCCGATCATCGGCTTGTCGATTCTTCCGGTGCTCTTCGGCTGGCCGATGCTGCTGATGCCGGTGCACATCCTGTTCCTGCAACTGATCATCGACCCGGCCTGCTCGGTCGTGTTCGAGGCCGAGCCGCTGGAGCCGGATGCGATGAAGGTACCGCCGCGTCGGCCGGACCAGCGCCTGTTCGACGGCGCCGTGATGATGCGCGGTCTGTGGCAGGGCATGGGCTTGCTCGTGCTGTTGCTGGCGACCTATGCGGGCGCACGGCTCGCCGCGCCATCGGATGCCGGCCGCGACGACATGGCGCGGGCGCTGACCTTCGTGTTGCTGGTGCTGGCCAACCTCGCGCTGATCCATACCAACCGGTCATGGAGCCGCACCGTCTGGAGCGGCAGTGCCGCGTCCAACGGGCAGTTCGGCTGGATCGCCGTCGGCACGCTGGCCGTTTTGGGTGTTGTGCTCAGCGTGCCCGCGGTCAGTCGGCTGTTCTCCTTCGTGACGCCGACGCCGATCCTGCTGTTCGCTGCCCTCGGCATGGCGGTCCTGAGCCTGCTGTGGTTCGAGGGCGTGAAATCGGGCATCCGTGTGCGGAGCCTGCATGTCGGCTGATCTGCAATCCGATTCAACTCTCAGTTCGTTGCCAAACTCTTCGTTGCCTTATACCTGCTCGACGCCAGCGCCACCATCGCCGGCAAGGCGGTGTGCGAACACTTCTGCTTCTCGGGGGGCTCGCACACGAGTTCGTCGGGGCCGGGGCACAACCCGCGCCGCATGGGCTACTCGGCCGGCGGTTCGCCGTCGGGCTGTGCGGCGTTGGTCGCGGCCGGTGAAGTCGATCTGGCGATCGGGGTGATCGGGGCGGCTCGGTGCGGATTCCGGCCTCGTACTGCGGCGTCTACGCCATGAAGGCGTCGCACGGGCTGGTGCCGTATACCAAGATCATGCCGATCGAGCTGACGATCGACCACACCGGCCCGATCACCGCGAACGTCAGCGACAACGCGCTGATGCTCGAGGTGCTGACCGGGCCCGACGGGCTCGACCCGCGCCAGCACGCCTGCCGCGAAGCGCAGCCCTACACCGAGTTGATGAAGGCCGGTGTGAAGGGCCTGAAGATCGGCATCGTGTCCGAGGACTTCGGCTGGCCGAACTCGATGCCGGAACTGGATGCACAGGTGCGCAAGGCTGCCAAGCGATTCAGCGAGCTCGGTGCCAAGGTCGCCGAGGTGTGCGGCCCGGTCTCGGCGACTGCGCCGTCGACGCCCGGCAGCGATGTCCCCGCCACCAACATGCTTCTCCGGTGCATGGACTTTCTTCAATACCAAACAACAGGGCCGATGAAAGGTCGGTTTCCAGCTCGGCGCGGGGCACGATGTCGGCCGGTGGCAGAGGAAACTTCGCGAACCCATGTTGTTTTCATTGCGCGGCCTCGGGACGAAGCGTCGACGGTGCGGTCGGCTCCACGGGTCAGATCGCCCGCTGGTTGACCCGCCTGGACAGTTCGTCCGCGCTTTCCCTGCGTTCGCTGTAGCGGTCGACCAGGTACGGCGCCACGTCGCGCGTCAGCAGCGTGAACTTCATCAGCTCTTCCATCACGTCGACGACCCGTTCGTAGTAGGCCGAAGGCTTCATGCGCCCGGCTTCGTCGAATTCGAGGAACGCCTTTGGCACCGACGACTGGTTCGGGATCGTGATCATGCGCATCCAGCGCCCCAGCACGCGCAGCTGGTTGACCGCATTGAACGATTGCGAGCCGCCCGACACTTGCATCACCGCCAGCGCCTTGCCTTGCGTCGGCCGGACCGCACCGATGCTCAGCGGAATCCAGTCGATCTGCGCCTTCATGATGCCGCTCATCGCGCCGTGGCGTTCCGGTGATGTCCAGACCATGCC
This sequence comes from Rhizobacter sp., assembly GCA_025355545.1. GTDB lineage: Bacteria > Pseudomonadota > Gammaproteobacteria > Burkholderiales > Burkholderiaceae_C > LMDS01. Next base: position 13,159 of record JANXZN010000118.1, read on the forward strand.
TTCGGCCCAGGTGGCGGCTTCACGCAGTTCGTGCACCTTGGGGTGGGTGTCCGGGGCGGCGTCGGGCAGAGGCAGGCCGGCGGGATCGAACACCCGCACGTCGCCGCCCATCGCCATCAACAGGCGCGCTGCTTCGAGCGTCAGCAGCTTGCTGTAGGAGCGCTCGCGCAACGAGCCGTAGAGCAGCAGGAAGCGCGGCGCGTGCGTCGATTCGCAGCCACCCCTCAAGCGCGTGCCGTTCGGCTTGTCGAACAGCGTGGCATCGACGTTGGGCAGACTCAGATCAAGAAGCGACACGGCGACCTTTCGCGTCGATGACCGGCTCGCCGTCTTCCTTCGCGAACGGCGCAAGCTGCGGTGATGGCAAGATGTCGAGCACCAGCTCCGACGGGCGGCACAGGCGCGTGCCCAGTGGCGTGACGACGATGGGCCGGTTCATCAGGATCGGATGCGCGACCATGAAGTCGACCAGTTGATCGTCGGTCCACTTCGGGTCGTCGAGCGCCAGCTCGTCGCTGGGCGTGCCCTGGCGGCGCAGCACAGCGCGTACCGGCACTCCCATCGCCGCGATCAGGTCGACCAGCCTGGCGCGACCCGGTGGCGTCTTCAGGTACTCGACGATCGCCGGCTCGACGCCGCTGTTGCGGATCAGCGCCAGCGTGTTGCGCGACGTGCCGCAGTCGGGGTTGTGATAGATCGTGATGGCAGCGTGCTTCATGACTTCAGCCCGGCTTCATACCAGCCCTTGCTCTCGTTGACAAGCTTGACGACCAGCAGCATGGCGGGCACTTCGATCAGCACGTCGACGACGGTCGCGAGCGCCGCCCCGGACTCGAAGCCGAACAGGCTGATCGCCGCGGCCACCGCCAGCTCGAAGAAATTGCTCGCGCCGATCAGCGCGGAAGGGCAGGCCACGCTGTGCGATTCGCCGAGCCGGCGATTAAGCCAGTAGGCCAGCCCCGAGTTGAAGAACACCTGGATCAGGATCGGCACCGCGAGCATCGCGATGACCAGCGGCTGGTCGAGGATGGCCTTGCCCTGGAAGGCGAACAGCAGCACCAGCGTGGCGAGCAACGCGGCGATCGACCAGGGGCCGATCTTCGCCAGCGCCGCATCGAAGGCGGGCGGCCCAGGCTTGAGCAGCGCGCTGCGCCAGCGCTGCGCGACCAGGACCGGGGTGACGATGTACAGCAGCACCGACGTGATCAGCGTGTCCCACGGAACGATGATCGACGAGAGACCCAGCAGCAGGGCGACGATGGGCGCGAAGGCGAACACCATGATGGTGTCGTTGAGCGCGACCTGCGACAGCGTGAACAGCGGGTGACCGCCGGTGAGGCGGCTCCAGACGAAAACCATCGCCGTGCAGGGCGCGGCGGCCAGCAGGATCAGCCCGGCGATATAGCTGTCGGCCTGGCCGGCAGGCAGGTAAGGCGCGAACACGTGGCGGATGAAGATCCACCCCAGCAGTGCCATCGAAAACGGCTTGACGGCCCAGTTGACGAACAGCGTGACACCGATGCCGCGCCAATGCTGCCTGACTTGCGAGAGTGACGCGAAGTCGACCTTCAGCAACATCGGAATGATCATCACCCAGATCAGCAGGCCGACCGGCAGGTTGACCTTGGCGATCTCCATGCGGCCGATGGCCTGGAACGGGCCGGGGAGCATCTGCCCCAGCGCGATCCCGATGACGATGCAGAGGAAGACCCAGACGGTCAGGGAGCGTTCGAAGGCACTCATTGGCGCCGGCACGGCGGCGATTGCAGGCAAGGTGGTGGTGTTCATCGGTGGTCGCACACCGTGATCACGATCGACAGCGGCGGGGCGCGGTCGTGGCTGAACTTGTCCCCGCTCTTGGCAAGGTGGGGGCAGGGACAACCGAGCTCAACAGCTGACGCACGCGGCGCCCTCGGTGACGGCACAGGCCTCGCCCTGGCAGCAGTTCTGAGTCAGATAGCCGAGCAACTCGTTCATGTGGCCGTAGGCGGCCCGATAGATGATGTTTCTGCCTGCGCGCTCCTGTGTCACCAGGCCGGCGTGAGCCAGTTCCTTGAGATGGAAGGACAGCGTGTTGGGCGGGATGTCCAGACCTTCGGCCATCGTCCCCGGGGTCATGCCCGCGTCGCCCGTGACGACGAGCGCACGAAATACCTTGAGGCGCAGCGGCTGCGCCAGTGCAGCGAGGGATATGACGACGACTTGTTCATCCATGATTCAAGAATACCGGAACTATTGATTTGATGCAAGCTCTCGCCGCCGCGCAGGCCGGCCTGTGGCGATCGGGCATGGACGACTTCGTCAGCAAGCCGTTCGACGCGCAAGGCCTCGTGTGCACGATCCTGCGTCACGTCCGGCCTGTGCTCGCGCCCACGCCTGCCTCGATCGGGGGCCACGCCGCACGGGTCGAGGACGACCACGGCTGGCCCGAAATCGAAGGCATCGATTCTGACGATGTGCGCGGGCGCCTCGGCTCGGACCTCGGGCGCGGTGCCGGTCTCGTGCGCCAGCGGGTTCGCCGGGTTGTTGATCTGGTCGGCGAAGAACGCGCCGGGGATTTCGCGCGCGAGTCGCGCCGCGATGTCCTGGTCGTAGTCGGGGTGCCCCTTGCCAACGTCGCTGCGCGTCGAATGAACCTCGGCGCCGAGTGCCTTCAGGTGCAGCACCTTCTCGGGCGACATCTTGTCGGGAACGACCAGCACGACACGGTAGCCCTTCGCACGCGCCACCAGCGCCAGGCCCAGCCCGGTGTTGCCGGCGGTCGCCTCGACCACCTTGCCGCCGGCGCGCGGGCGGCCATCGCGCTCGGCGGCCTCGATCATCGCCACGCCGACGCTATCCTTGATCGAGTCGCCGGGATTCCGCGATTCGAGCTTGAGCAACAGCGTGCACTTGCCGGTGTCGAAGCGCGTCACCGGCACCATCGGCGTGTTGTCGATCAGGTCAAGCACGGCGGGGCGGGTCGTGTCGGTCATGTGCCCAATCGACGCTGGCCGCGGCACCCGTCGGCGCGCATGGAATTGGCGCGGCGATTCGCGCCGGCGCCGCCTACCCGTCGGCGCGACCGTCGTGATAGTGATCGTGATCGTGATCGTGATCGTGATCGTGATCGTGGTTGCGGCTGCGGTCGCCGTCGCGGTACCAGTAGCGCTCCTCAAAGAGACAACCTCAGGCATCGCCTCTGTGGGGCGCATGTCGGGCAAAGGCGCGCGCAGGCGTGGGCGGCGACGGGGTCGGCCGGCGCTGGCCGGGCTCGCGGTGATCGAGCAGGCACTGCTGCACCGCGAACGAGCCCATGCTGTGGCCGAACAGGACCAGTGGCAGCCCGGGAATGGTCAGCTGCGCTGCGACTTCTCCTGCTCGGCGCCGGCGCGCACGATGCGCTTCGCCTCGGCCCAGTCCGCCGGCGTCAATGCATTCATCTCGGCGAAGGTGCTCGGCGCGGCGAGGTGGTGGCCGCCGTCGATCGCGATGTTCTGGCCGGTGAGGTAGTCGCAGTCCGTCGGACTGCAGGAACATCAGCAGGGTGCACAGCTCGTCCATCTGGCCGTAGCAGCCCATCGGCACCTTCTCGCTCGAGGCCGCACCGACGTTCGCCTTCGGGATCGGCGCGAGCTTCTCCCACGCGCTCTCGGTCGGGAACGGCCCCGGTGCGACCGCGTTGACGCGGATGTTGTGGCGGCCCCATTCGACCGCCAGCGACATCGTCATCGCGTGCACCGCGGTCTTCGCCATCACCGAAGGCAGCACGAACGGCGAGCCGGTCCAGACCCAGGTCACCAGCATGCTGACGACCGAGCCCGGCAGGCCCTGCGCGATCCAGCGCCGGCCGCAGGCGAGGGTGGCGTAGAGCGCGCCGTCCATCACGGTGGAGCGCACCGCCTCGAAGCCGCGCGGGCTGATCTCGATCGACGGCGAGATGAAGTTGGCCGCGGCGTTGTTGACCAGGCCGGTCAGTGCGCCGCCCTGCCAGATGCGCTCGACCATCGCCTCCATCTGCTCGGCGCTGCGCACGTCGCAGAGGTGGTGCTCGATGCTGCCGCCGTGCGCGGCCTGTGCGCGCAGTTCGGCGACCGCGTCTTGCAGCACCGTTTCGCGCCGGCCGCAGATGTGCACCGACGCGCCGTGGGCGACGAAGCTGCGCGCGAGCTCCTTGCCCAGGCCGGTGCCGCCGCCGGTGATCAGGATGCGCTTGCCTTGCAGCGCGTCGTCGCGCAGCGGCCCGCGGAGCGGGATCGTCATGTCGATTCCTTCAAGAGCTAGTGCAGTGATGCAATCTTGAGGGAACGTAAACGAACCCTGCCACACCAATGATCTACTACAGACTGGTGTGGAGAACGAGAGTGCGAGTTGCCCCTGAGATTGTGCTGTCGGACGAAGAGCGCGAGGTGCTCGACGAGCTGATTCGCTCCAAGCTGACGAGCGTGCGTCTGGCT